>SYDY01000082.1 GCA_005801425.1 Bdellovibrionales bacterium | reverse complement strand
TTCGGTGGTCATAGCGATAGGGTTCCACCCGATCCCATCCCGAACTCGGAAGTTAAGCCTGTCCGCGCCGATGGTACTGCATGGGAGACTGTGTGGGAGAGTAGGTCACTGCCGAAATTAATTTGAAAAGCCCCAAGGTATTCGTACTTTGGGGCTTTTTTTTATTCGGAAACAACATGATTCATATGAGAAAAAACAATGACTGCACACGGAGAACCCAATAGCGATTGAAGTAATTATTTTTCGAGGACTGTATCAGAGATAGTGCTCAAAACGAGGATCATCGGTGAGGTGATCGAAAAACGGATCGCGTTCAATCCATTCCCGTAGTGCTTCAGGATCTTTATCGGCGGCTTTTTTGAGATGCTTTGCAGCTAGATCGTGCTTATCCCATACAGCATACAATGCAGCCAGGTGGTAGTTGGCTCCGAAATGCTCAGCATCGTTACGCAGAAGTCGTTGGAGAGAGCTCTCTGCCTCTGCGTAAAAACCTTGTGCTGTGTAAGCAATTGCAAGATCTACCAACGCATCGAGATGCTCAGGGTTCTCTTTACAAAGTGACTTAAGAATAGTGATAGCTTCGCTGTATCGTCCGAGATCAGTTAGGCAGCATCCCATTTCATGGCGGATCTCTTCGTTGGATGGTTCCATCTGGTGTGCAATTTGTAGTTCCTGCAACGCCTCATCATTTTCATCATTTTCAGCAAGAAGAAGAGCGAGACTTAAGTGTGCGTCGACAGAGCTATCATCTATTTCGATAGCCGTACGGAAAGATCCCATGGCGAGCTCTCGGCCATAGGCGGATAGAAAATAACCAAGTTGCTGGTGGACTGTGGGACTCTCTGGATCGCAGACGATCGATGCGACGATTTCTGTGAGTGCATCAAGCAACTCGCCCTTTTCAGACAAGACACCCGCTAAATTTCCACGCGCATGGGAAGAATGAGGATCAAGCTGGATGGCCTTGCGAAATTCTTTGGCGGCCTCCTCAAGCCATCCTCGCTCGGCCAATTCGATGCCACGCCCATTGTGGACGTCCGATTGGTCAAAATTTTCACGGTCATCGGTCATCGACGTTGATTACCATTACTGAACGGTGTCGGCTAGGGAACTTATTCGAGAGGTGTGGCTTGTCGGTTGGGATGTAAATTAATCCAACCATTGAGGGCTGCAATGATGACACAAACAATCATAATGGCGCCGCAAATCAGGACTGTGGGCCAAATGCCGAAGGCAATGATGAGCGCGGGCGCCATGGCGGTAATAAGTCCACCTCCTAAAAAGGGTTCGTAGACCATTTGCTTAAACCCAAAGGCATCTGCTGTTCCCGTGCGATAGCCGGGATCTACAAGGCGCAAAAGAAGCAGTCCAATGGCGGTAACACCTGTTTGCATACCAAATTCGGTAATGCCGCGTTCAAACCAAAATTTGGGGAACATACGGGGAGCCAAAACCAGTGTTGCAAAAACAGGCCATGCAATACCTGTGGCCATGATGATTGCGAATGGACCAATGTTTTGAACAAAAAGATCGAGTTTCAAAGTGGCGACTGCTGAAAGCACGAGGACATCGAGAGAAATTCCAAGAAGTCGTTCAAAGGTGCCACGGTCGAAATACTGGGACATACCGACCTTATTGCAGGCACTCTGAACAAACATCCCGCCGATCATAGCAAGTGGGAACAATGGAAAGCCTTTGATGGATGGGAACATGGCTTGGATCCACAAAAGCATCGCCCAGCCAACGAGAATCGCAACGCCAACGACACCGGCATGCAAGGCGAGAGGTTCGATGGCTTCGCTGGCCACGGTCGCGGTTGCAATGGAATAGCGCTCGTTATGGGGAATAAGACCTGTTTGCTTGTTTTTGGAAAGGCCTTGATCGGGGCGAATAGATGCGCAGTATCCTTTGCGGATCCCAATATTCACCATAATGATGCCACCAACAACGGCAGTGATGAGACCTATGGTGGCGGACATTTGCGCCAAAGCGCCACCCGCTGCAAATCCCAATTCTTCAAGAACAGGGGTCATGCCCGCCGCTGTGCCGTGACCACCTGAAAATCCGATTTCAACGATGCAGGCAAAGATGTCAGGAACATCGAAAAAAGGCTTGATGAATAGGGCCAGGGTGATGAGTGCAACAAAATATTGGCCGACACCGACCAAGGCACCATAGCAAAGCTGTGAGCCGCCTAGCGACCAAATCTGTTTGGCTTTGGGCATGGTGACGCCAAGAAAAAGCGTAGCAAAAACGACGTTGATGAGAATGCCGGGAAATTTAACCCATGCGGCGGTGGCCCAGTCAGGGATAAGGTTGAAACCAAACGGGCCAAATGCAAGCGCGATAAATCCGCCGATGATCGACGATGGAAGAAAAAGCTTCTGCAATAAAGGGGTTTTGACACGGACAAGCTTACCCAGGAGCAAGAATACCAAAAGTATGCAGGTGCTAAAAAATAAGGCTTGAATGCCTTCTAGCTGGGGCATGGAGTGCTCCTGGGAGGGCGTGAAAGAGACGGATATCATTGCCCGCTTTGTGCTGATTTCGCAAGCGAACATCGGTGTTTAACTGCAGCCGGCGCTTGCTGTAGGGGCTGACGCTTGGCATAGTTCTGCATACTTATTCATATTCTCCAAGGGGGACATCGTGCGTGTGACCTGGGGGCGGCAGTTTGGGTGCATTACTGTATTCTGGGCAGTGTTCAGCTGGGGGTGTAGTGACGGCGATCACGCGACGGGAAATAATCCATCACAGGATCCGGTGGATCACCATGATGATGTCACTGTGCATGTTGCCGATGCTGGATCGGCCATCGCGCCATCAGAGCTTCCGCCCTATGGGGATATGTTGCCGGGGAATATTCCCGATGATGTTGGGATGATTAGAATAGGTCCCGTGTCAGTCAAGGATGGGGAAAGTGCAGAAGTCTCGGTGGTGTTTCCCGCCGATGTGCGAAGCGCCATGTTTTATGTTTATGGGCATAATGGTGCCAGTGTCATTCTGAAGCGTGTGGATGGACCGAGCGGTGTGATCGTTGATGATGTTGCGCCGTCGTCAGGCGTTAGCGAAGTCGCGGGGCCATTTCCAGGGCAATTTTATAGCAAGAATAGGATCATTCCATCGGTGACGACAGGGGCTTGGTTGGTTCCCAATTCGCCGGAAGTGAAGTTTGGGGAAGGGACGTATCATGTTAAATTTGGTGCGTATGCTGTGGATATGCAAACAGGCGCTTTGCAGGCTGTGGATAAACCGCTTTACATTGCTTTGTTGGTACGGCGTGCAAAGGAAGTCAAAACCAAAGGGTCGCTTGATTTGGTGTTACATTTTACGGGGGCACGTGGCTTGACGGCTGCCAATGCAAAAACTGATCGGACCTTGCAAGATGCTTTGAAGGTGATGCGTGATGCCTATGGTTCTGTGGGCGTTACTTTGGGTGATATTCATTATGTGGATTTGAATGATCCAAGTTTACGAACGATTATTTTGCCAGAGGGAACATGCGCTGGTGGGGATCTGGACAAACTTTTAAAGCACAGCAGCGATACCGAACATACGGGTTTGCATTTGTTTTTTGTGGATCATTTTCAATGCATGATCTTCGGTCAATTTGACATGGGGCAATATATAGGTGGCATTTCTGGCGGTATTCCTGGGATGGCACTTGCGAAAGGAACGACGCATTCAGGTGTGGCCGTGTCCCTTGCGATGTTTGCGCAGGATCCTACAACAACGGCGGTGGTGATGGCCCATGAGTCGGGTCATTTTCTCGGGCTGTATCATACCCAAGAGAATCGCATGATGCTGGGGGGTGTGGGTGTTTACGACAATATCGCCGATACACCTGATACAGAAGCCGGTGCGGGGGCAAATCTCATGAATTATACCGCAGGGACCACCATAAGCCTGAGTCCGGGACAAGGCTTTGTAATGCGCAACAATCCATTGGTTAAATGAGGGAGTAAACCATGCGTTTATTGATAATGATCTGTTTGGGCGTGTTTCCTGCGATGGTTGCTCAGGCTTCTGCACGTGATGATGTGATGGCATTGATTGCTGGACATCATCCCGTTGCGCCAGCGGTGCTAAAATCCTTGGATGATGAACAACTGAAAGCATTGCGTGATGTGGCTCGGGATACATCGGTGCGTGTTTTTACACGTGGGCGTGCGATTGCATTGCTGGGGGTACGTCCCGATGCAACCACAGAAGCGCTTTGGCGTGAAGCCCGTGTTTGGCCTGAGCTGGATCTTCAAATCCAAGCGGCTTATGCCCAAGCCATGGCACGGAGTCGTGATCTTGAGCGGTTGAAGGCCTTTCTGTTAACACTGATGGCCGATGCAGAACCACGGATCAGAGAAGTGGGGATCCAATGCATCTTTGCGATGCGGATCCCAGAGGCTAAATCTATGGCCAAAGTCCATTTGGCGACGGAAAAAGATGTTGTTAATCGTGCAATATTGCAACGTCGACTTGATGAAATGGGATTGTGACCATGGTAAGGTCGCGCGATGAAGCAACAAGCTATTGTTGGGCCGCCCAGTTTTACGATTGATGCAACGGCGTGGCATGAAGAAGGCGCAACGATTGCGCAGGAAATTGCTTGGTCTATCAATCATGCTTTTGCTTTGTGTGATGAAATGAAAAAGCATGGCATGTCTGCGCATGATGTCATGCAACGCATGACGGTGCGCATGTCGCTTGCACAAGATCCATTAATGCAAGCTGCAAAAATTAAGGCGTTACGTGTTCTGTGGGCGAGAATGATGCGTATGCTTGGTGCTGGCGATGCGCCGGTGATCATTCATGCACAATGTTCGGAACGTATGATGACTGTGCAGGAACCATGGGATAATGTTTTACGCGTGACAGCGGCTGTCTTGGCGAGTCACTTGGGTGGCGTGACCCCCATCGATACATCGCGGATCGCAAAATATATTCCAACAACGCAAGAATATGCAGAAACGATGTTGCAGCACATTGAACATGTGGTTGCGCTTGAAACGGGTTTAGGACAGTACACTGACGATGTACTCGCTGGCAGCTGGGTGTATGAACAATGGGTTGATGATTTATGTAAAGCAGCATGGAACGAAGTGCAAAGGGAAATACGATTGTGAATGAAAACGATAAGCCCGGTGTATGGCCGTTTTTGCGTGGTCCTTATTCAACCATGTACACGACGCAGCCGTGGACCATCAGGCAATATGCAGGATTTTCGACAGCCGAAGAAAGCAATGCATTTTATAAACGCGCACTTGCCGAAGGACAAAAAGGTTTATCGGTAGCGTTCGATTTGGCGACCCATCGTGGTTACGATTCGGATCATCCACGGGTCAGTGGCGACGTGGGTATGGCGGGAGTTGCTGTAGACAGTGTCGAAGACATGATGATCTTGTTTGATGGGATCCCATTGGACAAGATCAGTGTGTCCATGACCATGAACGGTGCAGTGCTTCCGGTACTTGCGATGTTTGTGGTGGCGGCCGAAAGACAAGGTGTTGCGGCGAAGGATCTTTCCGGAACCATTCAGAATGATATTTTAAAAGAATTCATGGTGCGCAATACCTATATTTACCCACCTGCGCCAAGTTTACGCATTGTCGGTGATATTTTCCGTTACACGGCGAAAGAGATGCCTAAATTTAATAGCATCAGTATTTCTGGATATCACATGCAGGAAGCAGGTGCTTCGCCTGATCTTGAATTGGCCTATACGTTGGCTAACGGAATTGAATACGTGCGTGTTGGATTGAATGCGGGTCTTGCGGTGGATGACTTTGCGCCAAGGCTATCGTTTTTTTGGGGTATTGGGATGGATCTCATCAGCGAAATTGCAAAACTGCGTGCTGCGCGGTTGTTGTGGGCACGGTTGATGTTGCCGTTTGAACCGAAAGATCCAAAATCATCGTGTTTGCGTGCCCATTGTCAGACGTCAGGATGGTCGCTTACCGCACAATTGCCGTACAACAACATTGCGCGAACATGCATCGAAGCGTTTGCTGCAACATGGGGTGGTACGCAGTCGTTGCATACCAACGCATTCGATGAAGCATTGGCACTTCCAACACCATTCAGCGCGCGGATCGCACGCAATACTCAATTATTTTTGCAGCGAGAAGCAGGCCTTACGGAGTCGATCGACCCATGGGGTGGTTCTCATGTGATGGAGGCCCGCGTTGCGAGTATGCTCGAAAATGCGCAGCGTGAAATGGATGAAATAGAATCACTGGGCGGCATGCTTAAGGCAATTGAAAGCGGTTTACCCAAGCGGCGTATTGAGGCGGATGCAGCGGCGACGCAAGCGGCCATTGAGCGCGGTGATCGTGCACTTGTGGGCGTTAATATGTTTGCAGGTGGGCCCTCGCATGCACCCGAATTGCATCGCGTCGATGTGGATGCAGTACGCAACAAACAATGTGAACGTCTTCGTGAACTGCGTGCACGACGCGATCATGATAAAGTCCAGACTGCGCTTGCACATCTTACCCATGTAGCAGAATCGTCATCGGGAAATTTATTGGCAGTATCGATTGAAGCAGCACGCTTGGGTGCAACTGTTGGCGAAATATCGGAAAGCTTAGAGCGGGTGTTTGGACGTTATCGTGTGGAGGGCTATGTGGTGACGGGGATCTATGCAAATCACCTGGGTGAAGATGATAGTTCGTTGAAAGTGTGTCGTACGTTGGTGCGTTCATTTGCTGAGAACCATGGACGTCCTCCACGCATACTGGTTGTCAAATTGGGTCAGGATGGACACGATCGCGGGCAGAAAGTCGTTGCGTCATCGTTTGCGGATATTGGTTTTGATGTGGATGTTGGGCCCTTGTTTCAGACCCCCGAAGAAGCTGCGCGCGATGCGGTTGATAACGATGTGCATGTGGTCGGCGTGAGCTCGTTGGCGGCAGGGCACATGATGCTTGTGCCAGAGCTCATCGCTTCGCTGCATGCATTGGGACGCGGTGATATTGGGGTGGTGGTCGGGGGGGTTGTGCCAGATCTCGATGCAGAAGAATTGCTTAAACAAGGTGTTCTGGCGGTGTATGGCCCAGGAACAGTGCTTACAGTGGCAGCGCAAGATTTAATTCGTGTTTTGGATAAGCGGTTGGGTCATGGATGATATTCATGCTTTTGCCGCATCCATACAGCGTGGAGATCGGGCTGCATTGGCACAGGCGATTACGCTTGTGGAAAGTACACGCAGCGATGATCGTTTGCGTGCTGTTGCCCTTTTAGAAGCGCTTTTGCCTCATACCGGTGGTGCATATCGTATTGCGGTGACGGGACCGCCTGGCGCAGGAAAAAGTACATTGCTTAATGCGCTGGGTTGTTTGCTTGTGAAAGAAGGATTTCGTGTGGCGGTTTTGGCCATTGATCCCACAAGCGAGGTGACGGGCGGAAGTATTCTTGGTGATAAAACAAGGATGCGTGATCTGAGTTTGCTTGATGGCGCATTTGTTCGCCCGAGTCCAAGCAGACTTGCGCACGGTGGTGTTTCTACGTGGACCCATGAAGCGATGTTGTTGTGCGAGGCAGCGGGCTTTGATGTTATTTTCATTGAAACATTGGGTGTTGGGCAGGGTGAGACACGGGTTAAGGATCTGGTGGACTGTTGTTTGCTGCTCTGTCTTTCTGGGGCAGGGGACGCGTTGCAGGGGCTTAAAAAGGGAATTTTGGAGAGTGCAGATCTCATTGGCATCAATAAAGCGGATGGTGAAGGTCTTCAAGTGGCCCGTATGGCGCGGGGTGAATTGCAATCGGCACTTCGGATGGTTCGGCCCGATCTTTCGGCAGATGATCTGTTGCTTCTGAGTGGGTTGGAAGCCCTGCGTGTTGAAGCATTGTGGATGCATTTGGCGGGTTGGAAAGAAAAAAGAGTGAATAGCGGTGATTTTGAAGCCAGGAGAAGCATGCAGCATGAAGCGTGGATGTGGATCTCGCTTGAGAGTCGTTTATGGGCGGCTTTGCAGGATTTTAAAAAAAATAATGCAATGACGTTTGATGCCGTCCGACAAGGAACAATGCTGCCTGAACGCGCAGCGATGGTACTTAAAGAATCATTTCTTGATTATCTAGGGGTTGTTCACGAATCGCCTTGAGATATTTCATCTTGATGGAGGGCGGTTGCGAGCCGCCCCACCAAGCGACAAAAATATGGAGATCGATGTGAATCCACAGCCCTTCAAAGCTAAAAATCGAATCCGAATTGTTACCGCAGCGTCACTTTTTGATGGGCACGATGCTGCGATCAATATCATGCGCAGAATTTTACAGGCATCAGGTGCGGAGGTCATTCATTTAGGGCATGACCGATCGGCTTACGATGTGGTGCAATGCGCGATCCAAGAAGACGCCAGCGCCATCGCCATGACCTCCTATCAGGGAGGACATAATGAATATTTTCGTTATATGGTTGATATGCTGCATGACGCAGGGCGGGACGATATTCGCATTTTTGGGGGTGGGGGCGGTGTGATCTTGCCTTCGGAGATCTTGGAATTGCAGGCTTATGGTGTTGAACGGATTTACTCGCCGGATGATGGTCGTGCCCTTGGTTTGCAGGGGATGATCGATGATTTACTGCAACGTTGTGACCGACCACTTGGTGAGCCATTAAAACCCCATGAGATCGAAGGGATTGCCAAGGGGGATGCAAGCAGCTTGGGCCGCGCAATTTCGGTGATTGAAAATCATCCCGATGTACAACATGCATGGCTTCGAAACGATGTGACGGGTGTTCCGGTACTTGGGATCACGGGGACGGGAGGATCGGGGAAATCATCACTTGTGGATGAGTTGCTTCGTCGTTTTCTTCATGACAACGAGACCATGCGCATTGGCGTGATTTCGGTGGATCCATCCAAGCGCAAGACCGGTGGTGCATTGCTTGGTGATCGTATTCGCATGAATAGTTTGTCGTCGCCACGGATCTACATGCGTTCTCTTGCGACAAGGCAGGCCAATTTAGCGCTTTCTGCCCATGTTCCAGGTGCACTGTGTGTTTTGAAACAGGCCGGATTTTCGTTTGTGATTTTGGAAACATCGGGCATTGGGCAATCGGATACCGAAATTGTCGATCAATGCGATCTGTCTTTGTATGTGATGACACCTGAATACGGCGCTGCGACACAACTTGAAAAAATTGATATGCTCGACTTTGCCGATGTGGTGGCCCTGAATAAATGCGACAAAAATGGATCGGCCGATGCTTTGCGCGATGTTCGCAAACAAGTGCAACGGGGTCGCCAAGCATTCGATGTTTCACCTGAAAATATGCCCGTTTTTGGTACCATCGCATCGCAATTTGGCGATCCTGGCACCGATCGCTTGTACTGGGAAATTAAAGAACGCTTGCGGGCGTTAGGTGTGAAGGATTTAAGTAGAACAGAGCCATCCAAACTTCATGCAGAATCAGAAAAAATCTATGTGATCCCACCCAAGCGTGTTCGATATTTGGCCGACATTGCCGATTGTATCCATGCGTACAACACACGCATTGAAGACGATGCAAAAAAAGTGGATTTGATACGCGCCTATGAAATGTGCGCGTCGGATGGTGCTTCGGTGGGAGATCGCTCGGCAGCTCTAGAGGGCACACTTAACGCATCATCGCGTGAAGCTTTGGCATCGTGGCCGGATATTCGTCATCGGTACAATGAAAGTGTTGTTCGTTACAGTGTTCGAGGAAAAGAAGTCTCTATCGATGCCTATGGGACAAGTCTTGCAGGAACCAAGATCCATAAAGTGGCATTGCCGCGTCATGAGGGTGGTGCACTTTTACGTTGGTTGATGCAGGAAAATTTACCCGGTTTTTTCCCATACACGGCAGGTGTGTTTCCATTTAAACGAGAAAATGAAGATCCTATTCGTATGTTTGCAGGTGAAGGGGGGCCTGAGCGTACCAATCGGCGATTTCATTATTTAGCAAGCGATCAACCTGCGTCCCGTTTATCGACTGCGTTTGATTCGGCGACATTGTACGGTGCGGATCCAGATCGTCGTCCCGATATTTACGGCAAAGTGGGTAATGCGGGTGTTTCGGTGTGTTGTCTCGATGATGCGAAAAAATTGTATTCGGGGTTTAATCTTTTGGATCCCAATACCTCGGTGTCGATGACTATTAATGGACCGGCCCCGACCTTGGTCGCATTTTTTATGAATGCTGCAGTGGATCAGCAGTGTGAGTTGCATATTCAGCGCGAAGGTCTTGAAAAACAAATTTATCAAAAGATTAAAGAATTGATTGGAAAAGCACCTGTCTATCACGGCGAGCTTCCTCGTTCTCACAATGGCTTAGGATTGATGCTTTTGGGCGTTACGGGTGACCAGGTGTTGGACCGTGAAGTCTATGACCGTATTCAGGCCCACACATTGAGCAATGTGCGCGGTACAGTTCAGGCGGATATTCTTAAAGAAGATCAAGCGCAAAACACGTGCATTTTTTCTACAGAATTTTCTCTGAAAGTGATGGGGGATGTTCAGGCAAGCTTTACCGCGCGCAATATTCGTAATTTTTATAGTGTATCCATTTCGGGCTACCATATTGCGGAAGCAGGGGCCAACCCTATTACGCAGCTTGCTTTTACGCTTGCCAACGGATTTACGTACGTTGAATATTATTTGTCGCGTGGGCTTTCGATCGATTCGTTTGCACCGAATTTATCGTTCTTTTTCTCCAATGGTTTGGATCCCGAATATGTGGTTCTTGGGCGAGTAGCTCGTCGCATTTGGGCCAAGGCCATGCGTGAACGTTATGGGGCATCAGACAGATCACAGATGCTCAAATATCACGTGCAAACATCGGGTCGATCGCTTCATGCCCAGGAAGTGGCGTTTAATGATATTCGGACGACGCTTCAAGCGGTTTTAGCTATTTTCGATAATTGCAATTCACTCCACACCAATGCCTACGATGAAGCCGTGACAACACCGACGGAAGAATCGGTGCGTCGTGCCATGGCTATTCAGCTGGTGATTAATCGCGAGTTTGGAGCAACCCAAGGGCAGAATATTTTGCAAGGCTCGTTTTGGGTTGAAGAACTTACCAACGTTGTTGAAGAAGCAGTTCTTGTCGAATTTGCGCGAATCAGTGAACGCGGTGGTGTTTTGGGTGCCATGGAAACCATGTATCAACGTGGGAAAATACAAGAAGAATCACTTCATTATGAGCACATGAAGCATTCGGGTGCATTGCCACTTGTGGGTGTGAATATGTTTTTGGGAACCGATGGTTCTCCGACCATGATCCCTGCGGCTGTGATGCGTTCAAGCACAGAAGAAAAAGAGCAGCAGATTGAAACCAAAGAATGGGTACAATATACGCATTCTTCTTATGCGGATGAGACGTTGAAAAACTTGCAACGGGTGGCATCAAGCGGCGGCAATGTGTTTGATGAATTGTTGCATACGAGCAAGTTTTGTACGCTTGGTCAGATCACGCAGGCGCTGTTTGCAGTGGGGGGGCAGTATCGGAGGAATATGTAATTTTTATTTGAATACCTGCACATACTGTTCATAGGTCGTTTGGATGCGAGAAACGTATTGCACGGGTTCTGTACCACGGCAGTATCCGTAGCGTGATCGCATGTAGTGAACAGGATCTGCGAGAAGTGGCATGACTTTTTCTACGTTTCCGAACCAAATATCGGGATCAAGACCTTTTTGCTGTGCGAGGCGTCGGGCATCCTCAAGATGGCCCATACCTGCATTGAAAGCCGCCAGGGCCATGCGAACACGGCTTGGAAATTCGATCCGATGGGGTAAGCGATTCATTAAATTTGTCATGTATTGGATCCCTGCGTGAACACCAATTTCCGGATCAGTAAGATTGTGAAATCCCAATTCGGCACCGGTTTTAGGGAGCACTTGAAATAATCCGAGCGCTCCGGCCCAACTCACAGCACGTGGGCGAAATTTACTTTCATGAAAGGCTTGGGCGGCCATCAAACGCCAATCAATGTTGTACTTACGCGCATATTTCTTAATGATATTGTCATAGGGTGAAATTTGACCTGCGACATATGTATGCCCATTTTTTTGTGTATTTTCAGGGCCATTTTTACGTTGATAGCGTGTTCTGAGAATATTAAACTCTGCAGTTTTCTGTATGGAGTCCACAAAATGATTCACGCTGTTGCGGAGTTCGGGATTTGAGGGTCGCATGGCAAAGGCGATGCGGATAGAACCATACTTTCCTGGTGGCATTTTGAATATACTTATATTTTTTGCATCATCGAACATCTCGATGATGTGTTCATCGGTGACGGTGTATTTTATCTTTTTTTCGGCCACCATGCGCACAAGATCTTGTGTGTCAGAAGGTGGTTCTACTTTTTCGATAAAACATCCGTATGAATGCTGATTGGATTCAATATAGCCCGAATAAACCGAATCGATGGGAACATGAATGGTCTGATCGGTGAGTTTGGGCAAGCCTTGGGTATTTTGAATATCGGCATCTGCAACTAGATAAGGATTTGCGTTTAAATAGGGCTTAGAGAAGAACACATGGCGTGCACGTGCAGGCGTGATGCCAAAGGATGCCGCGATGATATCGCCACGACCTTGAAGAAGCCATGGAATGAGCATTTCATTGCTGGGTGCCACCACCATTTCGATGCCTACACCCAGTTTTTTGGCGAGCATTTTTGCGACATCATAATCAAAACCCATGGGCTGGCCGCGGTAGAGAAAATAAGAGACGCCACTGTTACGTGTGAGTACGCGCAAGACCCCTCGTGATCGGATCTCGTCCACATCGCCTTTGTGGGGATACAATGTATTGCGTTGTGTGAGCGCCTTTTCCGTCAGGAAATTATTAACGCGAAGTAGAAGTTCGGTGGCATTTGCTTGCACAGCCCAAGCGAGTGGTGGGTTTGAGGCAACGGGATGGCTGTAGGCGATGCCTTTGTGTGTAGTCTCCTTGGTGATGGGAACGGGACTGGCAATAAGATCGGCTCTTTGGTTGGCGAGCGTGGCTAACATTTCTCTATCATCTGCAAGTGATACGAATTGTGCTTCAACCCCAAGGTGGGTGGAAAAGTCTTTGACCAGTTCGTGTTCCTGTTCACCCACAACGCCCGGGATAGGTAGGGGGTCGCTGTCGCTGTCTTGTACCAAAACTCTTAGAACACCCCGCTTTTTGATTTCTGCGAGATCACCTTCCATTTTGGCCCCTTGAAATGCTGGGCCCAAAGGATTGTACTCGCAGCCGCTGATGGTGACGGCGAGACAGAGGTACATCCATAAAAGGATGAATATGCTTTGTTGGGGGCCCCTCACCTGGACAAAAGGTTTCCATGTTGAGGATATAAAGGCAATCTTTCGTATGGTTCACGTTTGCTTAACTATGGGGTAGGGTGTTTGGGTGAAATCGAGAAAAGAAACACAAGCCGCTGATATGCTCCGTAAACGCTTTGCACAAAAGATCTGTGTGATCGATGGCGCCATGGGAACGATGATCCAACGCCATCGCTTGCAAGAGGCCGATTTTCGGGGTGATCGTTTTTTGACCCATGATCGTGAGTTGCGTGGTAATAACGATCTGTTGAGTCTGACCAGGCCGGATATTATTCGGGATATTCACCGGCAGTATCTGGAAGCTGGTGCTGATATCATCGAAACAAATACGTTCAATAGCACCCGAATTGCCATGGCGGATTACGCCATGGAGCCGTTTGTTCACGAAATTAATATTGCAGGGGCGCGATTGGCGCGCGAAGCGGCGGATGCCTTTATGAGTGCATCGGGTGAGATACGGTTTGTTGCGGGGGCGATCGGTCCTACAAATCGAACCGCATCGTTGTCACCGGATGTGAACAATCCAGGCTTTCGTGCGGTGAGTTACGATGATCTCTACGACGCATATTTAGAACAATGCCGTGCGCTCATCGAAGGCGGCGTTGATCTGCTTTTGGTGGAAACTGTTTTTGATACGCTTAATGCCAAAGCGGCATTGGCGGCAGCACAAACGACGTCAGAGGAAAGTGATCGCGAGATCCCATTGATGCTGTCGGTGACTATTACTGATGCAAGCGGTCGAACGTTATCGGGGCAAACCGTTGAGGCGTTTTGGATCTCCATGGAGCATGTGCCGTTGCTTTCGGTGGGACTGAATTGCGCTTTGGGTCCTGAAGCGATGCGTCCTTACGTGGAAGAATTGTCGACCCTTGCGCCGATTGCAACGAGCTGTGTGCCCAATGCGGGGCTTCCCAATGCATTTGGTGAATACGATGAGACACCAGAACAAGTTGCAAAAACTTTGGCTGATTTTGCATCCCGCGGTTGGCTGAATATTGCAGGTGGATGTTGTGGTACTACACCCGCACATATTCGTGCCATTGCCGATGCAATGAAGGAGTACGCACCTCGCGTTTTGCCTACGGCGCGCACTGAAACATGTTTCAGCGGCCTTGAGCCTTTGGTTATACGAAAAGACAGCAATTTTATTATGGTAGGTGAGCGCACCAATGTGACAGGATCACGCCAATTTGCGCGTTTGATCAAAGAAGAAAAATTTGATGAAGCCTTGAGCGTGGCGAGGCAGCAGGTCGAAGGTGGCGCCAATATTATTGATATTTGCATGGATGAAGGTTTGCTCGACTCGGCGCGGGTAATGACCGAATTTTTGCATCTTGTGGCTGCTGAACCGGATATCGCGCGCGTGCCTGTGATGATCGACAGTTCGAAGTTTTCGGTTCTTGAGGCGGGTTTGCGTTGTATTCAAGGAAAATGCATCGTTAATTCTATCAGCCTCAAAGAGGGTGAAGAGATCTTTAAAAAGCAGGCGACGATTGTGCGCCGTTTTGGGGCAGCAGTGGTTGTGATGGCATTCGATGAAGAAGGCCAGGCTGCAAGTTCACAACGCAAAGTAGAAATATTATCCCGTGCCCATCGTATTTTGACCGAAGAAGTGGGTTTTCGATCGCAGGATATTGTGTTTGATCCCAATATCCTGACTGTTGCCACGGGGATGTCAGAGCATAATCGCTATGGCCTCGATTTTCTGGATGCGATCCGAGAATTGAAACGCCTTTTTCCCTTCGCGAAAATATCAGGTGGCGTAAGTAATTTGTCATTTTCATTTCGTGGCAATGAGTATGTGCGTCAGGCCATGAATTCGGTGTTTTTGTACCATGCGATCCAAGCGGGCTTGGACATGGGCATTGTGAATGCTGGCCAGCTTATGGTCATGAGTGATGTTCCTGCTGATTTGCGTGAACTTATCGAAGATGTGTTGTTCGATCGCCGTGAAGATGCCACGGATCGCCTTATTACTTATACGCAATCCTCAAAAACAGAGCTCACTGCACGGGTTCAGGATCTTGCGTGGCGTGACACCGATGTTGAAGCGCGTTTAACTCATGCTTTGATTCATGGCATTGTTGAGTACATCGATGTTGATGTGGAAGAAGCTCGTTTGCAATTGGGAGCGCCCATTAACGTGATTGAAGGCCCTCTGATGGCGG
>SYDY01000081.1 GCA_005801425.1 Bdellovibrionales bacterium | reverse complement strand
GGACCTTCGGTCATGATGGCAAGCGGTGAAGCAATACGCGCAGGTTTTCGTTCATCGGCTTCCCACGGCTGTGGCAACCCAGGAATACGCAGATCAGACACGCAAAAACCCACAAGGCCTGCTTTGGGCTTGGCGCCACGTCCTGTGGCACCTTCGTCGCGGATCTCACCGCCTGCCCCAGTCGATGCGCCAGGATAAGGACTGATGGCAGTTGGATGATTGTGGGTTTCGACTTTGATCACAAGATGCGTCGGCATCTCCGAAAAGCCATAGGAGCCAGTGGTGGTATCGGGTGCAAAACGTTGTGACACATGGCCTTCGATGACCGCTGCATTGTCTTTGTACGCCGACAACACCCCATAATGATTTTTCTCATGGGTATTCCTAATCATCGAAAAAAGTGATGACGGTTGTTCAACACCATCAATCGTCCACGAGGCGTTAAATATTTTGTGACGACAATGCTCGGAGTTGGCTTGCGCAAACATCATGAGCTCTGCATCGGTAGGATCGCGACCTAAAGAGGTATAGCCAGAAACAAGATATGCGATTTCATCGTCGGACAATGCCAAGCCCAAGCGCACATTGGCATCACGCAATGTACCGAGTGGAATGTGTTCGAGCACACCCGGTTCACGATCCGTAAAAAGCGTTTCCAATGCTTGGCTGTTTTCATAAACAGCTTCAACCATGGGGTCGTGCGGTGGATTGCCATCGCCATGCCATATGCGTGCACGCTCAATACGCTGCACATCATGCAATCCAACATTGTGCGCGATATCCGTGGCCTTCGATGACCATGGTGATCGCGTGCCTTGTCGTGCCGCGATGAACACCGTTTTAGGATCCCAATCGGCATGGATCTGCGGCCCCAGCAAGCGTTCCAATTGTGCGATCTGCGATGCATTGCATGCACCCTGGACCATGGCCATATGGGAGGGTTGATCGAATAGGCGGAAGAAGAGCATGGCGGAGGTATAGCAATGTTAATTGCGAGTGCCTACCTCGACGGGCGGTTCGCGAACCGCCCCACCATTTTTTTTACGTCGCAAAAGGCGCAAGCCACCAAACATAAACGCGATGTTTAAAAAATCGTTATCGCGGCATCCGCCTTGGGGCATGCCGCATCGATTGCGCCCATCAAGCGGGACGAGTTCATCGCGCAAGCAATGATTGCTGCTACACATGGCATCGCCGGTACAAGCCGCCCCAACAGGGACTTGCGGCTTACACATGTGTGTCGTGCTTTCGCAGTAAGCTCCCAAACCGCAGAGTTCATCGGCAGTGCACCCTTCCTGGACAACCGTCTTACAGACCGTCGGAGAACCCTCTGCACGGTGACAATACTCCCCGGCAGGACACGAATAATTGTCGTAACAAACAGGTATACACACACCCTCATTGCATTCACCACCCATCGCACAAAGCGAGGCATTTCCTGGTTCATCACACGGTTCGCCCAAGTCACGCATGGGTACACATGTCTTGCTGGCATCACAAAATGTTTCAGTCCCGCATAACGCCCCATTCAAACATGGTCCTTGGGTGGGAAGAATTCGGCAGGTCCCCTCAACGCAAGAAAGCCCCAGTGCGCAGGACGATTCATCGTCAGGATTGCACGCCATGGCTTCAAGCCCAACCACCGTGCACACGTCATGGATACAGTCCAAATCATCCAGACAATCACTGCGCGATCCACATATTTCACCTGCAGATTTCAAAAGACCACACACGCCGGAAGCAAGTCCATCTTCAATATGACATGTGGTGCAAGGATCTTTGCAATCACTTGCAAGCATACATGCACCACCCGTGGAAACAGTTCCCGCACGCGTTGTCGCGTGGATTGGTTTTTGACATGTGCGGCTGTGATCGATCCATGGCGTTTCTGATACACAGATCAGATCATCCGCACACTCCCATGGGTTCTGACATGATTTGTCGAGAGTCACCGTGCCTTCCGCAAGATGGGCACACTGGTTTTGATAATTGATCCACGCCGGGGTTTCGAGAAGCGTGATCGCCGAGGGTGTTTTGCGCAACGTACGGGATGTATTGATACAGCGACGTGCACGCTTCCAATCCACCCGAATAAGGCCCGCAGTATACGCCGCAAGCAGATCACGTGCCCAGGCCCGACCAACACCTGTGGCACTACAAGCATACGCACCCACGCGAGGAGCCAAAAATTCAGGAACAGGTCCTGCACGACATAAAGGGCCATGCTGCACCGAGGGAACCAAACGCAACGCCACCACGTGTGCATTCATTTCACACAACTCATCCACACTTAAGGGGACTTCGATTTCGGCAAGCGGCGCAATACTTTCGGATTGTTTGGGATCTGCGCGTTCACTGCATCCCGTAAAAAATGAGAATAAGACACAAATCCAATAACGCATCAAACACCCCCCACGAACACCCTACAGCGCGAGCGGGGGAGCAACAAGGCGATTTAGGGACGTGGAAGATACAAATATACCGTTTAATGGGGAGGCAGGGAACATTCTGCTAAAGGCCGACAATGGCCGTAAAAGTTTCACGATCACGTGCATTTTTCAGAACAGCATGGATAGGATCTGCGGTTGCAGCACTTCTTACTATATTGATCGTGTCACGCTATGACCGCCCCAAGATCTCGGCGCCCACCGATCATATTGCGCCGTGGTCGATGCAGCCGCTCAAACAAGTCTATTTTATCGAGATAAACGACAATGTACGAATAACCGAACATATTCCATTAGAATTCCATTCAGTGAATGACGAATCGCTTATTCATTTGCCACTTCTTCGATGGTGTATTATTTTCGTTCATATATTGACGGGCGCTTTTTTCTCTACGCCAACGATTAAAGCATTGCTCGTCTCATTGGCATGGTTTTATTCTGCATTTTTAATCAAACAACTGGCAACCCATATCGCATCGAAAAACAATGCAAGACGCACCCTGGGATTGTGGATAGCGGCACCTTGCGTCGGCATTCCATCCATTTTCCTAGGCAACTGCGATTATTTTTTTATGATGTTTGCGTTTGCGGCTCTGGTTGCGCAGCAAGAAAAACAAAAAAATTTCCTCCAAATCATGACAACACTCGGTTTTTTGGCCCATCCATTCCTTTGGCCCATTTTGCTTTATATTAATTTACGTTCATGGAGGATGTGGAGGTATCGTCCATGGCGTATCGTTGCAAGCGTCATCCCTCTTGTCGCATATTTTGGCGTACTTATAGCAACCACCAATCAAAATATTTTATCAATCCTTGCATCCCTAACACATACGCAATTCATCAAAAATTCGGTGTACTATGGCCCTTTTCATGGATGGATTGACGCTTTTCGCACAGGTCACATTACCGATTATGCCAATCTTGTCATGTCCCTATTTTTCGTCATCATTGCCACAACGACACTTGGCTCATGGTACAAAAAGCGCCTATGGGCGCCATGCCTCGCCTTGAATGCTCCCTACGTGATTGTTGCAATCATGGTTTCTGCCGAGGACTTGTTTTGGACAACACGATGGGGTTCGCTCATCTTGGTCTCGGCGTCCATGCAATATCACCTCGGGAAAAATCCCATCATTCATAAGCTATTGCATGCCGCCATTGGTTTAGGTTGTCTGTCCCAGGTGCTATGGGTCGCCTATGTGATCGGGTGATCCGTCTCACGCAAAAATTCGCCATGCGATGCACGCTCAACCAAGGATCCAAGTTGCATAAATGTCGCGTGAGGCATTTCACAAAAACGGAGGCCAACCCCCATCTCCGAAACCACAGAGGTCACTTCAGCACGCAATGAAAAAATGACAGGGCGATGGCCTTCTGGAACATTGAAATCAAGATGGACATGTTCACCCACCGCCGGTAATTCTCCTGAGAGCCATAGAAACAACCCCCCTTGACTCATATTGCCTGTCATTCCATGGGAAATATCGCTGTGATTTTCACGACGCAGATCCAACGCAAGATGCGCTTCATACCGCGGGAAGCGTCGCGTGACCGCATAAGGAGGAGTTGATGTGCTGTTCATACAATGGCCGCCGAAATTTTGGGATTAAGTGTGCACCCTACCGCGAGCGCAGCATCCACGATAGCACGTTGGCGTTCAAGTTCTCCGTCATCTCCACCCCGAGCGATGGCCGTAAGATAGGGCAAAAAACTTGCCGCAAAGGCTTCTGAAGCATCGCGCGCAAGATCCCGCGGCAAACGATCGTTGGCCAAAATAGGAATATAGCCCGCGGGTAAATCGGTGCCGGGTGCAAGATCGGTCCAGCCTGCCATGGACCCCCCAATACCATTCCATAACAAGAAGGGTCTGGATGCGTCATGGGTAATTTCAGGCGTGGGGATAGAACCTCGTCTGTCACATGTGATGTCAGCAATGATCAAGCGCTGTCCGGTACGTGCAATACGATACAAATCGCGATCCGTCAGCAAACGCGGATAGCGCGGCTCCCAATGAACCGCATTCACCAATGCATCCAAATGCATCACATATTCAGCCATGCGACTTGCATAGCGTTCGGGTTCAGATTCGTAATGTGCAGCATTGAATCCGTGGCCTGGCCCCATCACTTGACCTGCAGCGACGTAACGATCTTGGCGCGAAAAAACCACTTTGTAAATTTTATTTTTCAATGCACCCGCGCGCACGCGGAGCAAAAGTTCGGCGGGTGTAAGGCTCTCATACAGTCCCGATCCCCACATATCATCAAGCACTTCTTGGGCGCCTGCCGACACATCACCATGGCCGATCACACCGATCACAAACGGACGTGTGATCCCATGGGAATGCACACGCGCAGACACGCCTGCCAAGACGTGCAATGCCCGACCATAGCTATCATATTCACGTGCCGCTTTAAGCCCTGCAAAGGGTGAATCTGGATACAACACACCCAGGGCCGCCAACGTATTGAGCATCCCGACGCGGCCCGCCCACGAACCAAATTGCAGCATACGTCGGCCACGATCGTTGAGTACCAACTCATAGTCCACAGCCACATACGGAAATGGTGTAAAAACAACGGTGCCATGACGGTGTCTATCGACAGCCAACATCGCACGCAAAAGCTGGTGATCTTGCCCGCGATGAACATTGTAAAATGCAAATTGACGCGCACCTGGGATCAAACGTCCATAGGGTTGTTTGGTAGAAAGAACCACATCCGGCGATGGGGTTCGGGATCCACGCAGATCAGCAAAGTCCCCACCAGGCTGCCTTTTCACCAGCGTTGCACCCGCCTCCAAATATTCTGCATCGCTAAAACAACGGGTGCGCGACGATTCAACCAGAATACGTATTTTAGGAAATGACGCGCACAATTGTTCGACCTGCACGGGTCCTAAAACGGCGCATTCATCAAAGCCGTCTTCGGCAAGCAGCAAAAGGGTACTGAGAGGACGCTCCAATAACGCATGGGCTGCACGGCGCCCAAAATCATCGGCCATGGAAAGTTTTTCATTCAAGCGCACGCCCGATACGATCGTTTTCGTCGTTGACCGAACCTCAGAAGATCGTCGATGGGTGGTCCCCACGGATTGTTTCGCGCCTGTCATACACTCCCCCAAGCCAAAGGGCGGTTCTCAAACCACCCCTACCCTTTGTACTCCATCATGCCACCCATCGCATCTTCTGCTTCACGCGCGATCTCATCATCACGCACGGCATCTTCATAACAATCGCTACAGAGACGCTGTCTTGTGCGTCCTTTCCCATACACTTTGATTTCATCGGTTTCTACATCGCATCCATCGCATGTGGCCATGTTGTGATCTCCGTTAG
>SYDY01000080.1 GCA_005801425.1 Bdellovibrionales bacterium | reverse complement strand
GAAACGGACTCATGGTGCCGGGGTCGACGTTGATGTATGGGTCGAGTTTCAAAAATCCCACGTTGAGACCGCGATTTTCAAGAAGAGCGCCAATGGAAGCAGCGGCCAATCCCTTGCCGAGCGCGGATACCACACCTCCAGTAATAAATATGTACTTCGGGCGTCGTGGTCTCATCGGTTCTCCTTGGCTGGGGATCTCATAGGGATTGGGGCGCTTGGGGTCAAGGTAGTGAAAGATCATGTATAAGCTGACCTGCCCTACAGTGCACCTACTGAAAAATGCAATTGCCAGATTTGCTCTTTGAAGGCTTGGGAGCCGTCGGCAAGCAAGTAGGTGCGTGGGCGAGGATTGACGCCTATATCGACGGAAATAACCCCTACGGGCGTCTGGTATCGCAGCCCTGCACCGGTTCCAAGTCGAAGATCGAGTAGGCTTTTGGCTTCAGGGGTGCCGACCCATAGGTTGCCTGCGTCAAGGAAGAGTCCCAGGGCCATTTGTTTGTAGATAGGAACGCGAAGCTCTCCTTTGAGTAAGACATAATGATGGCCTCCACGTGATACCGGCGTGGTGACCCCGGGCGAAAAGACTTGTTGGATGATGTTGACACAACTTGATTGATCGCTTGTCGCATATGTTGCATCGTTGGCAAAAAGTGTACGTTCAAGAAATCCGCGTACAGTATCGCGGCCTCCGAGATAAAATCGCTCATCTGCTGGGGCACATTGACTTTTATGATCGATAATGGTGCCGCCGCGTGCTGATAGTGCCAATGTTGCGACGCCTACAGGAACATAGCCTGTGATGCGACCATCAATGCGTGTGAATGAAAATGGATTATCAAAATTGTTGCTGAATAATTCTTGAATTGAAATTGCAGGATCATTGCGGGTTTCACCGCGTGCAAAGGAAGTGAATAATTGCACGTACAAACCTTTCTTGGGCACGAGGGGATTATCGCGAAGATCAAGCGTGAGTACGCTTCCTAGTTTAAACATTCTTCGTAAACCGCGGTTGGTTGATTTTTGTCCTGCGGTGGGTGAGGAATTGGCTTGGTTTTCACAATCAAGACCTGGCGCATCGGCACAGGTTAAGTTCGAGATAGATAGTTGGGGTTCAATGGTAAACGTAATGGTACGATGGGGATGGAGATCGACGCCTAGGATTGCGGCGAGTGTATC
Source organism: Bdellovibrionales bacterium (assembly GCA_005801425.1). Classification (GTDB taxonomy): domain Bacteria; phylum Myxococcota; class XYA12-FULL-58-9; order XYA12-FULL-58-9; family SYDY01; genus SYDY01. Next base: position 42,369 of record SYDY01000080.1, on the reverse strand, counting down.
GAGGGAATAGGGAACGGCATTTTCACGTCCATTGACCAAATCGATGCGAAACAACGGATCAAGTGGGAGCATACGTAGGGGGGGACTGCGCAGACCAAGACGGATTTCTCTTTCTAGGGCATGCGTGAGTTGTTTGATGCCGTCGTAGCCATCATAGCGTGAACGCATCAGATCACCGTATTTGCCATACAATGGAAAAAATATTTGCCGATTGAGCCTGAGCGACCCTAAAAATGATACAGCAGTTTTAAAAAGATTGGCATGCTGATAACTGAATCGTACGCGGGGCCCTTGTGTGACCGACATGCCGGCGCTGAGAGCGAGGCGATGTCTTTGCTTTTCTCGTACGTCAACCACCAGATCTTTGAGCTCTGAGGGTTGGTCTTCGTTGAGTAATCGTACACGTACACTTGAAAAGACTTCAAGCTGTGAGATGGCACGTTGGTCATCAAGTGCGCGCTGAATGGTATATAGATCGCCCGAATTGATTTTTATGCGACTGCGTATAAGGCCTGTATAGGTATGGGTGTTGCCACGTATGAGAACACGTTGAATGTGTACCGTGTTGCCTTCTTCGATGTTAAAAACAATGCGTACTTTTCGATGGTCTTTGTCTGCTTCAAATTCTGCTGTGCAACGCGCGTAGATGTAACCCCGATTGCGATATTCGGCAACAATGGCGACCCGCGCATCTTCGATGGCATCGTAATGGATCGGTTCTCCCAACGCGAGGTGGTATCCGCTGGGCCATGGTCTGTCCTCGGTAATCAATTTTAAAAGTTCGTGTGAAGGCACGTTTGTATTGCCATGAAAAATGATGCCATGGGTTAAAAAACGCGGCCCTTCAACAATATGATAACGCACGGTGACGGTATGACCATCAAAGGTGTATGTGGGAGGGTCAATGTGCGCATTGAGAAATCCCTGATTTTGGTACAGTCTGTGCATTGTTTGGGGTGCTTCTTCAAGAACCTCTTCAATCCATAGTTCTTCGGGCCTTGTGATGCGTGCGTGAAAAAATGGGCCGTCTTTATTGGCATCGACTTTTGAATCAATATCAATAAGTTGGGTGATACGTGGTGTTATGCGATCCGTGGCAGCGTCACGCAACATGCCTTGCACATTGTCACGCAGAATTTTTGCTGAAATACCACTGGCACCATCAAAAGATAAACGTTCGATGGCGATGTGGGGGCCTTCTTTGATCTGGACCGCGATGGATTTGCTGAGCGCATGCTGCTTGGTACTCACGACACGGGTTATTTCTACACGAGGATACCCTACGAGCGCATACGCTTCTTTGATGCGTCGTTCAAAGAGGTCAAAATCGCCGTCGGTCAATGAAGGGTTGTCATTGGGCCACAACGAAAAAATTTGATTTTTGCTAAACAGCGTGTTTCCTTGCAATTCGATATGGGTCCGCGTTCCTGCGTCGACTTCAAAATAAATAATATCGCCATGAACACCGACAGCAACACGGGCGTTCTCGACGCGTGCTGCACGGAAATCATGATCTTTGAGCGTTTTGATCAATCGCATGCGATCTTCTTCGAGAATATTGCGATTGGTAACATCGCCAACGCGTGCGTGAAGCACTTCGGTCAGGATTTTGTCTTCTACGGGTATGTTGCCTTGTAAATGAATGGCTTCAATTTTCCTGGGCAGTCCTGCTTTAACATGGATCTGGGTATTGATGCGCGGGCCGATGGTTTGAATTTCTACACGGATGTCGGCGTTGGGGTACCCTGCATCATGAAGGGCCTGTATGGTGAGATTGTGCATGGTTGTTTTTACGTCGGGTTCTACAGCGGTTCCTTCCATCTTTTTCAAGCGTTCTTTAAACAACGTGATGTCCGCTTTTCCCTCGACGTGTAGCGTGATGGTGCCCATATGAAGAATGGGTGTTAGGACAAAGTGAAGTTCAACGGATTTCCCCACCTGATTGATGTAGACGCTGATATCGGCATAGCGATCGAGTGCGTAGAGTCGCTGCAAAGCCTGTTGAACCAAGTCTTCGGACAGCAAATATCCGGGATGAATATCGACCAAACTAAAAAGCGCGTCGTGGTCTTCCTTGTCTAGAGTGTCAAACGTGACGTCAAGTACAGGCATACCGCGATAGGTTTCATAAACAGGCGCGGTTTCGATGACAGAGGTGTCTGTTGTGCTCTCGGCGCTTATTGGAAGGAGGTTCGTTAGGAGCACACAAATAAAAGCGAGCATGTTGGTGCGTATTTATGAGCTGATGCTTCTCGCTCGATGTCTGAGCCAATGATCGACCAAGACCAGAGCGGCCATGGCTTCAACAATGGGGACAGCGCGGGGAAGAACACAGGGATCATGACGGCCTCGTGCGGCCAATGTGGTTTGGTTGCCATGCTTATCAACGGTTTGCTGCTCTTTGCGCACGGTGGCTGTTGGTTTAAATGCCACACGCACTAAAATATCTTCACCGTTAGAAATGCCACCTTGCATGCCTCCTGAGTTATTTGTGTGCGTACGAATGCGCTGCCCGTCGTGGTAGAACGAATCGTTGTGTTCAGATCCGGTCATGAGGATCCCATCAAAACCAGAACCAAATTGGACGCCCATGGTTGCTGGCAACGACATCATCGCTTTTGCGAGATCTGCTTTGAGTTTGTCGAAAACCGGCTCACCCCATCCAGCTGGAACATTGCGCACCACAAGGTTTATAACACCGCCCACCGAATCACCGTCGGTGCGTGCTGCGTCGATGCGTGCAATCATTGCATCGCTTGTGCTGGGATCGGGACAACGAACCATGCTTGCGTCAACGGTTTCTGTCGTTACGGTGCTGGGATCGATGTTGGCGATGATGTTGTGAACCTGGCTTACATAAGCAACGCATTCTACGTTACAGCACGTGTGCAAAATTTGTTTGGCAATGGCGCCAGCAGCGACACGTGCAACCGTTTCCCGTGCGCTTGATCGGCCCCCACCTTGCCATGAGCGAATGCCGTATTTCGCATCATAGGTGTAATCTGCATGGGACGGTCTATAAACATCGCGCATGTTTTCATAGGACTTTGATCGTGCGTCTTCGTTCCATACGACCATGCTGATGGGGGTGCCTGTGGTGATGTCAGCCTCGACCCCCGACAAGATCTCTACACGATCGGCTTCATCGCGTGGTGTGGTAAGGCGATTTTGCCCTGGCCGCCTGCGATCGAGTTCATTTTGGATGGCGTTGATATCCAACTGAATTTGCGAGGGGCAGCCATCCACAACGACGCCAATACCGCGGCCGTGCGATTCGCCCCATGTGGTAATTCTAAAGAGAGTTCCGAGGGTGCTTCCCATCACGGAGACCATAGCATGGGGAGAGGTAGTCGCAAAGTCATGGTGAAAGGAGCCGCATGTTTATCAATCAAACATCCAAGAGAGATTCAGATCGAGGCCCAAATCGCCATAAGTGGTGAGATTGTTGATGGTCCAAGAGCTCGCGATCGTAGATACACTTGAAAGGTTGTAGCGCAGATTGAGCTCCTGTTCGTCGACGTTTTGCAGTGAACGTGCATATTGGAGTTCAAAATTTTTGCTGAGATTTTTGCCTACAAGTACCCAAGATGTTGTTGTTCTACTTATGGATGACCAGCGACTTGTGAGTCTGAATTGATCGATAGCGATAGGCAAGCGTTTTTTGACTTCGCTATCGAGTCCCGTGACGGTCCAAAGCGCATCAAGGCCGCCAGGGACTGCGAGCCCAACACCTTTAGTATTAGGTCCCGCGAATTCTCGAAGGCGAATGCCAAATTGCAAACATGAGATCACATCAGAAGGGCTCACGGTGCCTTGGGGATCCTGCCCAGAAGCGATGAAGGTATATTTGTTGTCGGATCCCTGAATGGTGATGCGTGCTGCAATACCGCACGCATTGGTCGATGCTTCGATGTCAAAAAAAGTCTTTATACTGTTTTCATCGATGAAATCGAGCATGGCGCGATCAATATTGAATGTATTGTTGCGGTATTTGACACGCCCCCAAAGAGGCGTGATTGAACCTATAAGTCCGGGTTTTCCGACGGTTCCAGTGAGTGTTGTATCGATACGCAATTCGGTTTCAATCAAGTTGTTGTTTAATAGTATATTGCCTGGTGCATGAAACCTTATACCCAAGGCAAGATGGTCAACCCCAGTTTCTGGGCGGACATACGTACGACGATTGGGGATCAGTGATTTTATATCGATGGCACGTGTGAATCGTAACGCATTGATGGTTACATTGCCGTCAAGTTTTGCGTGTTTCCAAGGACCTGTGAGATTAAGTTTTCCACTGAGAATGCTGTCGAGATCCTTGAATGGTTGCAGTGTTATTTGATCGATCTCCGCTTGCAGATTGAGAGATGGCTGCGTGTCCCTAAAAAAATCGAGATTGCCGTGAATATTGACATGGCCTTTTCCCAACGTTGCTGTGAATGCTTGGACATCGATACGTTTGCCCTGAAGTGCAATGCGCATATTTACATCGTCGAGGTGGCCTATGGACTGTAATCCTACGACACCATTTTGAAACGTAAGATTGCCGTTGAATAACGGTTTCTCCAGGGTCCCACTTGCTTGAATCCGTGTATCGATCGTTCCGCGCAGGCTTTCAATGCCTGGAATAAGTTTTTCATTTGTTTGAAATGGACCTTGCAGATTGAGTGTTGCTGTAATTTGGTGGTCGGCACTTTGATTGCCATGAAATGCGAGTGTGAGCGCATCGTTGTGGAACAGTACATCGCTGATTTCAATGCGATTATTTTGCCTATTGATATGAAACGAATCGCGTTGTTTTAATGTCGTTGCGTGCCAACGTACGGTTCCATCCTGCCATTGGCTTTGAATGGTCCATGCGGAAAGAGGCCATGCGGGTCCTGATGTGTTTACGATACCCGATAAGCGAATATCGCTTGCGGAAGGCAATGGGGCCCCAAAATCATGCAAACTGATATCTTTTAAATGCCATGTGCTTTTTTGTTCTCCACCCGCAGTCCCAAGACGAATCATTCCTTCGCCTTTAACTTTTTGTCGGTGCGTGTGGGCTTTCCATGTGGCTGTTCCTCGATCGATCGTGGCTTCAATGCGGGCGTCGCCCCATATTCCTGCATAGGTTCCCAATTGATGAAGTTCAAGTTCAATGCCACCGGTTGGTTTGTCGATGGGGCCGTGGATGAGCACTTGTCCTGACATTTTTCCTATGGCTGCTCCGTGTGTGAGGATCCCTATGGGGAGCCTGTCAGCACCTATTTCTAGGCTAAGAAGGTTGGGCGATGCATACGTGACAGTTCCTGCAAGTTTTCCTTCGCCCATGTGGCTGTTTATGTGGGCACTCCATGCACTTCCGCCTGGACCGAAATTTCCGGTTGCATGGGTACGTGTGATGGGAATGGACGCGATGTTTCCACTTTGAATGGTCGCCTCAAAATCGCCGATCAATGCCATGAATGGGCCATGAAGATGGACATTTCCGGAAAGAGGAATTTTTATATCGGTCGGCATTGCATCCACTAAATTGAGATTTAAAAGCAAGCCACGAAAATCAGTGTCGTGCAGAGAGGCTTGTGCATCGAAAATAATGGGTGTGGGGTTGAAATCCAAACTCCCCTGCAATTGAACGCCATGTTGCGTCGTGGCTTGTTCAATGTGCAGGATCTGATGATTGTAGCGCAATTGGGCCTGAGTATCGCCCAGGGTAAGATCTGCAATGGCGAGTTCTGTCAATTGAACACGGCCGATGATATCGGGATCGTCGATGGGACCTGTGATGGTTGCATTAACGGATCCCTTGCCTCCGAAAGGTATACGGGCAATGGGGCCTAAGTCGCTCAGACGAAAATCGTGATCTGAAATTTGAAGATCATAACCTTGTCGCTTGGCACTGTAGTGCATACTTCCTTCGACGTGCACGTTTGTTTTTCCAATATGAATGACTCCGTTGTCCAATGTGGCAGCGCTAGGCGTAACGGTGAGATCTGTTTCGATGTTTGCCTGTTCCAATCGAAGCATCACTTCAGCCTTGGGGTCGCGATACCCGCGATCGATACTATCGAAGCGCGGAACATGGGCATTGAATGGGCCGCGAAATTGAAATGGCCACAATGTGCCATCGGCCACATAGAAAGCGTGAATGCGCATGCGTACCCACGAATTGTCGACGTCGCAGAGATCTAGGAGGTGTTCAAGGGATAGATTGTCGAGTTTAAGTTCGACGTGGGTTGGATAATGTGCGCCCAATGCAACGATCGCCGAGGCTGAGGCTTGTCCCATATCGCGTGTGTTGATTGTTAATTTTGTGAGATCCACCTGCTTTTCGTCGATGATGGCTTGGGCATCTAAAACACCAATAGGACGCTTGTTTAACGCAATATCTGTGAGATGGGCATTTAAAAGGGCTTTAGGATGGGCCAAATTGCCCGATGCGCGCAAATCAAAATGTGCTTTGCCCATGAGCAACGGGGCTTTGAGAAACGTATGGGAGAGTGCATTGAGATCGGCTTGAAGCGTTGCTTGGGCGTTAATGTCTGTCTTGTTATTTAAAGGAATATGACCTTGCAGGCTGAGAGTATGGGCGTCATCAATGCGTACTGTGCCTCGTTCGATGGCAATCGCCTCTAGGGCTGTTAATTCGCCATGAAGGGTTGCTTGGGTTGATACGCTGAACGATGCATTGTGATCTTTGTACACCCAATCAAATTGAAGACTTTTGAGATCGATATGTGTACTTTGACTTCTGGGTTTTAACGTCACGGTGAGATCGTGCAATGTCGCATGCCATTGGTCATATGTGATGGAGCCGTGAATATCGTGGAGGTTGATCTTTCGGATCATCTCAAAGGGATTGGATGTTTCGCCAGACGCAGTTTCCCACGGATGCCACTGATTAAAATCAAGGGAAAATCGAAGGCCAGACAGATCAATGGCGTGAATTTCAGGCGCATCACCAAGAAGTGAAAAGAGTTGAGGGTATACACCTATCTTTGTTGCTTCAATAGTAGAATGCGCGTCGATGCGCGCGCTTAATCCGTGAACAACGACGCCAAGCGGAAACCAATGCAAAGAAAATTTTTGGATGCTTGCTGTGCATTGGCATTGTTCTTCAATTATTTTTTCAAGCTTAGGTCGTGCATCGGAGAGCAGTGCGGGCGCAATCCATAGATGGACAGTCAAGGCGCATAGAAAAAAAATTGAAACAAGTGATGCAAATCCTATGAGAATATTGCGCCGCCATCGAGGGATTCTAGTGTGTTCGTTGTTCGATGGCGTGTTCATGGTGTGTTTAAGGGACTAAGTGACGGGCCTTCCGTATGGAGAGTGTAGAATCCAAGATGGCATGTGCAACGTCTTCTTTGCGCATGCAAGGCAGGGCCGACACATGACCATCACGGGAGATCAGAATAACACGATTTGTGTTGCTCCCGAAACCAGCGTCGGTGCATCCGATGGGATTGGCCACAATGAGATCAAGATCTTTGGTTTGTAGTTTGGTGCGTGCGTAATGTTCAATATCGTGGGTTTCTGCCGCAAAGCCTACGACGATACGGTCGCTTGTTCTTGCGTTGAGTGCTTGCAGAATATCTGGATTGGGTTCGAGGGCTAGTGATGTGGCTGTGTGTTCTGTTTTTTTCATTTTACGGGGTTCGGGGTGTTGTGGCCGATAATCAGCAGGTGCTGCGGCCATGATCAACATGCTTGCGCTGCCAATGTTGGCTTCACATGCGGCCAACATGTCGCGGGTTGAGCTCACATGAAGCACAAGGATCCCCGCTGGGGCTTGAAGTTCTGTGGGGCCGAGAACAAGTGTCACTTGGGCGCCTCGGCTTTGCGCTGCGGTTGCGAGGGCGATGCCCATGCGGCCTGTCGATGCATTGGATAGAAAGCGTGCGGGATCTAACGCTTCGCGGGTTGGGCCTGCGGTGATCAAAATATTTTCTTGTACTAAATCCTGGGTGCCGATGACTGCACGGAGGATTGTGTTGGGTTCTGCCATGCGTCCGATGCCAGCATGTCCCGATGCTAGCGCACCTTCTTCAGGGCCTATCACGACAAATCCGCGTGATTTTAGGATTGCGATATTGTGTTGTGTGGCTGGATTTTGCCACATGCCAGTTTCCATGGCCGGTGCGATGAATTTGGGCGCAGCACTAGAGAGGACGGTGCTTGTTACCACATCGTCGGCACGGCCTTGGCTTAAACGCGCGATGAGATCGGCAGTGGCGGGCGCAATGAGAATGAGATCTGCGTCATGTGCGGCTTCGATGTGCTTAATACTGCCGCGTTCACCTTCTTGCCAAAGCGATGTGATGGTGGGCACACCGGCGAGGGCTGAAAACGACAAAGGTGTGACGAATTGCTGTGCGCTTTGCGTGAGCATGGGGATCACATGGGCTCCCCGCTCGCGCAATAAGCGAAGAAGGATCAGCGCTTTGTATGCGGCGATGCTTCCCGAAACAGCCAGAACAACGCGTTTGCCTTGCATGGTGTGTTTTTATCGTGTTTTGATGGTGGATTGATAGGTCCTACGTGTGCTGAAAGATAGGCAAGAGGTAGCCCGTGCCAGAGAATCATGCTGTTCGAGATCCTTCTGCGAAGAACCAGCATTTGGACGTTTGTCTGGGAACCCAGGCCTTGTACCAAAAATCAACGGGTTTTGAGCGTTTTGCGTTTACCAATGAGGCCACTGCGGGTCTTAATTTTGCGGAGATCGATACGTCGGTGCAATGGTTTGGACGCAGGTTACAGACACCTTTGATGATTGCTCCTATGACGGGTGGCGTAGGCCGGGGCCATACGCTCAACATGCGCCTTGCGGCGGCGGCCGAGCGATGGGGATTGCCTATGGGGGTGGGCAGTCAGCGTATCGCGCTTGAAGACCCCAATCGTGCGAAATTGTTCGCAATTCGTGACGTAGCACCCACAACATTTATTTTTTCAAATCTTGGCGCAGCGCAGGTTGCCCTTGGATGGGGTGCCGATCAGGCCATGCGTGCCATTGAAATGGTGTCGGCCCAGGCTCTTTTTGTGCATCTCAATCCGTTGCAAGAGGCGTGTCAGGGCGGCGATGTTAATTTTTCGATGTTTCTCCCAAACCTGTCGCGTTTGTGTGAGGATCTTTCACGGGAAGGTATTCCTGTTTTGGTTCGAGAAGTAGGGTTTGGTTTAAGCGTACGTGCGGCCAAGGAACTGATCGCATGCGGTGTGGCGGGACTCGATTGTGCGGGCGCAGGTGGAACATCTTGGGCTAAAGTCGAAGCGCTGTGTTCACTTGATCCACATACGCGTGAAGTGGCAGCAACATTGGGCGAATGGGGTATTCCTACGGCCGATGCGATCCATCAGGTGCGTACGGCTTCACGCACCGTGCCACTGATTGCCACAGGCGGTATCACCGATGGTCTTGAAGTTGCGAAGGCGTTGGCACTTGGTGCCGATCTGGCTGCGATGGCCCGTGCGATGCTGCTTGCAGCCGAAGCAGATCGCGTCGACGATTTTATTCGCAGAACGATACGTGAACTTCAGGTCTGCATGTTTGCAGCGGGTGCGCGAACGGTACGTGATTTGCGTGGGTTAATGATGGATCTCTGAGGGTTGCTCTGCATGGGGCGGCGTTTGTTTTCCGTACAAGACATACCCCACAACGCCTGCAAAAATAAGTGAAGCCACCGTGACCAACGCGGCCAAAAGCTGAACCGTCGTAAAGTGTTTAAAAACGCCTTTGCTGCGCAAGGTACTTGCTGAAATGGAAAGATCGCGATCGGGTGTTCCTATTACGCTACCCGTGTATTCAATGGGCAAGGGCAGCGGTGTGTGTGCTTTTACAGGTGCTGATGCCAGGGATTCAACCATATGGGCGTTGACCCTTGATGTGGGTACTGCCCAATCGGAGCTCGCAACCAGGTCTTCTGTGCGCAATGTTTCTGCTTGGGGCGGTGCAATCGGAGTGCGATAGGCGGCAGGGTCCCCTACGCAGTTCTCTAGGGTTACTTTGGCATAGGCCTGATGTTTTGCGCTCAGATTTTCAATTTCTTTTTCAAATAGCGTGTGCATGAAAGTGCGTGCTTGTTGGGCACCAAAAATAGAACGTTCGTGAATGAGGCCTGTGTGCAATGCTTCAGCCAATTCAGAGCCCCACTGATAGCGATCTTCGGGGTTTTTGCTTAGGCATTTATTAAGGATGTCTTCGATTTCTTTGGACACGTGCGGTGCATGTTCCCGAATAGGCGGTACAGCGGCTTCTTTGACTTGGTCCATAATAGACAAATCGCTTGAACCGGAAAATAATTTGCGTCCACTGAGAAGCTCATACAATACGATGCCAAGGGCAAAAATATCGGCGCGGCGATCGAAGGGCTTTCCACGAACTTGTTCGGGAGCCATGTAGCTGAATTTGCCTTTGAGCACGCCTGCGTGGGTTTCTACGATGTTGCTCTGTGCCCTCGCAATTCCGAAATCGGTGACTTTGACTTCACCTTCGAAACTGACGAGAATATTTTGCGGATTGATATCTCGGTGAACAAGTCCCATGGCTTGGCCTGTGAGATCTTTTCTGCGATGGGCGTAGTCAAGGCCTTCTGCGGAACGTGCAATAACATAGCACGCGAAGGCCATGGGAATGGACTGCTTGGTTTTGGCGGCGACGCGCAAAATGTTGCGAAGATCGTGCCCGACGATCAGTTCCATGACGATGTACAGCTGCTGCTGCAAGCGGCCGAGCTCAAAAATTTGGACGATATTGCTGTGGGAGAGTTGCGCTGCCAGTTTCGCTTCGTTGATGAACATCCGCGTAAAGTGCTGATCTTCTGCAAGATCGGGCAGGATCTGCTTGATGGCGAAAAGTTTTTGGAACTCTTCGACACCGATACGTTTGGCACAATAAACCTCGGCCATGCCACCGGAATTCAGGCGATCGAGTAGGATATAGTTGCCGTAGGCAACAGGAAAACGTACATGACTCATCGAGGGTTCCCGTTGTGTGTACTATCATCGTACCCTTATTGAATATGTGATTCAAGAGAAGTGGCCATGTGCGTATGTAGGTATTTTGTGCGTGGGCATGGGGCATCAGACAATCCACAAAAACCAACCTTGTCAGCGCATCCCTTAAAGCTCTATGTATACCGCGCGATCTTTCTTGAGGAGGCACGAGCCATGGAAAAGAACACCAATACCACCAATGTGGGCCTTGCAGAGATGCTCAAGGGTGGGGTGATTATGGATGTCATGAACGTTGAGCAGGCACGCATTGCGGAAGATGCGGGGGCTTGCGCGGTCATGGCGCTTGAGCGCGTGCCAGCGCAAATTCGTGCTGAAGGTGGCGTGGCGCGTGCCAGCGATCCAGCGATGATCAAAGCGATCCAAGCCGCTGTCAATATTCCAGTGATGGCAAAGTGCCGTATTGGTCACTTTGTTGAAGCGGCTATTTTGGAAGCGCTTGAAGTCGATTTTATTGACGAAAGCGAAGTACTGACACCAGCCGACGAAGAGTACCATATCGACAAGCGCGCTTTTCGTGTGCCGTTTGTGTGTGGCGCCAAAAATTTGGGTGAGGCGCTCCGGCGTATTGCAGAAGGTGCAGCCTTGTTGCGCACCAAGGGCGAGCCGGGTACGGGAAATATCGTCGAAGCTGTTCGCCATTTGCGAAAGATGCGTACGCAGATCCGAAGATTAACAACGCTTACCAGCGAACAGATGATGGCTGAAGCCAAAGATCTTGGTGCGCCTTTGGACTTGGTGCAGTCGATTGCACGCACGGGTCGTTTGCCGGTTCCTAACTTTGCAGCGGGTGGCATTGCGACGCCAGCGGATGCAGCCTTGTGCATGCGTTTGGGCGCCGAAACGGTATTTGTGGGCAGTGGTATTTTCTTGAGTTCCGATCCGGCTGCGCGTGCACGTGCGGTTGTGGGTGCGGTCACGCACTTTGAAGACAACAAGAAGCTTGCGGAATTGAGCACAGGCCTTGGTGAAGCCATGCGTGGTATCGAAATATCGGAGCTGCGCGATGACGAGCGCATGAGCGATCGTGGCTGGTGAATTGAAAGAGAAAGTAGGCGTTCTTGCTTTGCAGGGTGGCTTTGCGGCGCACGTGAGCGCCTTGCGTGCTTTAGGTGCGGTGGTTCGTGAGGTGCGTACACCCGATGATTTGGCGTGTGTCACGCGATTGGTATTGCCAGGTGGGGAGAGTTCGACACAGCTTAAGCTATTGCACAGCACAGGCTTGTACATGGCCATCAAAGACTTCGCAGCGGCGGGTTACCCTCTTTTTGGAACCTGCGCAGGTGCTATTCTGATGGCCCGTGACGTGCGCGATCCCGAGCAGGACAGCCTTAATATTTTGGATATCGAAGTGAGTCGCAATGCGTGGGGTCGGCAAGTGAACAGCTTTGAGGCCGACTCTGACGGAACCTTGGGCGATCGTGGACGATCTCATTTGGTATTTATCCGCGCGCCGCGTATTTGCCGCATTGGATCCAGTGTGGAAGTGCTGTTGCACTATCATGATGAGGCGGTGTTGGTTCGCAAGGGTGTTCATTGGGCGTCAACGTTTCATCCCGAGCTTACGTCAGATCCGGTTGCGCTTAAGGTTTGGCTCCAGAAAACAAAGTCATAAAAAAACGGCGTGGAAAATCGAGATCTCCCACGCCGTTTTGCGTATTTTTTTAAATCTTAGAGCTTTTCTTTGAGTGCTTTGGATGCACGGAATCCCACTGTTTTTGACGCTTTGATTTTGATCTCAGCACCTGTTTGCGGGTTGCGACCTTTGCGTGCTTTTCTTTTGCGCAAGGAGAACGTACCGAAGCCCGGATAGGAGAAACGTCCTTCCTTCTTGACGGCTGCGGTGGCGTTTTCAAACACGTCATCCACCAGTTCAGCAATCATTCGCTTGGTTATTTCAGCGCCGAACTTTGCGTGAAGTTTCTCTATAAGCTCTGCTTTGGTCATGGAAGGTTCTCCGGTGTTTTGCCTTTGAAGGCCTTTTAATGTGCGAGTATGTTGTTTAGCGATCCCCATAGGGTGGGTCAAGAATACGCAGGATGTATTTGATGTCGCGAATGCCTTGTGAAGAGATACGCATGCCGACGCCACAAAGTATCGAGGAATTGTGCGTGCGTGCGCAGGCACTGCAAGGGCGCATGGTATGTGAAGTTGCACAATTTTTACATGTAGCGATCCCGAAAGAACCGCGTCGTTCCAAAGGGTTTATAGGACAACTTGTGGAGCGAATTTTAGGATCCGATCCTGCTGCGGGCGATCGTCCTGATTTTACGGGGTTGGGTGTTGAGCTGAAGACTATTCCTGTCAATACTCATGGAATACCTAAAGAATCGACGTTTTGTTGCAGCATCGACATGAATACGGCGGACACAGAAAAATGGGAAACATCACGTTTGCGGAAGCGTTTGGCGTGTGTTTTGTGGGTGCCTATTGAAAGTGCGCTTTTGGCTCCGATGCCTGCACGTCGATTTGGGGTACCCGTACTCTGGTCGCCATCCTTGGCTCAAGAAGCATGTTTGCGTTCCGACTGGGAATATTTGATGGGCGCTATTGGTGCCGGCTATGGTGGTGTACTGAGTGCGCGAGAAGGTGAGGCGCTGCAAGTGCGTCCCAAAGCCGCAAATCGTCTTGTGCGTACGGTTGCACCTGCACAAGACGGTGCGATGCAAACGTTGCCGCTGGGATTTTATTTGCGTGCGGTGTTTACGGAAAAAATATTAAAAGACACGTAGCGGCGCAGCTTGCTGCGCCACCACGTTCGATGTGTATTATATTTCGTATCCATCATGGCGCCCGTGGTATGTCCGGTTGCTTTTTATTTATGCCATATTGCGCATTGCGTCAATATGTTTTTTTAGGCCGCATCCCGTGTTTCAAGCCATGCACGCAGTACCGGTTGTTGTTTCATGATAAATTGTTCACGCAGATCAAAGGCCTCAATGGCTTTGTGCATGGCGCGTGTGGCTTCGGGCACCGGATGTTGTTTAAAAAACTTTTCAACATCGGATTTAAGCGGGATAGGCAAGCGACCGGTGGCTTCAATAAGCCGAGACAGCGACATGGACCCCACGCGGGGTGACAATGCATCCCAATTCTTTTTCATAAACGCCCACGTTGTGCGACCCGTTCGAGGATTGCACAACAAGGGGACAAGCAACACGCGCAATTGATCTTGAGGAACACTACCGTCAAGGCATGCTTCAAGCACAAGCTTGAGTACTGTGGGATGCTCGAAATGAGCCATACCATGGAGGTAGCGTGCACTTATTTGGGGCGCCATGCGTTGATCGCGACGGGTTTGATAGGTGTCCATGTAGCGGGTGAACATGCGTTTGTCGCCCTGGATGGCGGCGATGTTGATGACCGTACCTGCAAGATCAGGGTCAAAGCCTTCAGGGGCTTTGCATTCTTGTTCCACAAATTCCGTGCAGCGTTTGCGAATGGCAGGATCTGCACCGGGGCCACCGAGTGTGCTTAATACCAAAGCTCTGCGCATGGCCATGGAAGGATGCTCATCGGTGCCACGTTCAAAACCGAGTTCGTGCAATTGTGGGCTGAGCAAACGTTGGATCAACGCCTCAAGTCCTGGTCGATCTTCATCGCCAGCCAATGTTTCAACCAACGCATTCAACTGGCCGGTCATGCTTTCAAGCACAATATGATCGCGCTCATCGGCCAGTGCTTCAAGGACATTGAGATACGCATCGATGCCCACTTCACCGGCTTTCGCAAGCGCCCACTGATCATCAAGGAGCGATTTTCTCTCGCCTGGTGATAGGTGCTTAAGACCGTGCGTAAGCAATGCGTTCAGTGTGTCTGGTGACATCTTGAGACGATAAAATCCTGTCGCATCGACGTTGGCATAGGCCCAAAGAACATTTTTCCCATGCAATTTGATGGTGCCTTGTTTGGTTTCAAACAACATTTTGGTGCGATGAACGCCTTGCGCGTCGCCGTAGACGATGACCATGGGGATCATCCATGTTTCACCGGACGCATTTTGTTTTGGATCGGCAAAAAAACGTTTTTGTGACACATGCAATATGGAATTGCTTGCACTTTGCTCAAGCGATGTTTCAAGCACTGGGAAGCCGGGTTGAATGACCCACGATTGCATCAAGCGGTCGACGGGCTGTCCAGAGCTTTCGGTCAGCTTGCCCCACAAATCGGGCCCGGTGGCATTTTTATTACGAAATGCTTTTTGATAGGCTTGGATGCCTTTTTGGAAGACTTCTGCACCGAGATAATTTTCGATCATGCGCAAAATTGCGCAGCCTTTTTCATAGGTGATGACATCGAAAAGTTCGGTGGCTTCGGCGGGGCTTTTCACGTCGGTATACACAGGATGTGTGCTGACCAAGGCGTCGGCCACCATGGCGCTCTCTTTGGATCCTAAGAAATCGTCCCACATGCGCCATTCGGGTTGCCATTCGGCAACGGCTTTAAAGGAAATCCATGTGGCAAAGGCTTCATTGAGCCAGAGGTCATCCCACCATGCCATGGTTACAAGGTTGCCAAACCATTGGTGGGCTATTTCATGGGCAATGACTTCGGCGATGCGTTTTTGGCCCATCCATGAGACAGCACCAGGTTGCATCAAGAGCAAGCTTTGGCGGTAAAAAATCGCCCCAACATTTTCCATGGCACCGGCGTCAAAACCTGCCACGGCGACCTGATCAAGCTTGTCGTAATTGTATTTTTGCCCGAAATATTTTTGATACCAGGGCAGCACTTGTTCGGTGACTTCCATGGCAAATTGGGTTTGATGGCCTTTGCCTTCACCCGCCCAAATAGAACATGGTATTTTGGCAATCGTGCGTTCTATACCGCACTCGTATTTTCCAATGGTGATCGCGGCCAAATAGGTTGGGATGACTTTGGTACGTGCGAACGTATGGATTTCGCGTACTGGCGTGGTTTTGCTCTTTTTCTTCTTTTCGAGGGCACCGTTGGTGATGACCACAAGCCCTGGGACAGTATGAACTGTCCATTTGAGTGTGGCTTTAAACGAGGGTTCATCCATGCATGGAAAAATGGCCCGTGCATCAGTGGCTTCGCATTGTGAGCATATGGCACGTTCTGTGCCATCGGCGCCAAGATACAGGCCATGCAAGCTTGGATTGAGCTTGCCTTTGAAATTGACGGTGATGGTGACTTCGCCCTTGGCAAGGGTTTTATCCAAGACCAATTCAGCGGTTTCACGGTCCTTGTGGATGCGAATTTTGGCAGCAAAGCGCTTGCTCCCTTGTTTCACCACAGCGCCTTCGAGCTTAAGATCGCGGGCGTGGAACTCTATGATATCCGTTGCGCGTTTGATTTTGGCCGACACAATCACCGACCCGTGAAAGGTCGCGCGATTGGGGGCTGAATCAATCGTGACATCGTAGTCGCTGGGGATAACATGGTGCTGTAGACGATAATCGGTCGTTGTCATGGGCAATAAGCTACCGTGGGACGCTGCATTGTACAAGGTTAGACTGTCGCACAGTTGCTGTCTTGTGTGAACTATGGAAAATCTCTCCAATGGATCGCTTGTTATTTTTTGCGCGGCCGTACACCCGACGATTTTTATGGGGGGCCGTTCTCTTGTTGCTCACCAATGCAACAAGTCTGGCGATGCCCCAGCTTGTACGCATGGCCATCGATGGTCTCCACGAAGGGACGTCCATGGACTTTCTTCGTGATATTGCAGTGATGATGGTTGCCCTTGCGGTAGCAGGTGCTATTTTTCGGACACTCAGTCGCGTTCATGTCTTCTATGCCGCACGCGACGTCGAGATGGATTTGCGTTGCACGTATTTTCGCACATTAACCCGACTTGCACCCTCATTTATGGCGAAGCAAAACACCGGTGATTTGATGAGCCGTGCGACCAGTGATTTGCCGCAGATACGTTTGATGCTGGGGCCAGGATATCTTAATTTGGTGAATACCGTGGTGGTCTTTCTGTTGGCCATTCCTGCCATGGCAAGTATTTCGGGGAAGCTTACGGCCATCAGTTTAAGCCTGTATCCGCTGGGTGTGTTGACGATGCGCTATGTGGGGCGTCATCTTTTTTTGCGCAACAACAAGCAGCAAAAGGTGTTGGGACAGCTGTCGAGTTTTATTCAAGAAGGTTTGGGTGGCTCTCACGTGATCCGTGCATTTGCCGCCGAAGAAGACCAAATGCGCGCGTTTCGTGATTTGAACGAGCGATACGCGGCGGCTGGCATTGATGTCGCGTGGGCACGAAGCGGCATTTTTCGCATCATGGCGACACTGGCCAATATAAGCATTATTTTTGTGGTTTTTTTTGGTGCGCATCAGGTTCTTGACGAACATCTCACCTACGGTGAGTTGGTTGCGATGGTGGAATATCTTGCGTTGATTGCAGCGCCTACGTCGGCATTGGGATGGGTTCTTTCCATGTGGCAGCGTAGCGTTTCAGCCATGGCGCGTATGGATGAGATTTTATTAGCGCCCATTGAGGAGGGCGTTTCCGGCGCGATCGATGCGCAAGCACCTCATATCGAGATACGCGATTTGACGCTGGCTTTTGGGGAACGAGAAGTGCTTCAGCACGTAAATATTCACGTGAATGTCGGAAAAACCCTCGGGATCGTAGGGCCCATTGGCTCTGGGAAAACGACGTTGGTGCGTTGTTTGATGCGAATGACCGATGTTCCTGTGGGCCATGTTTTTTTGTGTGGCCGTGATGTGGCGGTCTGCGATCCAAGGGCAACACGATTGATGTTTGGTTATGTGCCGCAAAATCCAGGGCTTTTCTCTGATACGCTTCGTGAAAATGTACGTTTTGGAAAACCTAAGGCCGACGACACGGCCGTTGTATCCATGCTCCAAAGCGCCGCCATGTTGCGAGATTTGGAAGTGCTTCCCCATGGCTTGGACACCGAGGTTGGGGAAAGAGGTCTGACACTGTCCGGAGGTCAAAAACAGCGCACGGCCATTGCGCGCGCGTTGTTGGTGGATCCTCCCATTTTGATACTCGACGATGCACTTTCCGCGGTGGACACCGAGACTGAAGCAGAAATACTAGGGAAAATCCGAAGCCTTCGCCGTGGCCGTACCACTGTGATTGTGAGTCATCGCTTAAGCGCCGTGCAGCATGCCGATGAAATTATTGTTCTCGAGGAAGGACGTGTTGTGCAACGGGGAACCGATGCGTCACTTCGTGCCATGGAAGGACTTTACGCGGTTTTGGCCGAGCACCAGGACGTAACACGCGAAGGCACGGAGGTGCATGTATGAGCGATGTAACCCACAGTGATTGGCATCTTACCAAACGACTTGTTGGCTACATGGCCCGTGAGCGTGTGGCTTTTTGGTTTTCATTTCTGTTGTATCCCATCGGTGCGGCTGCTGTTGCGGCACCGCCTTACATTACGCAACAAATTTTGGATATTGCACTGCCAGCACGTGATGTGTCCCTGGTCAATATCTTGGTGGGTTTATTCTTCTTGGCGTTGGTGGTCGAATTTGTTTCTGGTTTTTTGTCACAATACATTTTGACGGTACTTGGGCAACGGGCCATGGCGGCGCTTCGTACGGATTTATTTCGTCATGTACAGCGTTTGCCGGCCTCGTATTTTGATCGTCATCCGGTGGGCCGTATCCTGACGCGTTTAACCAATGACATCGAATCATTGGCCGAAGTGTTTGCGTCAGGTGCTATTACAGCAGTTGCGGATGTCGTGACCGTGATCGTGGTGATCTGTTTGATGTTGTGGCTCGATGTACGACTGACATTGTATGCGCTTTTGGTCGTGCCACCGCTCTTGGTGGTCGCGACTTGGTTTCAGCGTCTTGCACGCGAAGCATTTCGTGAGATCCGTGTGCATATTGCGAAGATCAACGTATTTCTTGCAGAACACATTGGGGGCATGGGCGTAGTGCAGGCTTTTTTGCAAGAAGAGCGATGCGCCAAGCATTTTGATGTGTTGAATATCGATTATCGTGATTCCAACCGCCGTGCTGTTTTTTACGATGCGGCGTTATTTTCTGTGGTGGAAGCGATTGGTACCACGGCGGTTGCGGCCATGATTTGGTTTGGTTCGGGAAAAACATCGGCAGGTGTTTTACAGCTCGGTGTGTTGGTGGCTTTCATTCAATATATTCGGCGTTGTTTTGTTCCCATTCGTGATCTCTCCCAGAAATACACGGTGTTACAATCTGCACTCGCATCGTCGGAACGTATTTTTGCGATGCTTGATGAACCGGTTGCTTTGGATGAAATGCCGAATGCGCGTGCTATACAGAAGCTTCATCAGAGCATTGCAATGGATCATGTTTGGTTTTCCTATGCGACGCCACCCACCGATGAAAGTTGGATTTTAAAAGACGTATCGCTTGCGATTGGGGCGCGGGAACATGTGGCACTTGTGGGTGAAACAGGTTCAGGAAAAACCACCATCGGCAAATTGCTCAATCGTTTTTACGACGTGCAACAAGGTGCTGTGTTGGTGGATGGGATTGATATTAAAACAGTTCGTTTGGCTGATTTGCGGCGTCTTTTTGCCGTTGTATTGCAAGATGTGTATCTTTTTTCAGGCACGATTTTAGAAAATCTCACCTTGGGTGGACGTATTTCAGAAGCTTCGGTGAAAGATGCGGCGAAAAGCATTGGGATCGAAACATGGATTGCTTCTTTACCACACGGTTATGAGACACTTCTTCAGGAGTTTGGATCCAATCTGTCTTCGGGAGAGCGGCAATTGCTGGCTCTTGTGCGCGCACTTGCGATTGATCCTGCTGTACTCATTATGGATGAAGCCACGAGCAATGTGGACTCGGAAACGGAAGCCATGATCCAGCGGGGTCTTGAGGTGGTTATGCGTGGACGTGCGGCTCTTGTGATTGCACATCGATTATCGACCGTTCAGAAAATGGATCGCATTGTTGTATTGCAACGCGGGCGTATCCAAGACGAAGGATCGCACACTGTGTTGATGGGGCGGGATGGTTATTATCGAAATCTTGTGGAGGCGCAATTTCGTGATGATAGGGCGGGTCTGTGAATTGTTTCCTGTAGGGGCGGTTCGCGAACCGCCCTAAACCGTCGCCTGTGAATTGGGTTTGATATGCCCGAGCAATTCGCGAATACGTTGTTGAGGCGATGAAAACTGCACACCAAGGCCCAATCCATCCGCACCGCAGCCGGAGTAAACCACAAGACCATCAGTGACGATGGGCGCGATGCCACGGGACACTTCTATTTCTAAACTTAAAATACTACCTGGCGGGAGGGGAGCGACATCGGGGCAATAGATCCCCCCCTCGCTGATGGAAGAGGCCATGATGATCCTATCTTCGGGTGCCATCTCATGAACCATTAGATTAACCCGCCAACGTGGAAAACGTCGGAGATGATCAAAACTTGGATTCCAGTCGGCGGTTCCGCTCCAGCTCGGAGGCGGCGCGTTCCTATCATTTCCAGGTGGTATTTGGCTCACGTTGATATTGTAGCGCGAGGTTTATGGGCCCGCAAACAACGGGGATTAAGGTCCGATATTGCGGTGCAATTTAACAGGCGCCATACGTGATTTGCGTATGCGAATATTGAGCATTTCAACTGCCAATGAAAAGCCCATGGCAAAATAAATGTAGCCTTTGTTGATGTGTTGACCAAAACTCTCTGCGGTTAAAAGAACACCGATCAGAAGCAAAAATGACAATGCGAGAACTTTGAACGAGGGATGTCTATCAATAAAATTTCCAACAGGCGTTGCAAATAGAGCCATGATCGCAACAGCAATGACCATGGCGGCAACCATGACTTCGAGATGTTTTGCCATACCCACCGCGGTGATGACGGAATCCAGGGAGAACACGATATCAATGACCATGATTTGCAATATGGCGCTTATCACACTGCGTGCAGCCTGTTGCTGTGCTTCGTGCTCTTCACGGACTTCGAGACTTTCAAAGATTTCCAATGTGGCTTTGGCGATCAAAAATAATCCGCCGCACAGAAGGATCACGCTTCGTCCAGAAAAGTCGATGCCAAACGCGGAAAACCAGGGCTCTGTAAGACTGCTGATCCAGCGCACACTAAACAGAAGGAGCAATCGGGTTGCCAACGCAAAGATGAGGCCCAATTGTCGGGTTTTGGCGCGGTCATCCGTGGGGAGCTTGTTGGCAAGGATTGTAATGAAAACAATGTTGTCGATGCCGAGGACGATTTCCATGGCAGTCAAGGTAAGAAGGCTTATCCACGCCTCGGGGGATGTAATCAGTTCGATCATGGGGGAAACCGTATCAACGATAAGGCATTCTGTGTAGCCTTTGGCAACTGACGGGACCGTGTTATGGTTCCGTCCATGCGTCGCCTGTTTTTTTATGGACTTATTGTTCTCAGTTTTTGCACAACAAACCGTGTTTGGGCGGCTGTTCCGAAGCCCTATGTAGAACATTACGGTGTCTACATGAATGGCCATAAAGTGGGATGGTTCCGGTCTGAATTTGCCACAGGGGCCCAATATCGGCTCAGCACGCATATGGAAGCACAGATGGTTGGGCTTGGACGGAAAACCACGTTGGAAGTGGACGAGAAACGTTTTTACAATGTGAAAAATGGAAAACTCGAAAAGGTTGATTTTTCACAGTCGGCAGAAACAGGTCGTGTGGTTGTTTTAGGCACGCGCAAGGGCGATGGGATGGTTTTGAAAATAACGGCGGGAGGCGCAACCCAAGAGCGTACCATGGCTGTTCATGAAACATTAAACGATGCCCTGGCGTTATTTCGTTTGGCACGGGCAGGGAAAGGCGCTGTGGCGACCCATCAATTCGATCCATCTCTTATGAAAGAAATGAAAGCCAAGAGCCATGTGAGCAAAAGTGAACGGCGTCAACTGGGCGGTGTGGATCAAAAAGTCTATCACATTACCACCGAAATACCCGAAATGGGGGTGACCCAAGGCACCTGGGTGGACGGCACAGGCCGTGTGTTAGAAACCAAGATCGGTGGATTTCTTGTGGTACGTTTGGAATCGCCTGATGTGGCTAAAAAACGCGATTATAGCCAAGATCTCTTGGTGAGCGCCGTGGTGAAGGTCCCAAGTGATTTCCCTAAAATAAAAAATTTACAATCTCTTGTTTTGCAATTTCAAGGGTCCGGCGATTTTCAATTTCCTGCATCGTCGTTTCAACGTGCAGAAAAGTCGGGTTTGAGCACCACCGTCACACTCACGCAAGCCAAGATGCCGCGTGGGATCTTGCTTGATGAAGAATTTAAGAAAAAATCAATCCGTGTGAAATCGGATCTCGAATCGACGCCTTTTATTCAGTCAGAAGATTCATCAATGATCAAGCGCGCAAAACAAGTTGTTGGCGATGCGCGCACTTTGGATCAGGCGATTATCAAGCTTACGCAATTTGTTCATGATCATGTGAAGGATCAATATGTTCCAGCCTATTCCAATGCACTTGAAGCATTGCAGACAGGCATCGGCGATTGCACAGAGCACAGTATTTTGTTTGTGGCGTTGGCACGAGCGCTTGGTATTCCATCGCGTGTGGCAGTAGGCATTGCCTATTGGGCCTATGGTGGCGGTTTTGGTTGGCATGCATGGAGTGAAGTGTGGACGGGCACAGAGTGGCTTCCTGTTGATCCCACATGGGGACAACCCGTGGCTGATCTCTCACATGTTAAACTTGCAGATGGGGGTCCCATGGAACAAGCGCGGATCATCATGTTGCTTGGCCAATTGAAATTGCAAACAGCGCGCGGCCTATGAAACCCTGGGGCGTTTATATCCATGTTCCCTATTGCAGCGCGATTTGTCCGTACTGTGATTTTAACGTTTATCGTTTAAAAAAAAATACCGATTGGGATGGGCTAAAGCGCGCCTATCTTCAAGAAATAAAGTTACGCATCAAAGATGAAGGTTTGGATTTATCCAATTTGGTGAGTATTTATTTTGGGGGTGGTACACCCTCGCTTGCGCCGGTTGGACTGTTAAAGGCATGTATCGACGCGCTTCAGCCAGCACAACATGTAGAAATTACGCTAGAGGCCGATCCTCAAACGTTTACACAAGAACGTGTTGATGCATGGTACTCCATGGGAATGCGTCGTTTAAGCACGGGCTGGCAATCGACCCATCCTGAGATACTAAAAAAATTGGGGCGTTTGCATCGGGCCGAGCAAGCCTGGGATGCGTTGGCCATGGCGCGCGCTGCCGGATTCACCAATATTAACGTGGACTTGATCTTTGCGGTTCCGGGACAAACCGAAGAGCATCTTGCTGTTGATTTGGAACGCATGGTGCAGGCCAAACCCCAACATATTTCTATTTATGCACTTACCTATCACACAGGCACTCCATTTGACCGATGGCGTGCTTCTGGGAAATTGCGACAAACACCCGAAGAGACAGAACTTGCGATGATGCGCCAAATCCAAACCGCATTGCGTGCATCGGATTTTGAACATTACGAAGTCTCAAACTATGCCCAACCGGGTATGCGTTCGCAGCACAATCAAATGTATTGGCGAGGTGCGACGGTGCTTGGGATAGGTCCAGGGGCCCATGGTTTGATGAATTATGGAGATCACGCACGCCGATGGGAAAATCACCGCGATGTGGCACACTACATCTCGGCGTGGACGAAGGATGCGATGTTCAGTGTGGCGTGGGAAGAAGATCTTGATGCCCAAAAGATGTTAATAGAGCGCATCGCCTGTGGTGTTCGTCAGAAGGATGGCTTTGCGTTGTCTCCCCATTTGGATTGCCAGATTGCAGCGCTTTGTGCGCAAGGCTTGATGTTTATCGAGGGTGGAAGGGTGTGTCCGACCGATCGTGGGATGGAGATTGCCGATCTCCTGGCATCTACGCTATGTTGTTGATGCGATCTTCACTGCGTGATACGCCGGTGCAAAGTTAGGAGTACCCATGCGCGTTGCCACCCTGCGAGACGGAAGTCGTGATGGTCGCCTTGTTGTGGTGAACCGCGAAGGCAATGCCTTCGTGCCTGCATCCCACATTGCGCCGACTTTGCAAGCTGCACTTGACCGATGGTCGGTTGTCGAACCCGCTTTGCGAAAGCTAGCGAATGTATCTGGCGCCGAGCCTCTTGATCTCTCGCAACTCATGGCACCTTTGCCCCGTGCCTACGAATGGGTCGATGGATCCGCGTACATCAATCATATTGTGCTTGTTCGCAAAGCGCGTGGTGCTGAGCCGCCTGAAACACTCAAGACGGATCCACTTGTGTATCAGGGCGGTTCGGGCATTTTTCTGGGACCCTACGATGACATTGCGTTGATCGATCCTGCATGGGGTTTGGATTTTGAATCGGAAGTATGTGTGGTTTTAGGCGACACGCCTCAGGGCACCAAAGCAGCCGATGCGCTGCAATATATCAAGCTTGTCATGGTGGCCAATGATGTCACCTATCGTAATTTAATTCCCGAAGAGCTTGCCAAAGGTTTTGGTTTCTTTTGCTCAAAGCCTGCCACCGGTTTTGCACCGTTTGCGATCACACCCGACGAACTTGGATCTTCATTTCGTGACGGTCGCGTGTATTTAAAGCTGCGAACATGGTTAAATGACGAGGTGATCGGCGACACAGATGCTGGTCCCGAAATGCATTTTTCATTTTGTGATCTCATTGAACATATTTGTAAATCACGCAGCTTTACCGCAGGGACCATTTTGGGAAGCGGTACAGTGTCCAATGAAAATATCGATCGTGGTATTTCATGCTTGGCTGAGCGACGTATGCGCGAAATCATAGAAACAGGAAGTGCGAAGACCCCGTTTTTGAAAGCGGGCGATCGTGTGCGCATTTCGTTGATCGCCAACGATGGCACAGACGTGTGTGGTATCTTAGATCAGCAGGTACGCGCATGATGACGCTTTATGGCTATTGGCGCAGTTCGAGCAGTTGGCGAGTGCGCATTGTTTTGGCGTACAAGCGCATAGAATACCGTCATGTGCCTGTTAACTTAATTCGTGAGGGCGGTGAGCAGCGTTCTGAAGAACATCAACAGCGCAATCCCATGAAGCAGATCCCCGTACTTGAACTTGCGGATGGACGTATGCTGGCTGAATCGGTGGCCATTGCCGAATATCTGGAGTCGATTCACCCGACGCCGGCGATGTTTCCACGGGATCCTTTTGAACGTGCCCGTGTTCTTGAAATGGTCGAAATGATCAATTCGGGCATTCAGCCGTTGCAAAATATGAAAGTATTGCAAGCGGTGAGCGATTTAGGTGGCGATAAACAGGCGTGGGCAGCGCGATGGATCCGCGCAGGCTTGGAAGCATTGGAGTTGCGTGCTTCTCAGCAACCTTGTCGATTTCTTGTGGGGGATCATCCAACATTTGCGGATGCCTGTTTAATTCCACAACTCTACAATGCGCGCCGTTTTGGTGTTGAACTTTTTACTTTAGAGCGTTTGCTGGCCGTTGAAGCCCAGTGTCTTGCCCAAGAGAGTTTTGTCGCAACCCATCCGGATATGCAACCCGACAAACCAAATTTGTAGGGGCGCAGCTTGCTGCGCCCTGTGTGAGGCAAACATGCAAGGTAAAACAGGTCTTGGTCTTAAAAGAGTAGAAGCAATTCATTACTACGTTCACGATCTTGCGCGCAGTCGCCGCTTTTATTGTGAGATGATGGGTTTTGACGAAATTGCTGTAAGCAGCAAAAGTCTCGAAGAGCGCGGCAAGCAACGTTCTGCGATATTCCGCGCAGCTGATGTGACGGTGATTTGTTCGGAGCCTGTGGGTGAAGGCGGTCGTGCGGCACGTTTTATGGCCAAACATCCAGCGGGCATTGGAACCGTTGTGTTTGAAGTGCATGATATCGAACATACATTTCGTGTGCTTGAAGAACGTCATGGGACGCCGATCACCGATATTCAACATTTTGAAGAAGATGGCACAATCAGTACATTTTCAATCACGACGCCTTTTGGGGATACAACATTTCGTTTTGTGGAACGTCACGGAACCGACCGTTTGTTTTTCGGATTTGACTATCACGAGAAACCGATAGGACTTGGAAATCCCATGGGATTTCAGCATATCGATCACATCACCAGCAATTTTCAAACACTGCAACCGGCCATGTTGTGGATGGAACATGTGATGGGATTTGAATCGTATTGGGACATTGCATTCCATACCAGCGATTTGGCACCAGAGCAGAAAACGGGTTCTGGATTGCGCTCAAAAGTGATGTGGGATCCTGAATCAGGTGCGAAATTTGCGAATAATGAGCCCCTGCGACCGTTTTTCAAAACATCGCAGATCAATATTTTTGGTGAACAAAATCGTGGTGATGGTGTGCAACATTTGGCCATTGCTTGCAGCAGCATTATTCCTGCGGTCAAAAAGCTGCGTGAGGCAGGCATCCAATTTATGCCAACGCCTGGTACCTACTATGATGTGTTGCAGGAGCGTTTGAACCGATTGACTGTTGGGAAGATCGACGAAGATATCAATGTGTTGCGCGAACTGGGCATTTTGGTGGATGGCAAAGAGCCAGGGAAATACCTGCTTCAGATCTTTTTGCAAGAAGCCGCAGCGCAGTACGAAGAGCCCGAAGCGGGGCCTTTTTTCTTCGAAGTGATCCAGCGCAAAGGGGATCAAGGTTTTGGTGCAGGTAACTTCCGCGCGTTGTTTGAAAGCATTGAAATGCAGCAGCGCATGGATGGGCTTGTGCCATGATCGAGCGTGAAGTACGGGGCGATGTCCCCGCGAAGCATCATATTGTGTTGCGCAGCGATGCAGGGCAGCTTCGTTATGAAGAGTGTATCACGCGCAACGGCTTCGATGGTCCATACACGATCATGTATCACGTCAACAGACCACATACGGCAGCACCTGCGATAGTATCCCATGGTTGGGATATTGCTACGGCGCGTGGGGTGACCGAACCGTTGTTGCGTCGGCATTTTCAAACCGACAAACTTGCGCGCAAGCGCAATGCGCCGGTGGATGCGCGTATTCCGTTGTTGCACAACGAAGATGTCGTTGTGGGCGTGTTGCGGCCTACGGAAGAAGATCCTGTTTATTTTGTGAATGGCGATGCCGACGATCTTTATTACATTCACCAAGGTGGTGGTGTGTTGCGATCGATGGTGGGTGATCTCCGTTTTAAAAGCGGTGATTATGTGTACGTTCCCAAAGGACTTTTGCATCGGTTTTTGCCCGATCTGGCCCATGCGCAGATGTGGCTATCGATGGAGTGCTTTGGTGGGCTTGGGCTGCTTAAGCAATGGCGCAATGAATTGGGTCAATTGCGCATGGATGCACCGTATTGCCACCGAGATTTTCAATTGCCAGAATTTCAAGGACCTCTTGAAGAGGGGATCCGTGAATGTTCTGTTAAAAAAAATGGTGCGTTTCACGGGTTTGTTTACAATGAATCGCCGCTTGACGTGGTCGGATGGGATGGCACGGTTTATCCGTTTGTGTTTCCTATTCTGAATTTTCAACCACGGGTGGGGCTCACCCATGTGCCACCCACTTGGCATGGAACCTTTGCGACACGTGGTGCCTTAATTTGTAGTTTTGTACCGCGTCTGGTGGATTTTCATCCTGAGGCAATCCCTTGTCCCTATCCACACTCGGCAGTGGATTGCGATGAAGTAATTTTTTACTGTCACGGAGAATTCACGTCACGCAAGGGCATTGATGCAGGAAGTATTTCCTATCACCCTGCAGGGATCCCCCATGGTCCCCATCCTGGGGCTTATGAGAAAAGTATCGGGACCCATCGCACTGACGAAATGGCGGTGATGCTCGATACATTCAAAACGCTGTATCCTACGGATTTTGCGAAGGGTGTTGAAGACAAGGCGTATCACGCGTCTTTTGTTTGATCCTGTTGCACGTTGGGTTTGCCTGTTGTAGATACGGCAAGACCATGCGGGTGTAGCTCAGTTGGTAGAGCATCAGCTTCCCAAGCTGAGGGTCGCGAGTTCGAACCTCGTCGCCCGCTCCAAAATTCAATTGCGTGACATCAAAGACCGAATCAAAGTGCTTCCTCCAAGCATTACGCCCAATGTGACGGGCGATGCGGCCGCCAATCCCAGCCCAGCGACAACACCTGCAACCATGTGGATTTTCCCTGTGCGCTTCAGGCGTGCAGGGGATGGCCAAGAGGTGTTCTCCAAAACAGATCGAAGTGACAGATCAACCCAGCTTGAGATGACCAATCCACCGCTCAAGACCCCCATGCTTAATAATAATTTGGTTGTGTAGTCAGTTTGTTCATCGGAGAGTATTTTTTGTGCTGTATGGATTGCTGCAGAGGCAATGGTCGCGCCGCCCGCGCGGGCGAGGCCTCGTGCAATGGCTTGTGTGAAAGAGGTCTCCTGGGTGGTTGCACGCAATGCGCTATGCAGCACAGCCACGCCGGCTCCTGTTTCCAGAGGGGATAGAAAGAAAGGTGCGGTTCTTACGATGGTTTCACTCAGTGCCTGGCCACCCTGACGAATATTTTCCTGCGTTGGCATGTAGAAGTATGCCCTATCGAGCTGCCTGGTGAATGCGTTAACAAAAGTACTCATGGATTGAACCTCATTGAATTCCACCATTATTGTGTTTCAAAATCATTGTATGTTGCTGCACGGTGATACTTATCGCAGTGCTATTTGCGATGAAATGTGATCTAAGTTGATATTTCCATGTTGTCCACATGGCGCTCTCACATGATTTTTCCACAATACTGCACATCTGCTTTGCAATAGGATCATGGGGCGATTCTCTGATGAAATGTAGCAATTTATCGAGATCAAGTGCATAGGCCGTTTTTTCTTTTTTCCACGTGGGGATATGCCAAGGCAACAGAGGTAAAGAGAATTTACTTTGTTTGATGATTTTTTCACTGTGTAAAAAGTCTTGGAACTTTTGACCATGTTTGACTACCAACTGTTTCACGGTCAAACGCATGGCTTCATTGTAGGCACCTTCTCGCTTGAGTCGACCAAGTAAGAGCGTAAGTCGATCGGCGGTACAATCGGGAGCGCGTTGATTCAATACTTGATCCGGATTCTCTTCATGTTGAATGGCATGGGTAATGCGTCCCGTAAGTGCAACGGTTTCGGCGGAGGATCCCGTGGCTTTGAATATTTCACTGAGGCGATTGTGATCTTGGGTAAGAGCACGCAAGATCTCACGCAATTCTTCTTGATGGGGTCGGTTGTAAGTTCGTTCTGCAAGTATTTTGAGCTTTTCGCAGTGTTCGTCTTCGTTGAGTGTGGGATATTTAATATGCAATTGCCGCGATATTTTGACGAGTTTCATCCAGGCGAGTTGTGTCGCGACGGGTTTGCGCAATGCAATGAGTTCTTCAATGGATTTCTGAATTCCATCAGGTTCGGCAAGGTGCGTTAATGCCTCTGCAATGGGGCCTTGGAGTATGACACGCTCATCGAAGCCATAGCGTTTGGCAGCTCGAATATCTTCGGATGCACGCAATCCAACCGCAAGGCCTGTGATCACAGCGCCGGCGACAAGTATGGGTGTGCCAAATCCAACGATAGGTCCACCCAGGATCATCATACTTTGTCCTGAAGCAAGCAGTCCCCCGGCAATAATTTTTCCAGAGACATGGTTACGCAATTCACCTTTTAGAATAGCGATTAAGACCCGTCTCACTTCTGCGTTGTTTGCAAGCAGTGGGGTTGTTCTCGCTTCTTTGATGCGTTTGCGGAGTTGGTGCGTAAGTAATGAACCTTGAACGCTATTGAACACACCGTATCCCGCCATGGCGGCTTGACCGATGGGAAGTAGATACTCGGCGGCATGGGTGAATGCTTTTTCCGCGGCGTGATTTTCTGCCAACTTTGATAACGTTGCCGCTTCATAACCGGCAATGCTCCACCACATGAGTCCTGTGCCTGCAATGGCAAGCGACGTGAAATAACGGCGGAGTTTGGGCGCCAAATCGAGATCGCGTGTTCGTTTTTCTTCCATGAGAAGATGCAACAAACGTGAACGTTGGTTGGCGCTTTCTGGGGTATTGCTTTGAGCCAACAAGGTGGATAGCGCGCGCATGCGTCCCCGTTTTGAACCAGTTTTTTTGACGGCTGAATCCAGCACATCTTTGGGGATCCCTGTTCCAGGATTGCCATCCAAACGCGCTTGATGTTCATCCTTCAATGCTTGAAGGATCCCAGCCAGTTCATGAAGTTCACGGGTTGTGATGCGTGGCTGTGCGATCAATGCATGCAGTCGATCAGTGAGAATAAATTCTTGTAGCAAAAGTTCAATGATGTGTTGTTGCCGTGCTTTGCTTGCATGGGTATGTGCGTGATGTTGTTGTGAGGCTTCCTGACGCTCTTCTCTTGCGCCATCATATCCCATGGCGATGAGTGGCAGAAACATCGGATAGGCGAGAGCTTGCAGTATGGCCAGAAGCTTTTGAGGGACGCCGGATCCTTGCAATGCACCCAGGGCGTCATCGATCCCATCCACCACGATCACAACACCGCCTGAGGCTTCGGTAAAGATTGATTTTACAGAATGGGTGCGTTCGGGATGCCCAGAAAGGAGTGATCGAAACATTTGTGGCCAGCGGGAGGGATTAAGCATCGAGCCTGCGGTTTTGACGAAATAGGGCGTATCACCGGTGAGACGCTGTGCTTGGGGATCATGTTTGATGCCAAAGCCATCTTTCCAAAAATGATGGGTCGAATGTTTCTTTTTTTTGAAAGAGTCAGGTGCTTGTGGATGCAGCAGATGAGAGACGCTATCGGAAAGTGTGGAGCCCATGCGATGGTCATTGAAGGCAAATGTGTGGCCGTCCACCTTTGCGCCATCTTTTGAAATAAATGCATCGTTAAATCCATGGCGAAATGCGGGTTGTTTCAGAATATGGCGGACAGAATTGACGCATTCTTGGGCAAGCTTGTCGGGCGAGAGATGGGGATGACTGCGTGCCGAGACATCATAATAACGTACTTTTCCCGGGATGTTGGGAGGTATGGTGACGCGAATGTGCCCTCTGCCAATATCGCGCCACTGAGGGATGGTACTGCCGGAGAATCGCATCGTTTCTCTTTAGATGATAATGAGAATGATTTGCAATATCATATTTAATCCAAACGCGGTTTTGCCTGGAGGCTGTGATTTTTTTCCTGTAGTTGAGGAATCATCATGACAATCGATTTGGATTCCACCGCGTTTTTTCCTGCTTTGGACACCGTGCGTGTTTTTGATGTTCCATTGTTGCGTGCTACACACGAAAGCTTACTCGGTTATGGGCATCCTGTTTTTTCGTATGGTGACGCCGACGTTGAAATTGTCACATGGCCTGCGGCCGGTTGGCGTTCTATCGATGAAGGAACTGGGCGTGGTGCGATTACGGAAGGTGCATTTAAGGTGTATCGTGAAGGCGATATCATGTTGGGTGAAAACCATGCGGTGAATGGACGGTATATTACCGGATGGTTTGGTGATCCTGCGCAAGCTACACGTACACAGCAACGGGTGCATTCAAACGCAATTCTTACAGCCGAAGCCAATTATCATCCTGACAGTGGACAAATATTCTATCCGCGTGAAGCCAAAGCATTTGTTGCGTTGCTGGCATTGCCTGGCGATGACATTACGCCGCAGGATTTCCGCGCGTTTTATTTCGATGGCAGCTTTGGTATCCACATCAATTCGGGGGTATGGCATCAGCCCTTGTATCCTGTTGATGCAATGATCACGTTTGATGACAAACAAGGCCAAGTGCACGCCTGCGTGTCTTGTGATTTCTTACGAGAATTTGGTGGTTATCTGAACGTACCGCTTTACGCGCCTTAAGTAATCACGGGTGCTGTGAAATGCGCACCGACGCCGTACACCGCAGTAGGAAGACGTCCTTTGTGGATACCGCCGATGTCCTTCGCGCCAATGCCGGGCATGGCCAGAAATAAATCTGTTTTGTACTTCTCGCCATACACGTTCGTTATCGTTACGTCGGTCGTACTAATTTCTAATTCTGAAATTCGGGTGGGGGTGCGCGTCCAGTTTATACCCGATTTTTCCAACATGGTGTCCACCGTTTTTGCGAAGACAGGACGATCCACAGCCCCATTGCTCATGCCATCCGTTGATAGACTTGTTGTTCCGAACAAAACACCACCGTGGGGATATTTCTCTTGGGTACCAAGTGTCTTCTGCACCTCTTCTTCATTGAGTATAAGGAATCCCGTTTCGCCACGCTGTTTGGCGACACCGAGGCATGCTTTAATGCCCGCTTTGTTCATTGGAATGGCCAAGAATCCATTTGAAAGGAGTCCTGTGGGCAACTTGGCTGCTAGCGCGGCAGTTTGATATTCAATCCAGCCTCGTGCTGCAACGGCTGTGAGTGCATTGCGTTCGTCGATGGAGTGCCAGGGAGCGATCCCAAGATGATTAAGAACGGCGCGTGCAAGATAAGAAAATGTACTCTCGGCAAGGTGTCCGAGAACGATGCGTGCAAGATATGGAAATGAGCTGCATCTCTCTAAGGAGAGTGGTGTTTCGCTGCGAAAAATACTCGCCCAAGTCTGTAATCCTGTGGGAACAGGATAGGGCTGTGACCCCAGATGAAAATGATGCAGGGCTGCTGCATGGCGATAGGCCCCCTCACCGGGGTCATCAAGTTGACATATTTCGATACGTTTCATGTCCAATGCTGGAAAATAGTGGACGTGGTTTGCAAACATAAACTTGAGATACTGCACCACAGGGCCGTTGCCGATGATGACAAAACGTACGGCTCCATCGCGTTCTTGCAAACGATGCAAAAGTTGTTGCTCAATCGTATAAGCAATCGCTTTGGCGCCGGCTGGAGCTTGCGTCCAAAGTGATTGCGATCCGCCATTTTGATGGATCCCCAAAATACGCGTAATAGGGAAGTGCGTTTTAGGATTTTGCAATAGTCGATCGCCCAAATGAATGACGCCTTGGGGCCCATAGAGATCGATAAATAGAAAGTTGTCAGGTGTGCAAGGTCTGGCGCATCGTGAAACATCGCCAAGACGTTCGACCTTTGGGCCGAAAATATCGCGCATTTGTGCTTCAAGCTGTCCTATTTTATCCGTGAATTGGGCTTCCGAGGGTTTGTGAGCGGGGATCACACCATTGGTTGCATAAAGGATGCGGGGCGCCGGTGGTGCTTGTGGTTCGGGATATACTTTTTCCCTGTTTTTTAGCGGCGGTATGAGGGGGGGTCGGAGAGCATTGGGGAATGTGCTGCGCGTGCAGGTGATATATGGAGACCAAGGAGGCCAGAGCCTTCGGGTTTATCTTTGCGTCCGTAAACCGAGACTCCAGGGAGTTGCGCCGTCGCCCTTTGAAATGTCACGAAGTCCGCCCTTTGCGGGACTTTTATTTGGTGCTTTGGGTGAAGACGGGACAACATTTCTTTGACTGTTTTCTTCCCAATGCGTGGTGTTACTTCTCTCTATAGGATTACCAAATGGTCCATATAAGATTATATTTTTAATTAAGTAAATGGTTCATTAATTGTCAGGGCTATTTCCGCAAACATCATCCTGCGCGATGGATACATTTCCATAAAAACGAAGTGTCTGTGCGCGTGAGAAGCGTATATTATGTGCATGGGCGACGATCGGCTGGAATCGTCGTGGAACGCTATTTTGATATACCACCGAAGCAACCGTCAGACGTGCTTTTAAATAATCGCGGATGGAATCAGGTGTTCTGGGGGGAAGGCTGCTCAAAAGCGTACAATCACCGTTAGGAACGCACACAATGACGTCGCCGCTGGGGTAGTAGCAAACCCATCGATCGCCTTCGTTATAAAATGTTCCGCCGTCGAGTTCACAAATTTCTTTGATGACATCGGCTCCGCTGTTGCCTTGGGCAGCCTCTGCAGAAGGAGCACTCAAAAGAAACATAGAGACCACAATCAATACACGTTTTAATCCAACCATGATTTGATTTCCTCGCCGTGGTTCACGAAGGATTGACTCATAATCACCCTGAACAACATAGGAAAAATGCAGACCCATGTTGTTTACATGGGTTTATTTTGCCATGGGCGATCTTTTTCGATGTTGTAAATTCTTTAAATTATGTCGGATGGTGGCGGGTATTCACTTTTTAGAGAGGTGAGGATGTCAAGTGCTCCATCCAGCAAGCAATAATTATTCAGAATTCCATGCGGAGTAATAGATGTGGAAAACACCCGCCTCATCCGCAGCCATTGTGTTTTCTGCCCTCACATTGGGCGCTGCCGCCGGACTTGGCGGATTTACATTCATCTACGCAGAAGGCGCATCTTACCTCACAAACGCTCCAGCAGCATGTGCCAACTGCCACGTGATGCGAGAGCATTACGATGCATGGGTAAAATCAAGCCATCGATCTGTTGCAGTGTGCAATGATTGTCACACCCCACCGGGGTTTTTTACAAAATATGCGGCGAAAGCGACCAACGGCTACGACCACTCACTGGCATTCATCACGGGCAACTTCTCCGACCCCATACGCATCAAGGTAAGCAACCGCACAGTGGCAGAGGCAAACTGTCGCCGCTGTCATGAAGCCGTTGTCGATCAAATGGACACACAGTCTGGAACAGAACCCATCGCATGTCTACGATGTCACAATGCCGTCGGACATATGCCGTGAAATTCGAGAAATGATGACATCAACATGAATACAAAAAAGTTAACAAGACAGCATGTTTCTTTCTTCATCATCGGGATCACTATCATCGCAGCTGCCTCAGCGGCGGTGATAGCGGCGATTTTGGTCAGCGTCGCCAAACAAAAACAAGCAGCGCGCACACCATTCTTCCGCGTTGTTGATCTCGATAACACCATCGATGATCCTGCCATATGGGGAAGAAACTTCCCGTTGCAATACGATAGTTACCGCAAAACCGTGGACCCCTCTCGTACACGTTTTGGCGGCAGCGAAGCTGTACCCAGAACACCAACACGCGCTGATCCACGCTCAGTCGTCGCTCAATCGCGTCTGGAAGATGACCCACGTCTTAATATCCTCTGGAATGGGTATGCATTTGCGCACGATTTTCGTGAAGATCGCGGCCATGCCTACATGTTGGACGATCAAACATATACGGAGCGTCAGATACTCGTAAAACAACCAGGAACATGCCTGCACTGCCATGCGTCCATCTATGCTCCCTACATGCGTCAGGGAGAAGGAGATTTATTTCGCGGTTTTGAACGCGTCAATCAAATGTCCTATGCCGAAGCGCGCAAGTTGGTCTCGCATCCCATCGCTTGTATTGATTGCCATGACCCCGCAACCATGCAGCTGCGAGTCACACGGCCGGGGTTCATCGAGGGCATTCGTGCCCTTAAAGCCTATGAAGGCATTCCCAACTACGATGTAAACAAAACGGCAACGCGACAAGAGATGCGTTCATACGTGTGTGGCCAGTGTCACGTTGAATACTACTTTAAAGGCCCAGAGAAACGTCTTGTGTACCCATGGGCCAATGGTCTTCGCGCTGACGATATTTTTTCGTTCTACGAAAAAACAAAACATGCAGATTGGTTGCATGCGGATACGGGTGCACCCGTTCTAAAGGCACAGCATCCCGAATTTGAACTATGGAGTCAGGGGATCCATGCGCGTTCCGGGGTCGCATGTGCGGATTGCCATATGCCATATCAACGCGAAGGTGCATTAAAAATCAGCGACCATCACGTGCAAAGCCCCATGCTTAATCTCAACCGCGCATGCCAAACATGCCATAGGATCCCGGAAAGCGATCTTCGTCAGAGAGTGGAACGGATCCAACAAACAACCCATGAAATTCGTGATCAGGCGATGAACGCTGTCGTTGATCTCATCGCCGATATCAAAGCCGTGCGGCAAAAACATGATGCGCCCGTTCTCATCGAGAAAGCACAACGTTTTCACCGCGAATCTCAGTTTTTGCTTGATTTCATCGAAGCCGAGAATTCCTCGGGATTTCATGCATCGCAAGAGGCTGCGCGCATCCTTGCGCTCGCTATTGATCTTGCACGGCAAGGTCAACTTGTGCTGCGCATTGCACCTTCAAACTCTTCTCGCAAAACGCATGAGTGAGGCCGTGGGCCATGGTGCCGGGCTGTGGTGCCGGCTGTGGTGCCGGGTATTCACTTTTTCAAAACTGCACATAGCAATACCCGGCGTGATCTCTTTTTTCAAAACTGCACATAGCAATACCCGGCGTGATCTCTTGATTTCGAATTTCCTCACCGTGGTTAACGAATGATTGGCTCATAATCACCCTGAACAACATAGAAAAAATGCAGTGCCATGTTTTTTACATTAACATAATGAACCATGGGCGATCTATTCAGGTGTTTTTTGGTTTGTATTAGCTTGTTGGCGGTGGTGTCATGCGAAAGCAGTAGCGATCCAAGCATCACGCCTCGGAGCTGTATTGACGGCGCCAAAAACGGCGATGAAAGCGATATTGATTGCGGTGGCGATTGTGGCGCTTGCGATACGGGAAAAGTTTGTGCCAATGCGGGAAATTGTACGAGCGGTGTTTGTACTGCGAGCGTTTGTACAGAGGCAACATGCATCGATGGCGTGAAAAACGGCGATGAAAGCGATATTGATTGCGGTGGCGATTGTGGCGCTTGCGATACGGGAAAAATTTGTGCCAATGCGGGGGATTGTTTGAGTGGTGTTTGCGACGACGATGATCTGTGCGCAGAGCCCACGTGCAGTGATGGTGTGCAAAACGGCGATGAAAGCGACCTTGATTGCGGTGGAGATTGTGATGCTTGTGATTCTGGAAAAATTTGTGCCAATGCGGGGGATTGTTTGAGCGGGGTTTGTGACGACGATGATCTGTGCGCAGAGCCCACATGCAGTGATGGCGTGCAAAACGGCGATGAAAGTGGCACGGATTGCGGTGGCAATTGTGATGCATGTTCTATGGTATTTTTTGGTTCTGGCTTTGACTATTTGCCCAATGACTTGGATCCATTTTGTTGGCCGCAGGCACAAGAAGTAGGACAAACAGGTTCTGTTTACACCCATACCGCCAATTCGCTGGATATTTCTATTGGATCCATGGGTATGCCTAATAACCTGAATTGTTTTTTTATAAACAGGCAGACAGACTCTCTTGCTAAGCCAGAGGGTGCCACATCGTTAATTTTTCACGTGACAGTAGATCATTCAACCGGTTGTGGCAGCACAGTTAACGTTCAAGTTTTGGACCAATCATCCTCTCCCTCTTCCTGGATACAAGGTCAGCGAATAGATGGTAACGGTGAGCATACGTATACAGTGCCATTATCGGCGAGCTCCACGCAGGTTTCCGTTTTTATGGCGGCTTGGGGTGGGCAGGGCGATGGAACAAGCCACTGGTGCCAAAATCTCCATATGCAAATTTCCGATATGGAGTGGGGATATCCTTGACCTGATGTCTCCGATACGAACAAGGGTTGTTTTTGAACTTCCATCCCGTTAAACCGCCCTGATGCGCAGCATTTCAGCAGCCCTATCGCGCAGGTTGATCGCCTGTTTACGCGTGATTGAGCGGATCGGAAATCGACTTCCCGATCCGGTAACTATGTTTGTAATTTTATGCGGCATCGTTGTGCTGGTCTCGTGGCTATTGGCAGGTTCTGAAGTCGGTGTGGCTCAGCGCGATGGCCAAACTGCCCAGGTGGTGGTGAAGAGCCTACTCAGTATCGAGGGGCTACGCTGGATGCTGACCTCGGCGGTCGACAATTTTCTCAACTTTGCGCCGCTGGGGCCTGTACTCACCATGATGCTGGGACTTGGCGTAGCAGAACGTACAGGCTGGATTTCCACGGGCCTGAGTGCGCTGGTGAAGGCTGTTCCTTCGCGCATGCTTACGGCGGCTGTGGTGTTTGCCGGTGTCATGAGTTCTATGGCAGCCGATGCGGGCTATGTGGTGCTTACGCCGCTTGGGGCTGTGTTGTTTGCCACGGCAGGAAAACATCCCCTTGCAGGCCTTGCGGCAGCATTTGCGGGGGTGTCTGGCGGCTACAGTGCCAATCTTTTTATCACAGGTCTTGATCCACTTCTTGCGCGTTTGACATCGCAAGCGGCCAACATGATCGATCCCACCTACCACGTGGACCCTACCGCCAATTATTATTTCATGGTCGCCTCTACATTTTTAATCACAGCCGTGGGTGCATGGGTCACCGAACGTATCGTCATCCCCACGCTTGGGCCGTGGAAACCTGAAGAGGATGTGGTGGTTCATACCGAAGCGCACAATGCGGACCAGTGGTCGCAATTCAAATCGTCCTTGTGGGTGTTGTTTGCGTTTTTAGGCCTGGTGGTGTGTTTGTTTGTGGGCGATCCAGCGGTATTGCGTCTGCCTGCACAAGCCGATCTACCCGAAGTCGAACGTCTCAAGCCTTTGTTTGATTCTGTTGAAATCGTGGTGGCCATTTTGTTTTTGGTGCCAGCCGTGTGGTTCGGTTGGAAAAATGGTGTGCTCAAGTCAGATAAAGATGTCGCAAAAATGGCCAGTGAAACCATGGCGAGCATGGGGCCTTATGTCGTTCTTGCATTTGTTGCCGGACAATTTGTTGCCTATTTCAATTGGACCGGTGTGGGTGTGGTGACTGCTGTGAAAGGCGCTTCCCTGCTTCAGCATGTTGGATTATCTGGCATTGGATTGCTTGCGTTGTTTGTCATGGGATCCGGCACAGTCAACCTGTTGATTGGCAGTGCATCGGCCAAATGGGCGTTTATGGCCCCGATCTTCGTACCGATGCTGATGCTGATGGGTTTTAGTCCTGAGCTTGTTCAGGTGGCATACCGCGTAGGCGATTCAGTCACCAATGTGATTTCGCCGCTGCTTCCCTATTTTCCTATTTTGATTGTTTTTGCACAGCGCTACGATAAAAAAGCAGGCCTCGGCACTTTGATGGCCACCATGTTTCCCTATTCGATTGCATTTGGCATTGTATGGCTTGCATTTCTCTTTCTCTGGGTTGCACTGGGTATTCCGCTTGGACCTGGTGGATCGCTCACATATCCATCTTGATACGTTAGTTTCGAGGCTCATCCGCAAAGCCATGGTACCCTGGAGTAAACCTTTGGCTTACGGGGGCCCTATCTATGACATCATCATCCAACGAAGATGGACGCGACATTTGGCTTTCGCGGGTGGCATCATTGCGTGATTTTGCCCTTCAGGTTTTGGATCAGCATGGTGTTTGGAAAGATGTTGAAGGCTTTCCTGGTAAATTGCAGATGTTTGAAAAAGAACCTTTGATGCTGATTTATAGGACACCGTTTCAGCCTATTCCTATATCCCAAGAGGCTGTTTTGGCCGGAATATCGGCCCATGAGCAGCGCCGAGTGGCCCGCGATTTTGGTTTGGATATTTGGGAATCGCGTCGTAAGGTTTTGAGCTTGATGTGGAATCAAACGGGACCTGTGGCTGTCTTGTTGTATCGACCCGGCGTTTGGGAGCATGTTCTCTCCAGCGAGATCTTGATTGAATCGGCGGGTTAGCAATTTGGGCAAGACGAATATACTGCGCATCTTGGTGCTCATCATGTTTGTGTGTGGCATGGGGAGCGTCGCGTGCGTGAATGGCGCGGTTCGGTTGTTGGGTGATGGCTATCCTCGGCTTTTGTCGGCCCGCGATCTTGATATGAAATGGAAGGCCATCAAAATGCTGGTGAATCATTGGGTTCATGGGCACCGGGATGGTTGTCACGATGATATTGCCGATCATATTCGCTACGCCGCCGTAAAACACAAAGTGCCTGTAAGTCTTGCCATGGCCGTTGCAAAATCCGAATCCGAATTTCGTCCGCATCGTATCAGCAGAGCGGGCGCCATGGGTGTGATGCAGCTGATGCCAGGCACTGCATTGGAAATGGGCGTTGTGGATCCTTTTAATGCGCGTCAAAATGTAGACGGTGGCGTGCGTTATCTTGCTAAATTGTGGAAACGTTACAAGGGCGATGCCAAACGTGCCGTGGCTGCTTACAACGCGGGCCCTGGTGCGGTGCCTCTGCATGGTAATTTTTCAATGCCCCAAGAAACACGCCAATATATTCAGAATGTGACGCATCATTTGAAGCGCGCGAAACACTAAAGTCGTTATCCTCGCGAACCACAGAAAGCCTTTTGGGTCTACCAGGCAGTCGAGAAACTTGTGACGTAACGAACCCACTTATTTTTCTTATGTAGGGGCGCTTCGCGAAGCGCCCGTGCGGTTTTTGAATCAAAATTTTAACGGGCGGTTCACGAACCGCCCCTACGAGAGAACACCTGCTCAATTCAAGTTTCTTAGGAATGCGGGGATCCAGTTCTAAAAATGATAGATCTCCGATTTTGCGAAGATGATGCCCATCTTGCCGCACTGACTTTTCTTGGATACGAGAAAAGCGGGGGTGTGGAATGCGTTATTTATTGTTGCTGTTGAGCCTATGCGTTTCGGCGTGCAGCGGAGACACGTTGCAGCGATCGCCCGCTTATTTTTTTCCTTCCGATAACAGTTTCGATTTTGGTGATGTGGAGCTTGGCTCCAGCAGTCAACGCATTTTGACGGTGGTCAATCGTGGCGATCAACCATTAACAGTGGAGCACATTACGTTTGACGGATTGGCGGGTGTGTTTACGGCAGAACTCGATACCAATACGGCGGACGTGGGTTCAAGTGTTGCGTTGAAAGTGTCGTTTAAACCGACTGATCCCGTTCGTTACGCTACGCTGATTCATATCACGAATAACAGCGACAATGAACCCAAGTTTGTTTTTTCTGTCAGCGGTCGTGGTTTGGCTCCGGATCCATGCAAAAACAAAATATGCAACGACCCACCCAGTACAGGGCGTTGCGTAGATGTGAATACACGCGAATTTTTTAAAGCAAGCGGAACGTGCCAAGCAGGCACATGCGTTTACGATACCGAGACCATGGAGTGTCAGTTTGGTTGCAATGCCGACACGGGATCGTGCCGTGGCGATCCATGTGCCAACGTGACGTGCACAGAGCCTCCTGGAGTGTGTTATTTCCCTCGCGGGGAGTGTCACAAGGGTGCGTGTCAGTACCAAGTGCGCGATGACATTGGGTGTGACGACGGCAATTTGTGCAGTACGGGCGATCGTTGTTTTGGGGGCCTGTGTATTGGATTGCCAAAAACATGTGAGTTGCCTCCGGAGCCCTGGTGTACGGATGCACAAACCCGGCGTTTGTTCGATCCTGTGGGCGTATGCACCCAAGCGACCGGTGGATGTGAATATACCCAACGCGATCAGTACTGTTCGTATGGGTGTGGCAACGGTCGATGCAGCAGAGATCCATGTGAAGGTGTGGTGTGCAATGCGCCTCCTGGATCGTGTTATGCAGCACAGGGCACATGCGATCGCGGGGTGTGTCGCTACGATGTCCAAAACAATATTCCATGTGACGATCGAGATCCATGCACCCAAAGCGATACGTGTACTTCGGGATCATGCCGTGGAACGCCACTTGCTTGTTTGACGCCACCTGCATCGCTGTGTACGGGAGCACAATCGCTGACCACTTACAGCAGTCCAGGTGCGTGCCGTACGGGAGCATGTGAATATTCAT
Organism: Bdellovibrionales bacterium; assembly: GCA_005801425.1. Taxonomy (GTDB): domain Bacteria; phylum Myxococcota; class XYA12-FULL-58-9; order XYA12-FULL-58-9; family SYDY01; genus SYDY01. Next base: position 873 of record SYDY01000080.1, on the reverse strand, counting down.
CGCAAAATGTTTCATGCGAATTTGGTTGTGTAAACAATACATGCGCACCGCCGCCTGATGGCACGTTTGATACGGTTCGTGTCGAAATGGATGTGAACAAGAGCAGCCCCGAGCTTTGGGAATTTGATTCACGCGATGCGGCGCTTCGATTGCACAATCCCTTGGATTCCGATTGTTCGCGGGATCATCCATCGATTACGGGGTGGGATCGGGTGTACGGTACATGCAGCATGCAATCACGCAACAACAATGTGTTGTATGAGAGCATGACCCACAGTGCTGATCTTCGGGGTGATGGGGCTTATGGTGTGCGCGTGCTGTATCGCGATGACTGCTCCAACATGAGTTGCTTTGGTGGTTTTTGCATATGCACGGGTACTGGGAGCATGCAGGTGAAAGTGCGACTGTATGTGAATCAACGACTTTCCGTGCAATGTACAAATAGTCTTGGGAATAAAGGTGATTTACGTCGTTTGTTTGTGATTCAGCGCACAGGGGGACATGTGAGTGGTGTGACACTTACGCCTGGCATGGGGTGTGAAAAGGTCCTATAATCATCTCATATGGACGGTCGAATTGAAGATCTGCGTGTTTCCGGTTTTGAACTTCTTGATTCACCGGAGACGCTTTGTGACGAATATCCCAACACACCCGCTTCAATGCACACGGTGTTGCAAGCACGTGAACATATTCGGGCAGCGCTGCGTGGTGATGATCGTCGCTTGGTCGTGATAGTTGGGCCTTGTTCTATTCATGATCCCGTCGCGGGTTTGGCTTATGCTGAAAAATTGCGCGTTTTGGCCGATGAAGTGCGTGAGCATATCATTGTGGTGATGCGCGTTTATTTTGAGAAGCCGCGAACCACGGTGGGTT
>SYDY01000079.1 GCA_005801425.1 Bdellovibrionales bacterium | reverse complement strand
GGCAATGGCACAACCTGCAGTGATGATGATGAATGCGAGCTTGATACCGACAATTGCCATGCCAACGCCACGTGCACAAATACGGCTGGCAGTTTTACATGTGCTTGTAATGATGGTTATACGGGCGATGGCACAACCTGCAGTGATGATGATGAATGCGAGCTTGATACCGACAATTGCCATGCCAACGCCACGTGCACAAATACGGCTGGCAGTTTTACATGTGCTTGCAATGATGGTTACCGTGGTAATGGTGTCCAATGTGGCGTGCCGCCGTCGGCTCCAATATTTTACAGTCCCCATAGATTTAAGGACGATCCTCGTTTGTTGGGCTTGCGCGGTGGAAACCGTATTGTTGTGACGACAGATGGCAGTGAGCCCAACATAAATTCAACGGATTACAATGCAACATTATTTTTGAGACTCGATGGGACAAGTGATGAGGTCACCATTAAAGCGAAAAGTGTTGGCGTTGAAGCGGGGAATTTGAGTGACACATCGACGTTGTTTATCAAGTTTTATTATGTGGATTCAAATTATTCTGGTTCTATGGAAAACGGTAGTTTTGATGCGCCGTTGCGTACAATCACCGAAGCAGTGAATGGATATATTAACGTCGTATCTCCTCAGCGATGGCTTCGGATTATAGTCGCGAATGGGACATACAACGAAGATGTGACACTTACTAAGGCTGTATCTTTGTTTGCTTCCGGTTCGAATGCGATTCTTAATGGTCGTTTGACGGTGAATGGTGAGAGTAACACAGCGTATACTGTGGTGAATGGTTTGAATATCATGGAAGGCGTCGTTGTTGCGTCCTCTTCCTCTGTGTTGTTGTCACACAATACAGTGACGTGCAGTACGTGCGCCAGTATACGTAATGTGAATATATCGGGTGCGAATACGGAAATAATTCGCAATGATATCTCGGGCAATAGTTATACGGCGATAGCGCTTTTGACTTCAGATACTGTCGTTTTTGGGAATAATATAACAGTCAATGCTAGCAATGGAATTGGCATTTATAATTCGGGTGGCGAAAACTCACAAATTATCAATAATACATTCACACTTCCTGAGGGGGCCAGCATGGCAACCCTCTGGCTTAGTACGAAGAATGCCACGGTGAAAAATAATAAAATCATCGGAGGAGGGTTCTGTGTTCTTATCGAAAGTGCATCTCATCTTCCTCGGATACTGGATACCAATCAGTACACGCAGTGTACGGCACTCAAAACGGGTTACACGGACGGAACGGAGTACGCAACTAAGGTCGATATTGATAATTTACAGTATGCTGACCATAGTATCATAGGCTCTGACCTTGATAATTCTGGAGTTAACACCGCAGGCCTCGACCTTTCGTCAGATTATCCAGGCGCTACGGATCTCAACGGTGCGCCTCGTACGGGTGATGGTTCGGGACATGGTTGGAGCATCGGGGCGGTTGAGACGGATTGAACGTTATTCCAAATTTGTAACTGATGTTACGCGGAGTACTTAGCTGCGTTGATTTTCATCTCCACTCCACTTTGTGAAGCACTGTCGTTTGGTCACATCACATATTGGATAGTTTTGAAAAAAAATCGTCATTGCGAGCCCACGGGGCGAAGCAACCCAGCCTAATCATTCAAATCAAACAGATTCGGTATAATACATCGTTGTGATGAGATCATGCAGGGCTGGCATCTGCGTGCAACGATTTGCGTAACACGTAGAAGTAGGATCGCGTCACAGGACTAAATTCGTGGAGAACCTCAAATCCAGTCATCTTAAAATCGTCCACATTGAGATGGGAGGCCTCAAGACCGGTGATGATGATAAATCCCCCAGGCGCTAAGATGCGATGACATGATTGCAGCGCATGGATCGACTGCTGTTGGGTTGTCACGCCGGTTGTGAAAATACCTGAGACGGTGATGACATGGGGCCGTTTGCCATCGGGATAGATTGCTGCAAGCAGCTTTTCAACATCATCAATGCTGCCATGACAAAATTTTCCGCGAGTGTCTTGAGGGGCCTTTGTACGCGCCTCTGCGATGCTCGAACGGCTGAAATCAAACCCAAAAAACTGAAGTTCGGGCATCATATGCGCTGGAAAATAGCCGTTCATCATCAAATGCAAAAGTTCCCCTTTGCCGCACCCCATATCGATGATCAATGCGTCTTTGGGCAGGTTTCCGAGGAGAAATATTTCATGCACCATGGCGGCTGTTCTTGGTCGTGAATCTCTGTAAAAGCTTTCGCCTTCCCCTTTTCTTTGCCAATCCGTATCCCAGAACTCCGGATGTAATTTGAAATCTGAAGGATGCGATGATGTATGCAATGCATTAGGATCGCATAACGAGCCAAGTGTTCTGATATCCGGAGTAACGTATTCGTTGTACTTCGTTGAGAGGTTGCCTTTGAGCATTCCGTACGGACTTTTCCATATTGGTACTTTCACGGGATTACATTCTACCTCCCGTGTGAGGTAGAATGTGACTCCCTCTTTGCTGATACATACAAGCGTTTCGCTCCATATTTTGGAGAATACAGATACCTGCGCAACAAGATGCGCGTGCATGCATACAAGCGTAGCGCGGTCAGGTAGCACTCCGGGCTGATGTTGGTTGATATATTGTGCCAGAAAACCTTTCACGGGATCTTGATCCTCTAACGCAAGTTGATACGCGATATCAGTGTGATGATGGCGAGGGGGCAGGGTGTCGGTCTGTTTCCATGGTGCTTTACAAAAGATATTGAGGATCTCTTCGGATTGCGGCAGCAGCGGCTTGGGGAGACGGGTGCTGATCCCTGCCTTGCTTGGTTGCGGGGAAGGACTTGGGTGAAGTGGAAGCGTGCTCCGCGGCATGGGCTGATTGTCTAATAAAAGAGCGTCTGTCGCCTGTGACAGTGGGGTTGATTTTTTCTGCCCAAGTATGTCCAGCGCTTCTTGATGAGGATGGGGTCGGGCAGATGCTTCGTTTAGAGTTGGGAAGATTTTAGGAGTCATCTTTTCATGTTAGATCTGTGGCGCTGGGTTCGCAATACAAGAAGTGTTGCAGCTTTATTGGTGCGCATGAATCATAGGCTATCCTAACCCTATGGGGAATCGTGTGCACGGGGCGGTGGTCTGTTGCTTTTTTATGCTCTTGGGTGCGTGTCAAAAATCCAATGACCATGTGGCGGAAACGCCTCGTGCGGTTGTTGATGAATGTGAAAATGACACCGATGATTGCGATACAAACGCCACATGCACAGACAGGTTAGATGGCTTTACCTGTGCGTGCAATGAAGGTTACACGGGGAATGGGATAGTGTGTGTTGTCCGTCCGCAAGCCCCCACCGCATACAGCCCTCATCGTTTTAAGAACGATCCCCGGTTATTGGGATGGCGCGGGGGAAGCAATATGGTGGTGACGGTTGATGGCACTGAGCCTGTAGAGAATTCTACGCAATACAACAACGATACGTTTTTAATACTTCCTTCGGAACAAGACACGGTTACAGTCAAATCCAAAGTGCTTGGTACCGAAGCTGGGAATTTGAGTGATGCATCAACATTGCAGGTGACGTTTTATTATGTGAACAGTGCTTCTGTTGTATCAACAGAAGATGGAAGTATTTCCGCACCATTCAAAACAATCACCAGCGCCGTAACGGCCGCCAACGTCAATGCAAGCAATACGCATTGGTACCGGATTTTGGTCGCCAGTGGCGACTACGCGGGAAATATTACGCTAAGCAAAGCAGTTTCATTGTTTGGTTCGGGCAGCACCGCGATTCTAAATGGTCGTTTGACGGTGAACGGCGAGAGTCGGACAGCGCATACCGTGGTGAATGGTTTGCGTATTACAGGCCAAGTGGTGATCGAAGAAAATGCGTCGATGTTGTTTGCCCATAATGTGATTGATTATGAGACGACCGAAGTATTAACGATCCTCAACGTCTATGGTTCGGGTTCGGAAATAGTGCGTAATCATGTGAATGTGACTACGACGAATGATACGAATTCAACCACAGGGATCTATTTGCAAGAAAATTCTGGGGATACGCTGATTTTTGGTAATCATATTGCTATTACAGGCAATTGGAGCCTTCATGGCATTCGAATGAGTGCTAGCACAACACCTAAGATCATCAACAATACAATCGATGTTTCTAATGGATCTGTGTTGTGGACCGATCAGTCCGATGCGAAAGTCCAAAACAACGATCTTTTTGGAAATGTTTGGGTGGCCTGCAGATCGCGGAACGATGATTGTGTGTACCCTCTCTTGAATCACAATCGCCATGAAAAAGGTGACTATGATGCATCGTTTTATTTGCTAGAATCTTGGTACGATGGCAATGATTCTAAATTCGATCAAAGTACCGATACGTTTCCTTTTTATCTTGTGGGTGGCATATTTGACAGCCCGTACAATAACACTTGGAGGCAAACGTGTTTGGCAGGTCCTCAATCGTCGCCATGCATCGATACCATGGGTCTCAATCTGTCTTCAGAGTATCCTGGGGCGACGGATCTCAGAGGTGTGAAACGCAGTCCATCTGGGGGTGAACTCGAAACCGGTTGGAGCACTGGGGCGTATGAATGGGATTCGGATTAATCTTGAAATAACTGCATCATCTCATCGCGCGTAAGATCAACACCGCCGGGTTCACCATCAAGCAACGATGAGGCAAGTGCTCGTTTTTTGTCTTGTAGCGCCAAAATACGCTCTTCTACGGTGTTTTCTGCAACCAGACGTTGAATGAGAACAGGCTTGGTTTGTCCAATACGATGGGCTCTGTCGGCCGCTTGATCTTCCACGGCGGGATTCCACCAAGGATCCAAAATAAACACATGATCTGCCGCGGTAAGCGTAAGGCCTGTGCCGCCTGCTTTGAGAGAAATCAACATCACTGGGGGGCCATCATCGCGTTGAAATGCTTCCACAACCTCACCGCGATTGTTGGTGCTCCCATCGATGCGTAAAAAATTGATGTTGGCGTTGACGAGATGGGACTCGATCAGATCGAGAAAGCCTGTCCACTGGGAGAATACAAGTGCCTTGTGGCCTGCTTCGGTGAGTGTTGTAAGCTGTTCAAGCAATACGATAATTTTTGACGATGTTTCTGCATGTTGTCCAGGAAGTAATCCCGTATGACAACAGGCCTGACGCAAGCGCATCAATGCGGTAAGTGCGTTGATCGCCCCTTGACCTTCTTGCAGTTGTGCAAGAACACCAGGAACGGTTGCGGCGTACACCGCATCGTAAAGTTGTCGTTCGTTTTGTGATAACGTGCATTGCAACGTCACCACGGTACGTGATGGCAATTCTTTGGCGACTTCCACTTTTTTACGGCGCAAAAGCAATGGCATCACGCGTGCGCGCAAACGGTTTTGTGCCCGGAGATCGCCCGCTTGCATCGGTTGAATGGTTCGGGTGCGAAAGTCGTTGCGACCTCCTAAAAGACCTGGATTTAAAAATTGAAATTGACTCCACAAATCGTCCAAGTGATTTTCAATGGGCGTGCCAGTCAGCGCGATACGTCTTTGTGCACGCAATTGATAGGCCGCTTGGGCCACTTGGCTCTCGGGATTTTTAATGGTTTGTGCCTCGTCGAGAATTATCGTGTCCCATGCAATGGCGCTTATTTGGTCAAGATCGCGCCGTAGAAGTCCGTAGGATGTGATCATGACGTCATAGCGTTCATCAAGTTCACGTTTTGCACCGTGGTAAATGTGACCTTGAAAATCTGGGCGAAACCGCGTGCATTCGTTAAGCCACGCAGAAAGAACGCTGGTGGGGCATACGACCAGTGTACGGCCTTGCGCAGCACAAAGGGCTTGCAGCGTTTTCCCAAGACCCATGTCATCGGCAAGCAATGCGCCCAATCCATGATTTCCGCGTGCATACAGCCAACGTACGCCATCTTGTTGGTAGTGTCGCAGGGCTTGGATGGTTGCTTCAGGAATGGGTGGAAGGGGAAGCTCAGCCGGATCTTGCATGAGATCGCGTAGGGCAGTTGGTATTTCCGGAACGCGGTCGCTAAATTCCGAGGCCATGCTTGCTTTCACAAGTGCGCCGAGTGTTGGATTTGCGTCGCTTGCTTCAAAAATGTCCAAAAGGGCCGATCCATGTGCATCGAGCCAGGCCTGTGGGATTTTTGCAAAGCCACCGTCCAGTAATTTGACGAGTGGTTCGTTGCTTCTCCATGCTTGAAGTACGTCTGAGGGATTGGCATGCCCGTTTTTGTTGGTTGAAAAATTGATGCCGTGTTGATCAAAGCCGGGCTGTAAATCGCCGGCCATAAAAAATGTATGGGTGAGGTCGCCGCTAAGTGTGTGGCGTTCAGATGGATCGAAATCGTGCCAACCGTCCACCAATGCAATGGTTTCTTGGATTGTGAGGCGTTGTTTATATCCTGGTTTTAAACCGGTTTGTCGTTGCAAGCGTTCTGCAAGAATACGCTCGGCTGTTTTGTCGCGCACAGGAACGATGTTTCCCACAAGATGCAAGTGTTCACCATCGATGCGTGCAATGGGTGGATCGCCATAGACAATCGTAGGAAGCACCACAACGCCGTTCTGTGCCTTTTCGTCGTCAATATGAATGCGTGGTTTTAAGCCTTGCATCAGCGTGGGGAGCATGACGTCGTGATGTTCAATAGGGCACCACGTTTGTATCTTTGGCAAAAGTTCGCCCACAAGCATGGGCATGTCGTTATCTGAAAACACCATGCCACGCTTTAGAGCGCCAACATCGATGCCTGGCGGTGGCGTGTTGATGCTGCAGAAACCTTTGGGCGTGAGGGCAGCACCGTCGAATACACGGCGGATGCTGGGATCTTGTTCTGCGTAAAGACGCATGCCGGAAGGTATGCGCGCAAGGTGCACCCGTACGCCTGCCACGGGTTCGATGACTTGGACCGATTCACCGTCGAGGAAAACCCTCGGATGTTGGATCAGCAAGGAGAGCAGGGTGCGAAGCTGTGCACCGGCAAGAACAGAGCCGGCGTTTCGGTTTTGGATGAGAAGTCCTTCGATGCGTACATCAAGATCGGTGGCATCAATGGGCGGCATACCTTCGGGCGATGTTCCGACCACAGAACCTTGGAGCGGTGCGGTGTTATTTTTCCACGCAAGATGTCGCGTAAGCGTGAGTGCACCTTGTTTACTTATAAATTTGTAAGCAACGCTTGCGCGCGTGGGCGCTGTGGATACCGTCGCATTGGGGTTTTGTTTGATAAAAATGGCTGCGGCAGTCACATGTTGGCATGGATCATCACCATCCATGCAATTGCATTCCCAGTCATTCGTTTTTGGGTACAAAACAACGTGACGTGCGATGGGACGTCCAGGTTCCAGCACGCGAACATCGATATTGTTTGCATTTTGTTCCGCAATGGAAACACGTTCACCGCGAACATGCTCGATCCCACGGGACCATATTGCCGTTTCTGCGGCTTCACGCACGCTTGCGAAAAGTGAGGATGAGGTCATGAATTTAGTGTTAACACGTACCCCCTAAAAAAATATGGATCAAACACGAATTTTTTTGCACAAATTTTATTTACATATGAGAAGATATGTAGGTGTTATGACTTCATTAGGAGATATATTATGAGTACAAATCAAGGCAATCAAAACCGTCCAGATACCACAAAACGCCCCGCAGATTCAGAACGTGGCACGCAGGTCCCTGGGAAGCAGGGCGATGTGAATCCACGCCAGGACAAGCAGGCGCCTGGTGCTAAGCCACATGGGCAGGGGCCTGCACATCGCGATGCAGGCGCAGGAGGTAGAATGACCAAAGAACCACGTATGGAGGCTCCTGAAGACTATTAAGTCTCAGGTTCGTTTTTACTAAGAATAGTTCATCCTGGGTTTGGGGCGGGATTGGGAGTTTTCTCAGTCCCGCTCCTTTTTTCCATCACTGCAATCAATGCTTTGCTTTATCCAGACATCGTTCATCAACAATCAACCGACGTTTGTGGTTTAGCCCAGATTTTCTCTTGACCTGTTTGTATCTTTCGGCATGGTTTCTCGATGTGATTTTCGAACAATTGGATTTGTTTCTGCTGCTGGCGCACCGCCAAAAATCATTGTGCCTGAAATTGCAGTAGAAACCCGAATGCGGATCATTGAAAGTGCTCAGCATCGACGGGCCCAAGGGATTGTATGGGGCAAACCATGCATGATGCCCGATGAAAAATTCATGACGTTGGAAGCCCCCGCAATCCTTGGATACCAAACACTGACGGGTTATTCGGCGTATCGTCTTCCTGGTCAGACCTATGGTGAAGTGCCCTATTTTTTTCGAGAGTGGCTCGAAACCGCCGCCGATACAGGCGATCATTTCCCGCAACCGTTGCCTGCACCCACACCTTTGAATTGCGTCTCTTTTGTCTTAAGCGAATTGGTTTCTGCGAGACTTCTTACTGCACAAGAAGTTCATCTTTTTTATCGCGCAGAAGATGAAAAATATGGATACGAAGATATCGATGATGAAAATGAGGGCGATTGTACGGATCCACGTTATTGCTCGTCCATCATCGGCAGCATGGATGGTCCGGGAGAATGGATTACTGCGCAAAATATAGCGTCTGATGCCCACCAGTGGGCGGATATCGTGATGGCGGTGGATACGCAATCCGAGGTTCCGATGTACACAGTACACGTGGGATTTTTTACGGGTATTGGCCAAGACCCCAATGGAAGCGGACGTACCGGTGTTTTGTTATCGGATTGGGAAGGCTCCGTTCGAAGAACATCGACATTAAACTGGTGTCCCTTGGGAGAAAACAATCTGTACCGTCGCGTTCCTCTCGAAGGTGTCATTGCGCGTGTGAAGGAAAAAGCTGCATGGTATGCGGCAAACGCTATGGACGTTTGATCTAAGATCCATCATTGCGAGCCCGTGTCAGCGGGCGAAGTAACACAGTCAGCTATCATCCACGCATTTCCCGCCACAACGGTCTTGTTTTGACAATTCTGATTAAGACTGCATAGGTGAGCAGGCCGCGTAGGAGAATAAATCATGGGGTCTGTCGAAAAAGCAAAAACATCGGAATTTACGGTTTTTCCGCCGAGTCATCATTTTATTCAACATAAACGGGTGGCCATAGGGCCATTGGCCATCGATGTAACGCCGGCGCAGAAAAGGCGATGGGAGTTGACGCTGCCGATGCATGCCCCAGCATCGTCGAAGATTGCAGTGCAGCCCCCGGCATTTCCTGTGAACCCTACGCATGTACCGAAGCTTGTACGTTGCGCGGACCCTGCGGCGATGGCGAAAAAAGCAGCGCTGTTGGTGTTGAAAACGATCGAAGAGGCGCTGGCGGCTGGTCGCAATCCGGTGATCGGTTGTGCCACTGGATCGACGCCCCGTGCGACGTATGCCGAAATTGTGCGACAGTTAACATCGGGTGATTTCAAATCCCTGTTATCCGAGGTGCGAGAGAAGGTTCTTTGGATCAATCTCGATACCTATGTTGGCAATGCCGATTATGCCCATGAGATGCGAGACAATCTTTTTGGGCCGCTGGGTATTGATCCAAAAAATACGCATATCCCCGACGGTATGGCGTCTGATTTGGTGGCAGAAGCACATCGCTATGAATCGTTTGTTCGTTCGCATCCTCCGGATCTTTGGATTGTTGGCGTCGGGGTCGAAGGGCATGTGGCATTTAATGAAAAAGGATCGGCACGGGACAGTGTGACGCGCATTGTTTCGCTTGAACAAAGTACCATCGATGTAAACAAACATTTTTATGGGAATGATCCGAAACGTGTTCCAACGAAGGCACTGTCGGTTGGTATTGAGACGATTCTGTGTGCCAAACAAATTTTGTTTTTGGCCAATGGCCCGAGTAAATCGGCAGCTGTGCATGCGCTGCTGTCTGGGCCCGTGGACTCCACATGGCCCGTGACATGGCTGCGTGAACATCCCTCCGTCACCGCGATGGTTTGTGAAGACACGTTGCAGCATATCACGTCGGTGCGTGTCCCTGGGCAACAGCGTGCATCTGCATTGCCTGTCAATGGATTTTGCGTTGTCGATAAGAACAATCCTATGCGGAAACAAAATATTGCTGTGATCTCTCCCCATCCCGACGATAGCGCCATCAGTGCGTCTGTCTTGATGCAGCATGTGAAAAGACATGGCGGAAAACCACAGATCTTGGTGGCCACGACGGGCGCACGTGCTGAAATTCCAGGCACCCAAAACGATGCCGAACGCGCTAAAATACGCAGTGATGAAGCGTTGCTTGAAGGCGCCTCTCTGGGGGTGCAGGCCGAATGTTTGGCGTTGCCGCTTTATGATACGAAACATATCAATGAGGTCGATGTGCAACGTATGCGCGAAGCTTTGCAGAAAAGTGAGGCCAATATTGTAGTGATCCCTCCACCAAACGATTTGCATGCAACGCACAGACAATCGGCAGAGGTTGCTTTGATGGCCATGGAAGCGATGCTGCGTGAAGATCCATCACTTGATTTCACACTCATGATTGCAGAAACCCCATGGGGCCGTTTGGGAGACCATGAGGCCAATACCATCGTTTCTGGAACGGCGGCTGATGTTGCGGGGAAGGCTTTGGCCATCAATGCCCATGTGTCGCAAAATCAGCGTACGGATTATGCTAAATATGCGGCAGCGCATAGTCACGATATTGCCATTCGTATGGGCGAGCTTCTGGCAGGCCATGGCAAACCCGCGTTGCAGCTTGGCGATGCATGTGAACTCTATTGCCGCAAACGTGGAACGTTAGAAAATATCACAGCGCTTCTTAAAGAATACCGTGCACCTGTGCCAAGCTTTAAAGCGGCTTTGGTGTGAGTATCGTGTGATGTGCGCAAGGTGCCCAAACATCCTTCGCCAACAATATCCTGATTTTCTTCGGCCATGTTTGTACACTTGCGCATGGTGTCCCATATTAGAACCATAGAATTTATTCCTGCGTCGGATGCTCGTCCCAAAACCACGGTGCCTGCGATTTCACTGGAAACGCGTATGGGGATCCTTCAGAGCGCTGAACATCGTCGTGCCCAAGGGATTGTGTGGGGTGAACCACGTACAATGCCCTATCAAGAGTTGATTGCTTTGACCCTCCCGAGGGCAGCAGATTACGAAGTATTGTCAGGCTATTCTATTCCGCATGATCCCTATGACCTTTTCCCTGAAGCCTATGTGGAGGCGCCATATCCATTTCGTACCTGGCTTGCTACGGCAGTCGAGGGCGGTCAATCGTTTCCGTCGCCTTTGCCCGCACCAACACCTTTAAATTGTGCATCGTTTGTTTTGAGTGAATTGGTCGCCGCTAAACTTCTGACAGCGCATGAGGTTCACTGCTTTTATCTTGAAGAAGATGAAAAATATGCCGATGAAGAAAATGATGAAGGCGATCTCGTGTGCAGCGATACGCGCTATTGTGCACCAGGCATTGCGTGGATGGATGGCCCGGGGGAGTGGATTACGGCACACAGCACGGTGACCGATGCCCATTGGGCTGACATCGTTATGGAGATCGATATCCAATCCGGCGTTCCGATGAGTACCGAGCACGTGGGATTCTTGGGTGGTATTTCTCCATGTGCTGATGGAACTAGAATGGGTATTCTTTTATCCGATTGGGAAGGTGATGTTCGAAAAACATCGTCGTTGAGCTGGTACCCGATGGGAGAAAACAATCTGTACCGTCGCGTTCCGCTCGAAGATGTGATTGCGCGTGTGAAAGAAAAGGCAGCATTGTTTGCAGCAATAGAATCTCTTTGAACTTTGCCGTCTCTTTTTTTTGTTATTTTTCTTATTATGATTGTTATTCGCGCTTCACAAAATCCCATTGACAGCTGATGTATGTTCTGTGCACGAAATGCATGTTCGTAGCAGCAAAATATAGTTGAGGTGGTTTGTAATGGGGAGAAGTGCTGGTGTTGCTTTGTGTTGTTTTGTTCTTCTTTTTTCTTCGCTGGCCCTTGCACAAACAGCCGCATCCCCCGGTGAGCCCGTGGTTCCTGCGGAGCCCGTTGTGGCAGTTCCGGCACCTCCTGTTGTGCTTACGCCTTCGGTCGCCCCAGCGCCAGCCCCCACGCCACCGCCGGGCATCACAGCGCTTACCACCAAAAATGGTTTTAAACTTTCATTTGACGGTTATTTGACGGCAGGTTTTACAACCAGCACGGCAGGTCGTTTCTTTTTTATTCCGACCAAGGACGATAACGAAAGCGTGCGCGATCCCAACGTTGGGCGCAACGACGGTTTTGGGATCGATGATGCGCGCATCAATCTGCGTGCTTCATACAAAGAAAGACTCTATGCACGTATCGGTCTTGATGCCTCGGTGGTTCGTTACACCGATGCCAACAGTCCGTCGGGTGAAGTGACGGTGGGGGTAAAAAACGCCTATTTGAGTTTTAAATTTCATAATCTGGCCACGCTGTGGGCTGGGCGTTTCAAACCGCCGTTTGATATGGAATCGTTAACCCCTGTCTTTGAGCAATATTTTGTGCGTCGTGCTTTGGAATCGCGTGGTGTGGTGCGCAATGAAGGCATCGGTAACGATCTCCATGGTTTTGATCAGGGGTATCAAGTGGGCATGATGCTCTCGGGTTCACAGGCATTGTCCAGGCGTCAAAGTCTCGAATACGCCCTTGCCGTGACCAACGGAAGCAAAGCGACGATGTCGCTCAACGACAACGATTTGCCGGCAGTGTACGCCCGCATGTCATTGACCACGGGAAAAGAAGAGAACGGTGACGAAGAAGGTCCAGCGACCCAAAACAATAAAAAGACAGAAGGTTTGTATTCGGTATTGGGCATCGGTGGCTTTTACAATCGTGTAAGCTCGGGCAATGCGCCTGATAAAATTTCCGATGACGTGGGCGCCGCAAGTTTCGATGCGACGGTCAACTGGCGGATGTTTCATTTTCGTGGACACCGGTGGATGTTTCGATTTCGTGGACAGGTTATTTATCAACTCACCGATCGCGATATCGGGAATGTAAAAGAGCATGCCCTCGGTGGCCATGCGCAGCTTTCGGTGAATATCATCCCTATGTGGGATGATCTGTTTTTGAGTTATCGTTATGCCTATTACGATCCACGGTTTCGTCGCACCGGAGGCACAGGCACCAGCGAAGACTTCGCACGGGTGATGCATCATACGGTGGGCCTGCGTTATGCACCAAGCAACTGGCCTATCATCATGCTTCTTGATTACACACGAAGCCTTGAAGAAGGCGGACGATCCATCCCCAATGATATCGTGGCCTTGGCGGGGCAGGTATTGTTCCGATGAGAACAAACATGACCCCCGCTGTAGGGGCGGTTCGTGAACCGCCCAATAAGACTTTGATTCAAATGCTGCACGGGCGCTTCGCGAAGCGCCCCTACATCGTTTTATTCTTCTCAATGATGTGTTTTCTCGCATGCGAAAACACCGATCCCCATGCCTACGCTGCGCGCGTGAGCACATCGCAACAATTGATCGGTGGACCCGGTGCCATTGGTACTGTGGGGGATTACATCCTTGGCAACGATCGCATCCGTGTGATCATTCAAGACCAAGGATGGTCGCGGGGATTTGGTGTTTTTGGTGGCGGTATTATTGATGCCGATATTGTTCGCCCATCCACGGGCGTTGACGGATCGGGTGGGCTTGGCCTCGACAATTTCGGAGAATTGTTTCCTGCCCTTTTTTTGCAAGCCTTTGATGTGGACGATCAAAAGCGTTTTGATCTTGCACAGAATAAAACAGTCGATCTTGCAGGTATTGAAGTAATCAACGATGGCAGCGACGGCAAAGCCGCTGTGATCCGTACACGGGCCAAAGGCGGTGATTTTCTCACCATGGCCCATTTTCTATTAAGCAATCTGCTGCCATCTGTTTTTTTTGAAACCGATTATATTTTGGAACCGGGTGCATCCCATGTGCGCGTGGTGGGGCGTTTGATCAGCCAGTCCAACGAACGTTTAACATTTCCAACAAGCAGTGCGGCGACTTTGGAATCCGCACTTCCTGAAGGCCTTGATTTGGTCAATTCCGATATTCCTTTAGGGGAGGTCGCGCTCTTTGGGGGTGGCAATACGATTTTTGCCCCAGGTTCGGTAAGTAGACGGCCTGAGCACCAAGCGCGACTTGGCAATAAAAAGCCCATTGGGTTTGATCTGCGATTTGCAGTGGAAGAAAGCTACAAATTGCCCCCGCCCAATCCTGCGCCAAGCACGCTTTTGTTTCCAGGCATGGTGACCGACTTTTTGGCAACCGCCGGTGATGATGTGAGTTACGGTTTTGCCGTCGGTGACAGTGAACGCAATTATACATGGCGTAATCGCGATTATTACGGTCGTGATCCCCAAGCAAAAATCACCAAGCACAGCATGCTGGTTCCTTTTTTGATCAGCGCATTTGCTGCGGTGATGTATGAAGTACCACCGACGCTTGAAAATTTTGGCGATACGTTTGAGTACACACGTTACTTTATTGTGGGGAATGGCGATGTGTCGTCCATTCGCGATGAACTTTACAAAATTCGAGGGATTGCGACAGGAACATTTGCGGGACAAATATTAAGCGAACACACAGGCCAAGCCATACAAAACGCATGGGTTCATATTTTTGACCAGGATGGCAATCCCTACAATCAGATGCGTACCAATACATTGGGTGAATTTGTGGGAGAACTTGAGCCTGGAACGTATACCTACCAGGTAACATCCGAAGGCCGCTATCCATTCCCTGAAACACCCGATGCGAATTTTACGTTTACGATCGATGCGGCAGGGGATACCGAATGGTCCTATATTCGGTTGCCGGATCCAGCCATTTTGATGGTCGACGTGCGTGATGGCGATGGCCGTGCTCTTCCCGCCAAAGTGACCGTGGTGGGTGAGTATGGTTCGCAGCATGATGAACTCGACCCCAAAGAATTTTTGTTTCAATTTCATCTGGGCGCATCACGCAAACCCACGGACTTGACGTGGCGTGATCCTGTGGGGCAACGCAAGCGACAGTTTATTCAAGCCCAAGGTTTTGCACGCAATGGTTTTGCGGTGTTGCCTGTGCGGCCATCGCGCTGTGATGGCGATGCCAAGTGTACGTATCAAATTTATATTTCCCATGGTCCCGAATACACGCTGCATGTTGAAGAAGGCGTGACGCTGAAGGCAGGTGAAACAACACCATTTCGTGTGCAGTTGCTACGCGCAATCAATACCGATGATTATCTGTCGGCAGACTTTCACGTGCATGGCGGCGCATCGCTTGATTCGAGCATGGCCTTTGACAGCCGCGTGATCACTGCAGCGGCCGAAGGTCTTGAAGTGTTGGTGTCGACCGATCACAACGTGATCACCGATTATCGTCCGACCATTGGTATGTTGGGATTGAACGATTGGGTACGCAACGTGGTGGGTGTTGAATTGTCGACTTTGGAGATGGGCCATTTTAATGGTTTTCCTCTCAAATACACACCGGATACACCCTCTCATTTCCCCTTTGTGGAATCGTGTTTTCCTGCACAAGGCGAGAAAGCGCGCGGTATTGCGTTTGACTGGGTACAATGCTCGCCCGATCAACTGTTTTCGTCGCTGCGTGCTATCGGGAGCTTAGGATCTGAAAATACGATTATTCAGGTCAATCATCCGCGTGATGCTATTTTGGGATATTTTCATCAATACTATACGAATTCGTATACGATGGAGGCAGAGCCTCCTGGCGAACCATCGATTCTTAATCCCGATACGCGATCGTATTTTTCGCCCAACAATGTCACGACCAAGCAATTCGCGGCTGGAAAATTCTCGGTGAATTTTGATGCCATCGAAGTCTTCAACGGCAAGCGCATGGATATGAATCATCCCTTTCGTGTGCCAATCGACGTGCCGGACGCGGCGGTTACCAAAATTCTTGATTCTGATTGCAATGGGGGTCACCCCGAAAACGGTGCTGGAAAAATTTTGTTGGATAGCAATGGACAACACGAGTATCCAGGGGCGGTCGATGACTGGTTGCATTTACTCAACCGTGGATTGCGTATTACTGCAACAGGCAATTCTGACAGCCATGATACGGGCGAAGAAATTGGAAATCCGCGAACCTATTTTCACGTGACGCGAGATAGCAATGGGAGAAATCGCGATGGCCACCCAGGGATTTTCTCTGACCGCGATCTTGTCGATGCGTTTCGATCGCAACGGGTCACCATAAGCACCGGGCCCTTTTTGTTGCTGCGTGTGCGTGATGCGAGCAAGAAGGAGTGGCACCAGGGGAGTTTGGTGCCCTTGCCTGGTTCTGATGATACCAAAACGGTGACGGTGGTTCTCGATTTGCGTACGGCGCCGTGGATCAGTGTGGATACCATCAACATTTATGCCAATGGAGAAATCATTCATAGCGTCCCTGTCGATCGAAGCCGTGCTGGGCAAAATTCAGAATACACGGTGGTGCGGACTTTTAGTGTGGCGAAAGACGTGGTGCTGGTGGCCGAAGCGGTGAGCACACACAGCATGTTCCCGGTGGCCACGCCCAATGAAACGCCACCTGCGAATATCAGCGAGGCATTGACGGGGATCACGGGATCATTAACAGGCGGTGGGTCCACCTTTGCTGCTGGTATTTTGTCGCCTGATTTTGTTCAAAAAGTTTATGCCTATGCGTTGACCAATCCCATTTGGCTTGATGTCGACAACGACGGTCATTTTGATCCACCCGGCAACACGGTATCTTTTGGGCCAGCACCCAAGGCGTTGACCAAAGAACAATGTGCTGCGCGAGCCCCAGGGCGTAGCGTCGGTCGCAGTGTGGCTTCTGAGCAAACAGTGCCTGAAAGCAAGGGAGATTGGCCATGGGATATTCGCCGCGTCTTTATGCACATCAGTGGCCATCACTGATTGTTGTTGTTGCCATCTTAAGTGCATGGCAGGCGCACGCTCATTCTGCCAAAACCCATCTGTCCTTTGTTTTTCAAGTGGACGACGCGGGGGTGGGGATTTTAAGCCGTACGGCCATTTCGCGCAAAGGCGCATTGGGGATCTTGCCCCAGGCCCATGCCATGACGAAGCAGGCATTGTCGGGACTTCGCGTCGCATGGAACGATACCCCCATTGAAGAATGGAGTATCGATGCGCGGTTAAAAAAAAATGATCATCGGTCCGTCCATGTGGAAGCCACGGCGCTCAGTACCTGGAAATGGCCTGGGAGCGCGGGCGTCCCGCCCGCTTCGGGCGATCTCATCATCCACATCCTACCCAAAACCTCAGACGTTGAGGTTTTTGTGCAGGCTATTCCACCCTGGCAATTGACGTCATCGGATCTGCATGGTGTAAAGGCCGTGCCCTTGGGCCTTACAGCGCCTGTTCGCATGGCTCCGGGGGAAACACATCGCTTTCGATTGACGCGAGGCCCCGATGACAGCCACGATCTTAAACGGCAAACAACTGGCACAGGAACTTCGCAAGGCCATGGAAGAACGGGCACGCCTGTTCGTCCAAAAACACGGCCGTAAACCGGGCCTTGGTGTGTTGCTTGTCGGCGATGATGCGGCCTCTCATGTGTATGTTAATAATAAAATGCGTGCGGCCGAGGGTGCTGGATTTTATTCACGCACCGATCGTTTGGCTGCTTCTTCATCCACCGACGATGTTTTGTGTGCGGTTGATGCACTGAACGATGATCCCAACATCGATGGATTTATTGTCCAGCTTCCGTTGCCTTCTCAGGTGAATACACAGGCGGTGCTTTTGCGCATTGATGTTAAAAAAGATGCCGATGGTTTGCACCCAACCAATCTCGGCGCGGTGTTGATGGGGCAGGGTGGTGTTCAACCCTGCACGCCGCGTGGATGCATGCGCTTGCTCGCTGAAACGGGCATAGCACTGCGTGGTAAAAAAGCGGTGGTGATCGGGCGAAGCCATATCGTGGGCCGTCCTATTGCTGCGATGCTTTTAGATGCCGATGCAACCGTGACCCTGTGCCATTCACGAACACAGGATCTCGCCACTGAAGTTGCCATGGCGGATGTTGTGATTGCGGCGGTGGGTCGTCCGGGTCTTGTGCGCGGCGAATGGCTTAAACCAGGCGCCATTGTGATCGATGTGGGTATCAACCGCGTGGGCGATAAACTCTGCGGCGACGTGGATTTTGAATCGGCATCACAGCGCGCAAGTTTCATTACACCTGTGCCTGGCGGTGTAGGTCCTATGACGATTGCCATGCTTCTTCAGAATACATTGGAACTGGGCGAATCCAAGGCTCCTTAAAACCAATGCATACCCATATTTTATTGCTACAATAATAATATGGGGGTGATGTATGAAACCTACACTTTCGGGGTGTGTTGGGCTTGTGGTTACTTTGTTTTCAACCGTCGGTTTTGCTGATCCCATTGCGTTTCAATCTCTGCCCGTGCAAATGCAAAATCAGATGTCGTCGCTGTCCTCTGAAGCGCAACGCGGTGTGCAAGAACAGCTGCAACGCATGGGGAATTTCGATGCTGAACATACGTTGCTGGATCACACGGGTCGCTTCTTCATTGTTGAAGATCCCGTCGATCCAGGGCCTTACCTCTATTATCCACTGAAACCGCAGGAAACGATCTCTGATACCAATCCGACACAATACATT
>SYDY01000078.1 GCA_005801425.1 Bdellovibrionales bacterium | reverse complement strand
GTAGGAGTGCCATAGGCACATGTCGATTCTGAGGTATTATTGCCGTCGTCGCAGATTTCGTTGTTGGATGTCAAAGCATCACCGCAATAAGGACCCGTAAGCGTCAAAACATCCGTGCAATTTGCATTACAAGCGGTGCACGTCTGAGCGCCATAGGCACATGCCAATTCTGTCGTGTTGTTACCGTCGTCGCATTCTTCCTCACTAGATGTCACAGCATCACCGCAATAAGGACCCATAAGCGCCAAAACACCCGTACAATCAGCATTGCAGAAAGAGCAGGTAGGAGTGCCATAGGCACATGTCGATTCTGAGGTATTATTGCCGTCGTCGCAGATTTCGTTGTTGGATGTCAAAGCATCACCGCAATAAGGACCCGTAAGCGTCAAAACATCCGTGCAATTTTACATTACAAGCGGTGCACGTCTGAGCGCCATAGGCACATGCCGATTCTGTCGTGCTGTTACCGTCGTCGCATGCTTCTTCGACCCTGTTTTTTATTCCATCGCCACATCGGGGGTCTTCGTTTGCTGATTCACATCCAGAAAGCGCAATGCACGCAAGGAGAAAGCGTAAAAGCAATCGGCAACGAGGCATGATGACATGAGAACAAACGCACACATCAACTACAAATTTTGCGCGACGACCGAGGGATTACAAAGGCGACCGACCGGTCGCCCCAACAGGGGCACGCGCCATTTCGACACGCGATAGCGCTTCCATAAGCGCGGCTGCGCGGGCTTTGAATGCAAGAAGCGATTTGCCTGTAAGCGCAACATCACGGCTGAAGCGTTGACGCAAAGGATTCACATAACGATCGTTTTGTTTAAGTCCGTAATGCAAATGCGGCCCCGAAACCATGCCGGTGGCACCCGATAAACCAATGCGTTGCTTTTGTCTGATCTGCTGTCCTGCACGCACTGAGATCTGCGAAAGGTGGGCGTACTGTGACAACCAACCATTGTTATGTCGAACTTCAACAATTTTTCCGAAACCATTCATCCAACCCGCACGAACGACACGGCCATTGCCCACCGACCAAATGGTGGTCCCCGTAGGCACACCGTAATCAACACCGTTGTGATTGCGGGTATAACCGAGAACGGGATGACGGCGACTGCCAAACACACTGGTGACGTGACCATAGCGCACAGGTGTTTTTAACAACTGCTTGCGGGTGCTTTGGCCTTGTTCGTTATAATAGATGACGTCTTTGCCTTCGAGGACTGCAAACGCGCGATGCACCGTACCACCTGTATGGAACTCAGCAGCTTCCACATCGCCAAAACCTAAAAATCGACCACGAGCAAAACGCTTGGTTGTGATCAAACGAAAGGAATCGCCAGGACGTACTTCTTGGAAAAAGTCGACATCCCAAGCAAACATCTCAACCAGCGCATCAATCAGATTGGCATTACCCCCTGCATCCATGACCGCTTGCCACAACGACGACTGGATCACACCTGTCACCGCTGTATCCACACGCTCAATGGGGATATCAATGGCCACACCCGACCATTTGCCCGCTTTTCGTTCAATGAGATGTTCAACCAACAAGGCACTTTGGATCCGAACGGTGATGGGACCTGTGGCATCGTACTCCACATCGCACAACACATCGGCCGACAATTTGCGCAAATCTGTAAGCGTTCCAAGCGTTGCGATCACCTGATTCACATCGTCCCGGTCAAGACCCAACCGGGCCAAGGCAGCCGATGGGGGCTCACCTTCTCGCAAGCGTGTCCGTTCCAGGCGCTGCACCACACCCGGACTTTGCATACCGATCAAGGGGTCAAAACTAGGTGCGACATCAACCAAAAGCGGCGACCAGCCGTCATCAACAATAGGACGTTCAGAAGCAAACAGCGAAGACAGTAGGGATGGGGAATGGCTGGATGCATTGCTCACGCCACGCCACATAAAACCCATCGCACTCACGGAGATGAGCACAACAGCGAGCCATCCGGCGCGCTTCCAACGTCGTGCTGGACGACGTGCCGTGCTTAACCATGTCAGATCCCGTACCACGTTTAACACTCCACCGTTTGCTGTAGGGGCGGTTCGCGAACCGCCCTTCCTGTTTTCTTCCTACTTCAACCTCAGAAAATCAGGGTCGTTCACGAACGACCCCTACCAGGAACCACACTTTGAACGCCTGCGTCAAAAAGCGTGATGCTCTCTTAGTTTACCGGGTCTCGCCCCGTCTGTCCAACCTATCTCCCTCTGCACGGAGATCCATCCCACCTGGGTATCCATAAGACACATATTGGTCGTAACCATGCACCATCACACTACACGGTTTAGAGCACTGAAGCTGGTGATAACCATCAGCAATAGGCGCCCTTAGACTTACCCAATGGGATTGCCCGATGGCTTCAAGCAAAATCCCTGGAATATCGGCCATATCTTGGCCATCGAGCAGCACCACTTCACCTTCAGGCAACGCCACCGAAATGTAATCTTCTGCGTACTTATCAGGCGCTAAAAATGCATAGTCACTGCGCAACTGCTGATTAGGCACCGTTAACATAAAAGAAGGATCGCCGATCCCCGCATCACCAGGTTGTTTTCCTGGATTGGGCGCATCCTGGGATGCCAAAAATTGTCCGAGCAATACCGGCTTATCCGCCACAAGTGAAAAATCACCATCGGCACCAAACTCGAACCACTGCCCTGCATTAAGCACCGGAACCGCAACAACAGGCGGATCCAAGACCACATGGGTGTCGTCGACAGAAGCGAGAATGCGCCAAAAATCCTGCTCAAGTCCCCGCGGGTAACTGCGCGCCGCAACATAGGTGGTCCCCCACAGATCCAGTGGAAACATTTGTTGCTCCAAGTGATCGGCACAACACGTGATCGCTTGATCCTTAATATTCGGAACATTGGCGGCTTCTGAACCACCAAATACCGCCACAGGACCGCTGGAACGAACGCGTGTCCCAGTGAGATCGCCGCCAACATTGAGCGTTTCTAAATTAAGAACTTCCAAGGGACCAAGCGTGGTTGTGAAGGTTTGACCCGCCACAAGGCCTGCAATCGACTCTCCGGGAAATGTATCGGCCGATGGGATCACCGTCACCTCCACGGGATCGGGCCCCACACCCACCACGGTCACAAAGCCCTTAAGACGATCAAAAGTCGATTCGCGGGTCATGACCAGGTAATCGGTACCCAGCGCAGTGGTGGGCAACAACAACGATGCATCGTTGGAAAACACATCCACATTGTCCAGAGGATTGAACTGATAAGCCGCGATGGGGACATTGGATGCCACACGGTAGGCTCGCCGCTCTTGGCATGTACCCTCAATATCGTAACGCGGGAGGTTCAAGGTCGCGACACCAAAAGGAGGAATGCGCACCGCACGCACAAAGTTCTCGTCCACAGGGGGTACTTCACATGACGCCATGCTTGCCGCCCGCGCAGCAAGGGGACCACGCGTCACCCGAACATATGCGGTCATGCGCGGATCGGGATTGGACACCACCACCGCAAACGGCCCTGCAGCCGCATTGCAATAACGCCTGTCACCAAACGCGTCCGTCCCACAAGGAACATTGGCGTTATCGAGATCCACCGCCACATAGTCGCAGCCCATATAACTCTTTTGACTGGGATCGCACACGGCAACACACGTGCCCTCGGCGCACAGTCCTTGAAATGGCGGGCCCCCGCAATCGGCCACGTAGCACCAGCCCTCACCTGAATCATTGCAGCGCAACACCGATATTTGATCAGTGGCACAACGTGTTTCACCCGGTGTGCATTCTGTTTGTGCCATTGGATCTTGGGGTGCTGGCGACGCAGGATCTTCCGCATCTGCACAGGCCACAAAAACGAAGCAAAGCCATGGTGCGCGTTTTCCCCACATTTATCGTTCTATATGTCCAAAATCATGTCTTGCCAACCTATGAACCCACGTTTACACTTGAACGCCCATGAGCAAGAAAAAAGCCTATCGCGTCGGTGTTGTTGGAGCCACAGGTCTTGTAGGCCGTGAAATGCTTGAGATCCTCGAAGAACGTGGATTTCCTGTGGAAGAATTGCGACCACTCGCATCTGCACGCAGCGCAGGTGAAGAGATCATGTGGAATAATCACACCTATAAGGTGTTGGAAGCCAACGCCGATAACTTTAAAGGTTTGGACATCGTGCTCATGTCTGCGGGCGGCAGCGTAAGCAAAATACTCGCCCCAGAAGCCGTGAAAGCGGGCGCTGTGGTCATCGATAATAGCTCGCAATGGCGCATGGATCCCGAGGTTCCTTTGGTAGTGCCTGAAGTCAATCCAACCGACATCGCCATGCACACAAAAAAAGGGATCATCGCCAACCCCAACTGCTCAACCATTCAAATGGTGGTCGCACTTTCCCCTTTGCATCACCATGCCACGCTCACACGCGTAGTGGTCTCGACCTACCAAGCGGTGAGTGGTGCTGGGAAATTGGGCATCGAAGAACTCGGCGCGCAAGTCGAGGCGATGTACAACAACGTTGACATCGAACCCAAAAAATTCAGCAAGCAAATTGCATTCAACTGCGTGCCACATATCGATGTGTTTATGGATGATGCATTCACCAAAGAAGAACACAAAATGCGTGATGAAACCCGCAAGATCTTGCATCACACCGATTTAAGCGTATGCCCTACCTGCGTACGTGTTCCTGTCTTTAACGGACACGCCGAATCCGTGGTCGCCACATTTAAAAACGCCATCAGCGCCGAAGAGGCCCGCAAGATCTTACGTGAATCGCCCGGCATTTTTCTTCAGGACAACCCTGCGGAGCTTGAATTTCCAACCCAGATGGATGTCACAGGCAACGATGCGACGTACATCGGTCGATTGCGCGAAGATCCGGAACAAAAAAACACGTTGGCCTTTTGGTGTGTTGCCGACAACCTCCGCAAAGGTGCTGCCACCAATGCGGTGCAAATCGCGGAGATCTTGGTGCGAGATTATATCTAACACTGCAACTGTATTCTTCTTGACGAATTATTCACCATAGATGCAATAAATACTATCATGCGCGCCGCCTCACAAAAACAGAGGCATGGCATGCGATCCTTCTTTGGCTTATTTTTATTTTCGGTGTTCGCCACCACGTTGGCTCCTTCGACATCCTATGCAGCGCATGGCCAAGAATATGCTGTGGTAAGCAAGGTTCAGGTCGATAAAGCAGGCTATGTGCATATCGCCGTAAGCGGGAATTTTTCTGCTGCCCACGGATGCTCAAAGCCCTATTTTGCAACATCACGTGCACCTTTGCCCAATGCACAAGCCGATGGTTTGTTGCGTCTTGCATCAACGGCCTTGGCGGCACGTCGACCTATTTGGATCGATAATGATGGTTGCACAGACTATGGTTATTTGATCGCCGGCTCATTGCAGCTGCGACAAGAGCCATAATCATGTGGCAAAAAATAATGTTCATCGGCGGTATGGCCTGCCTCGGCATTGCGTGCGGTCAGGAAAAAACGGCTACAACAAGCATGCAGGGCAATACCCAAAAAGTGGACTCCGATGCCCTCTGGGTCAGTTCGGAAGTGATTTGGCCTAATCGAGATATCCCCGTGTGTTGGGAATTTGAGGGCCGCGACGAGGAAAAATCTTGGGTACGAAAGGCCATCACAGCATCTTGGGAACATGCGATCAATGTTCGGTTTACCGAGTGGAGAACATGCCGCGCAATGTCCAATCTTGCCGGCCATGCGATTCGGATCCAAATCAGAGATGGTGTTGCCGATGACGCCTGCTCCAGCGATGTTTTGGCTGCTATTTTTACGGGGGGTTGGTCTTTGCTCGCCGACGCACCTGATGGATGCCTGAATGCACCCCATGTGACAGATTATGGCACCGACATCGCAGGCGAATATGCCGGTATGGTACTCAACTTTGATTATGAGCATTTTTCAGAAGAGGCGTGCAGCGTTACCGATGCAGCACGACGCCGATGCGTCGAAAGAACGGCCATTCATGAATTTGGTCATGCCTTGGGGTTTGATCATGAAAGCGATAGACCCGATAACACGTGTGATGAGCATCAAATTGGCAGAGACTTTGTTGATCTCTATGTCGATTTGGGTGACGTACTGATCACACCCTTTGATCCAGAATCCGTCATGAATTATTGCAATCATATCCATGAGCGAGGCACCCCTCCAGACAAGCAATTGTCGTACTTTGATGTTGTGGGCGCGCAGTTTTTCTATGGTATGAGCGATGAACGTGTGGCGGCGGTTCTTTCTGCATTATAACGATGCATATTGTTCATTGCGTAGGGCCTGTCATCATTTACCAAAACAGCGCCATTTGATGACAGGCCCTAGAATCCACGCGATTGCCTTGACCCCCCTGTGCCCCAACGATAAGACCTTACGCATGATAAAGCGATGTTGGGGCTTTGTGATCGTGCTTCTCGCATGGATTCCGTTGCATACAGCGCAAGCAACGCTCACACCCACACTTCAGACGCTCGGCGATTTTCTCATCACGTATTGCTATTCCAACACACTGGACTTCACTACACGCTGTTACACCGTCAACAAAAACATGTGTGCAGCAGCGGTGAGCGAATCCAATGCCGTCGGCCATAAAGATATTCGGATGAACATGTCCATTGCAGCAAGCGCTGGTACCGCAGGACAGATATTCATGTGGCGAACAACCGCCAACAACTGCATTGTCACACCCAACACGAGTGACATTAAAAATCTAACCTACCGATTCGATACAACGCCCGATATTGCCGATGAACTTTCAAGCATCGATAAAGCCGAGACTATTTTTGGATTAAGCAATCCCGCGATTTTTCCCAATGGCTTTATTTTTGGAGAGCATACTCGCAATAGCGCCCAAAATTACACCCTGCGTAATTTCCTAGATGGTATTTCCGATCCTTGCGCAACCACTTCGGGCACTGAAACCATCTATCGTCTGTGCATGGCTGTTCCCGCCAACGGGCCACAAAGTGGCATTACCACCGCCGACGCGCCCGCAAGCTTTATCTTTTATATAGATACCAAACCCCCATTGCCGCCCACTTCCATCTCTCTCGCATCACTCGATAGCAAAGTGGATGTCGAAGTCACCCGCGCAGCCGGCGATACCATCAGCAACACCGGTGCGTACTGGCGACTCAAACCCGACAATGCAACGTCAAGCGATGCATGCCCCACAACCACCGATCTCGGTGATTGGACTTTCACACCCTTCACGGCCGGCGGCGGTGAAGTCAGCGGGCTTACCAACGGAAAAACCTATCAATTCTGTGGCACCTCCACCGATCTCGCGGGCAACCGCAGCACCCCCACGGCGATCGTAGAGGCCACACCCGTCCCCGAATGCAATTTTGCCTCATGTTTTCCAGGAGAAATGGACACAGGCTATTGTGGTGCTGGGCAAAGTGGCGTGATCATCGCTGCAGCATGCTTGCTTGTGTTATTGCGTGCATTGCAAAACAGGAGATCTGCGTGAAACGCATTGTGAGTATCGGATTTCTTCTCCTGTGGGCACCCTCTGCATTTGCCTCTGCATTCATGTCGCCCAGTGCCCAATCAACCAACTATGCCCTTGAAATTCGACTGGGTCCCTACAAACCATCGATTTCAAGCAACGACGCGGTTAAAGATTGGTACAACCTCAATTTTCCAGAAAAAAGCAGCATCATCAACGGACATCCTCTTATGTATGGGGTTGAAACTGATTGGTATTTGTTCGATCGTTTCGGGCTCACGGGCATCTACGGACGCATTGGCTATTGGAAAGCGAGCGGTTCTACCCGTGCTTGCAGTCTCAACACCACGTGCAATTTCGACAATGCAACCGCGACCAACAAAGATGGTAACGGAACACAAAACTTCTCCGCATTGCCGTTGTCGATGGGTGTGGTGTATCGCGCAACATTTATCAAAGAAAA
The DNA here is from genome assembly GCA_005801425.1 of Bdellovibrionales bacterium. Taxonomy (GTDB): domain Bacteria; phylum Myxococcota; class XYA12-FULL-58-9; order XYA12-FULL-58-9; family SYDY01; genus SYDY01. The sequence continues at coordinate 6,864 of SYDY01000078.1, read as the reverse complement.
ATGGTCCATTCCGCTTGTTCCCTATGGCAAAGCAGGCATTGATTATTGGTTTTGGTGGAACACCGCCAATGGATCCACCAGCTACTCAGGTGGCAAGCGCGCAAAAGGCGGCACATGGGGCTGGCACGCAACCGCTGGCCTCGCACTCAATCTCGATTTCATCGAACCCAACACCGCCGCACAAGCCCAACAGGCCTCACGACTCAACGACACCTATTTATTTTTTGAAGCCCAATGGAATTTTGCCGACGATTTTGGACAGAGCAACAGCAAGCCCGAGTTCAGTTCTGCACCGCAATACACCATGGGCCTTACCTTTGAATTTTATTGATTTAATATAATATGATGACCACAATTGTTCTTACCCTCGAATACGACGGCACCGGCCTTTGCGGTTGGCAAAAGCAGCCGAATCAACCTTCGATTGAGCAGGCCGTTCTTGATGCCATCTATGCGATTTCACGCGAACACGTAGAGGTCAGTGTTGCAGGCCGCACTGACGCAGGTGTACACGCCCAAGGCCAAGTTGCGAGCTTTTCTACCCAATACAACATACCACCCAAACGATGGGCCGGCGCACTCAATGCCTACTTGCCCAATCATATCCGTGTGCACCAAAGCGTTGTCCGCGAAAATTTTAACGCACGCTACGATTCAATCGCCAAACGCTATCGCTACCGCGTGTACAACGGCCCCCATTATCCACCGCTTGTTGCAAACACCAGTTGGCATATTAGAAAAGAACTCGACATTTCTTCGATGAAAGAAGCCGCACAATTTTTAATCGGCGAACATGATTTTGAAGCATTTAGAACCGTGCATTGTGATGCGCCTCATGCAATTCGCCACATCTATTCGATCGCCATCACACAAGAAGCGCGTGCCCCCATCGGGCGCATGGTTGATATCGTATTTCATGGCAATGCATTTTGTCGGCACATGTGCCGTATTCTCGCAGGAACACTGATTGAAGTAGGACAAGGCAAACGCAGTGTTCAAAGTGTGGATGAAGTTTTGCAATCACGCGATCGTACATTGGGTGGTATGACTGCGCCGCCGCAAGGGCTTACGTTGCTTGAGGTAGAATATCCCTAGGATGCTGCATCATAGGGCCCATATCAACAAAGTTACCCACTTTGAAAAAATTCGTCATTGCGAGCCCACAGGGCGAAGCAAACCAGGCTAACGATTCAAGTCAAACAGATTATGTATCAGCTCTATCGAACGAAAAAGAAAATGAGGACATGTCCTGATATGATACCTGCAATTTAACTCAATCCTGTTGCACTTCAAAAGGTCCGATATCAACTGCAGATCCTCGAATGCGTGTATGGCCATTTAAATCTTTGGAAATTTTCGCGTTTGCGTCATTTCCCGTAAGTTGCCATACATCATTGGGGACAAGGTCACTCGAACCTCCATTGTAAGCGTATTCCCCAGTCGTTTGCGTAGCATTTGCAAGGCCATCATAGCCGCCCGTATTCGTAATATCGCAGGTCTCGCCCGTGTTTGAAACGTGATCATCCCAAGATCCGGAAGCAAACGAAATGCGATCGTTAAATGAACCGGCCTTGAGGTTTCGAATACAGCTGTGTTGGATGTCAAAAATATCAGCGTGATAAACGTTGCTTGAACTAACCCAATCTGTGGCATTATAAAAATATCCAACATCTTTTGTTTCAGCGCTCAATGGCAACGTAACATCACTCACGCAATTGCTCGTTCGATCTGTCGGCTTGTAACATCCCTGATAATGTCCGCCGTTGTTCAAAATGGCGGTATTGTAAATGGTTAGACCATTGGTTCCAAGCACATAGTTACCAATTGGATCAGGACGGGGTCCCGAAAAAATACCAATGGCGCCACCCATTTTTCCTGCCGAGTTTTGAACAAGCACACTATTAACAAGCGTCACTCTTCCATTTTTCTCCATGTAAATGGCGCCACCAATGCCCGTACGATCATTGCCTGTTACATTGCGAGCGGCATAGGACCATGCGAAATTCCTATAAAAAACGCTGTTAATAATCGTTGTATCAGATGATGTACTTAGCGCCCCGCCACCCAAACGCGCTTCATTAAATTCGAATTTACAATTTAAAAAATAATTATGGAGCTTAAGTGTAGAAGGACCACGCATCACCGAGCCTTGACTGTTGGTCACATTGTAACGAAATTGCACATCGTAAAACACCAAATCTTCATCATGAACAATATCCGATGTCACATCAACAGCACCGCCATAGCCTGTGTAGTTCTCCCGAATTTCACTGCTTGCTAAAACCACCGGGCCTTCTGTCGTTACATTTCCCAGGATATTGACGTTAATCGCTGCTGCTTTTCCATTGCCATCACCACGGCCCCGCGTAATTTTAAGACCTTGCATGTAAACGTCACGCCCCGCCACGGTCACGATATTTTGTGCGTTGTCATCAAATAACGACGGGGTAATCGGCAGGCTGTTATCAATTAAATCCGCACCTGGGGTCCAATCATCATCATCGCCACTAAGATCTCCACTTAAAATTGTTCGCTCTGTTCGTGAGCAATCATCACCACTGGCTTCCGTGCCAACGCAACCGCCATATAAATATGTTTTGGATTTCACATTGAATGTACCCACAGGCTTATAAGTCTGATTAGCACGCATGAGAATTCGAACAATTTTATCGGCATTACCGCTTTGCTGGTGAAAATCATCTGCTTTAGGGAGCGCTGCTGCCAGAGATTTACATGCTGTAGCCCAAGTCAGGCAATTCAGTCCCATATCGTTCGCATCATCCACAAATAGCATTAAGCCAGCATTGCATGCATCACATCGACCACCGCAGTCCACACCGGTTTCATTGCCGTTTTGGGTTTGGTCATTGCATGTGCCATCGTTATTATTACCGCATGCAGCGCAACGATTTCCACAATCTACGCCGGTTTCATTGCCATTCTTGATGCTGTCCGTGCATGTTCCAGTATCTGAACCTGTCGCCACATAATAACCGCCATGATAGTTTTCTTGTCCCGCGAGTTCCGAAGGCGTGCTTGTGCCAAGCATTGGATCTGTGCCCATCAAAACTTCAAACCCATCGATGGCACCGTCATTGTCGGTATCCTCGTTTGTGTCGTCCGTTCCGAAAATTGTTTCGAGTTGCGCCATTAAATGATCGGCATCATCATCAACTCCCCCCCAAACGGCGAAGCTAAAAATAATGCCCTCTTGCGTGATGTATAAAAAATCCGTCGCAAAAAGGTCATGAGGATTGGCTGAATCCGGATCGTTGGGATCCAATCCGTAGGCCAATTCAACATTGTCATCGACCCCGTCGTTGTCAGAGTCTTTGCTGTTTGGATTGGTGCTCAAAGCCACTTCAACAGAATCGTACAATCCATCGCCGTCGGTATCATCGACTGAACGCCCAGAACCCGAACTGGATGAACTCCCACCACCGCAAGCACTGCAAAGAATGACAGAACACAAAAGCAGCGTCTTGTTAAACGGCATAGAATCCTCCCAAAAGTCATTTGGAACTTCTAAAAGGTACTATGACAGCAAATAAGATTCCATTTATGTGCTGAGTCTGATAATAAAAAAAGGCGAGACAATCACCTCAAAACAAATGATCTAAACCCGTCACATCGCCGATCAAGTCACGATACAACGGAAAACGCTCGGTAAAGCGTTTGACTTCTTCTTTGACAGAAGCAAGATGTGTGAGATCTTCCGGTTTGCTCAATGCCTTGTCGATAAACCCTGCGATGATCGACATTTCAGTTTCACGCATGCCACGGGTAGTAACTGCTGCAGTGCCAATACGAATGCCGCTGGTGACCATGGGCTTTTCGGGATCAAACGGGATTTTATTTTTGTTCACCGTTATCCCTGCATGATCCAACGCTTTTTCGGCCACTTTGCCTGTCATGCCACGAGGACGCAGATCCAGAAGCACCAAATGGTTGTCGGTTCCACCGGAGACCAAACGAAATCCTGCGGCAGCAAGCGCAATACCCAATGCTTTGGCATTGGCGCACAATTGTCGTTGATACAATTTAAATTCGGGTGTTCCCGCTTCTTTCAGCGCAATGGCTTTGCCTGCGATCACATGCATCAAAGGACCGCCTTGAATACGCGGACACACGCCAGAATCCAGCGCCTTGGCATGTTCTTGCGACGACAAAATCATGCCACCACGAGGACCACGCAATGTTTTGTGGGTGGTGCTGGTCACAAAGTCCGCATGGGGCACTGGACTGTTGTGTTCGCCTGTAGCGACCAAACCGGCGATGTGGGCCATATCCACCATCAGTTTCGCATCGATGGATTTTGCGATTTCACCAAAACGTGCAAAATCGATTTCACGTGCATAGGCGCTTGCGCCTGCCACGATCATTTTTGGGCGATGTTCTTTGGCAAGCCGCTCGACTTCCTCATAATTGATGCGTTCGTCATCGCGGTTCACACCGTATGGGATCACTTTGTACAAACGTCCTGAAAAATTGACGGGCGATCCGTGGGTAAGATGGCCGCCTGCATCCAAATCCATGGCGAGGATAGTGTCGCCAGGTTCAAGTGCAGCCATGTAAACCGCCATATTGGCTTGGCTGCCCGAATGGGGCTGCATCCCTGCATAACCCGCACCGTACAATGCACACGCACGCTTGCATGCAAGATCTTCGACAATATCGACGTACTCACAACCACCATAATATCGGCGCCCTGAAGGGCCTTCCGCGTATTTGTTGGTCAGCACACTGCCTACTGCTTCAAGTACCGCACGGCTCACAAAGTTTTCGCTAGCGATGAGTTCAAGGCCATCTTCTTGACGATGCATCTCGCCAACAATGGCGGCAAACACCTCGGGATCTTCTTGTGCAACATGGGCCAATGGATTGTTCACGGAGATTCTCCTAATGTTCGCAACTGTTCTACCCGTTGCTGATGTCTCCCACCCTCGAATTCGGTCGTCAGAAAGATGTGCAAGACCGCTTCGGCAACGGCTGTGCCAATCAATCGCTCGCCCATACAAAGCACATTGGCATCGTTGTGCTGGCGGCAAAGACGCGCGGCCGTTTCATGTTCACAAAGTGCGGCACGGATCCATGAAAAACGATTGGCAGCCATGCAAGCACCGATGCCACTGCCACAAATAAGAATGCCGCGCAATGTATCATCCTGCTTCATCGCTTGTGCAAGGCGGGCAGCATACAATGGATAATCACCACGTTCGCCATCGGCAGGACCCAAATCAAGCACGGTATGGCCCCACGCCTCGGCGCATGCCATCAAATGTTTGCGCAACGTATGTCCTGCGTGATCGGAAGCAAAAACAAGTTTAGTCATGATATTTTACAATCGTGTCAACAATATCGCCTACGGTACGAAGACGTTCTGCATCGTCGTCAGGCGTTTCAAAATGAAATGCATCTTCAAGTTGCAATACAAGTTCAACAATATCTCTCGAATCGGCTCCAAAATCCTCCACCAGCAATTTGCTTGTGTCGATTTCATGCATCGGTACACCAAAACGACTCGATACGATAGACTTCACTTTCTCAACGATGGCAATACGATCAACCATGAATCAAACCCCCCCATGTTGTACGAGCCCTGAAAAACCTACCAAAAAATCTAGGACAGCGCCAAGTCATGTCATCAGACCTCAGAGCGATGCTGCACGTGATCTTCCAAACGTTCACCTTGCAGATGGCATTCCAGAATTTTTTCTGCATCATCGGGCGTAAGGTTTCCGTACCACGTTTCACGGCCGGGCTTGCCTTCGCTGTAAACGACAGCCGCACACCCCGTCTTGCACATATCGAGACAACCCGATGCCGTCGCCCGCACCTCGCCCGATAATTTGCGTGCCTTGATGGCTGCTTTTAAACGCTCAAGCAACACAGGCGATCCACTTTTTTTGCAGCACTCTTTCCCTTCGGGACGTTCGTTGGTGCACACAAAGATCACATGACGGTAACGTGCCATCGGGTTTCCTCAAAAAAAAACCCGAGATCACCATGATAGCGATCTCGGGTTTTTAAAAGTTCATGTCAGATGAGAGGACTTAATTAAAAGTCCATTCCGCCCATGCCGCCGCCGTGTGCGCCAGCACCCATGGATTGTCCAGCGTCCTTCTTAGGACGTTCAGCAATCATGGCATCTGTGGTCAACAACAACGAAGCCACCGAGGCTGCATTGATAAGCGCTGTGCGAACGACCTTGGTAGGATCGATAACACCGAACTTAATCAAATCGCCGTACTCTTCGGTTTGTGCATTGTAACCGAATGAGCCTTTGCCATCACGTACTTTCGCAAGAACGATGGAAGCATCCACGCCTGCGTTTGATACGATTTGACGAAGTGGTTCTTCAATGGCGCGACGGATGATATTCACACCAAACTGTTGGTCGCCACCAATTTTCAAAGACTCAATGGCTTCGATGCAACGTACGAGGGCTACACCGCCGCCAGGCACAATGCCTTCTTCGATGGCTGCACGTGTTGCATGCAAAGCATCTTCCACGCGTGCTTTCTTTTCTGTCATTTCGCTTTCGGTGGCTGCACCGACGCGAACTACCGCAACGCCGCCCACGAGCTTGGCAAGACGTTCTTGCAGCTTCTCGCGGTCGTAATCGCTTGTAGTGTCTTCGATTTGCGCACGGATTTGACCGACGCGCGCTTCGATATCTTTTTTATCACCAGCACCGTCAACGATGGTCGTGTTGTCCTTGTTGACAGTCATGCGCTTGGCGCGGCCCAAATCAGCCAAGGTCACGTTTTCAAGCTTGATGCCAAGATCTTCGCTGATCATCTTACCACCGGTAAGAGCAGCAATGTCTTCGAGCATTGCTTTGCGACGATCACCAAAGCCAGG
>SYDY01000077.1 GCA_005801425.1 Bdellovibrionales bacterium | reverse complement strand
TTTGCAGATTCTCGATCTGATTCAAGAAGGCAATATCGGATTGATGAAGGCCGTTGATAAATATGATTATCGACGTGGCTATAAATTTTCAACCTATGCACCATGGTTGATTAGGCAAGCGATCACGCGGTCGATTGCAGATCAAGCGCGCACCATTCGGATCCCCGTGCATATGATTGAAACCATCAACAAGCTGGTGCGTACGGTGCGGCTTATGGTCCAATCACTGGGCCGTGATCCTACCCCTGAGGAAATAGGGGCGGAGATGGGACTTGAGCCGGATAAAGTGCGCAAGATCCAGCGCATTGCGAAAGAGCCGATCTCCCTTGAAACCCCTGTGGGTGAAGAAGAAGATTCTACCCTTGGTGATTTTGTGGAAGATCGCATGACGGTATCCCCTTTGGAGACCGTGGCTGCGGCCAGTTTGGTTGAGCAAACCCGTGAGGTATTGTCTACACTTACACCGCGCGAGGAAAAAGTGTTGCGCATGCGCTTTGGTATCGGCGAACGCAATGATTTTACACTCGAGGAAGTGGGAAAGGATTTTTCGGTCACAAGGGAACGTATTCGTCAAATTGAGGCCAAAGCACTTCGGAAATTGCGTCATCCCTCCAGAACCAAGCGGATGGATGCGCTGATTAAACAAGATACGTGATGGCTGGTATTGCAGATCCCTAAGGCCTCATGTTACGGATCCCCCGGGTTTTGGGGTGATTGAGAAATCATGCCATTCCGCCGTTTGGTCAGCTAGGGCCTATAGCTCAGTTGGTAGAGCCGTCGGCTCATAACCGATAGGTCCCAGGTTCGAGTCCTGGTGGGCCCACCATTTGGCGTTTCCTTTCGAAAGCGAAAGCGAAAGAGGTGAAGGGTGCGACAAGAGCTTATCGACCTCAATGAAATTCAGAAAATCGATCTAGGCATACGAGAAGTCGAAAAGCGACGCGATTTGGTCCCAAAAAAGCTTCATGAGCTTCAGGCAGAAATTATCAAAGCCAAGGCCGATATTGCAGTCCGTCGCAAAGAGCTCGATAGCTTGGATATTGATCGACGTGCCCTTGATGGTGCTATTCAGGCTGAAACACTTAAGCTCAAAAAATGGGACAAGCGACTTGCCGATATTCGCAATCAACGTGAGTATCTTGCGCTTTCACGAGAAATCGAAACATCAAAACGAACCAATCGTGAAGCAGAAGAGCGTATTGCTGAGATCAACAAGCGGACGAAAGTACTTACGGAAGAGCTCGACAAATTTCAGGATACGTTGGCCGAGTGTGAGGTTGATTGTAACAGTGAACAGGAAATGGTGGATCGCGTACTCGCTGAGTTTGAAGTGAGTGTGGCCGCAGAGCGCATCCGTCGCGATGCGTTATATCCTAAGATCTCCAAAATCGTTTTGCGTAAGTACGAAAGTGTGCGCGACAAGCGTGCTGGCATGGGCTTGGCCGTGGTCGTCGGTGGATGCTGTTCTGGATGCAATATGCGTCTCCCTCCCCAATTATTTATTATGCTGCAACGTACAGAAACTGTAGAACAGTGTCCTTCGTGTTTGCGTATTATGGTGTGGGATAGCCTTTTGCAGCCACCCGCATCTTGATCTTACATTCCCTCATTTTTTCCGATACATAGCCCCTGCCGGAGCAGGCTGGATGATCGCTGGTGGGTGGTTGGTAACACAACCATCGCGAGAGGAAAGTCCGAGCTCCATGGGGTAACGGTGCTGGCTAACGGCCAGGCGGGGTGACCCGACGGAAAGTGCCACAGAAAACAAACAGCCGTTCATAGCACGCAAGTGCAAAGCGGTGATGGTGAAAAGGTGCGGTAAGAGCGCACCGCAACGATGGTGACATCGTTGGCATGGTAAACCCCACCGGGAGCAATGCCAAATAGGAAACCCGCACCGCAAGGTAGCGATGCCCTTCGTAGGGTTTCGGGTAGGCAGCTTGAGTCGTCGGGTAACTTACGACCTAGAGGAATGATCGTCACTTTGCAGTACTTCGGTATTGTAGAGAACAGAACTCGGCTTACAGGCCCGCTCCGGTATTTTCGTTTTGTACCAATGTTTCTGTTTTTGTACGGCACAGGATCCGTGCGCCAAAAATTCCAAGCTCATAAAACAGCAAGAGCGGAACAGCCATCATGATCTGGGTGATTGGGTCGGGTGGGGTGAGAACACCACCGATTACAAATGCGGCAACAATCCAATAACGTCGAATACTGGCCATGGCATCGGGTGTGACAACGCCTGATGCGCCGAGGATCCACATCACCAAAGGCAGCTCAAAAATGATGGCGAAAGCAAGCAGCATGTGGGTTACCAGTGAAACATAGATGGCCACAGAGTATTGAGAAATTACCGTTTCTGGCGTCATTTTGATGAGGTAGTCAAACCCCATGGGCAGTACCAGATAAAATGCAAAGGCTGCACCACCTACGAAAAATAGGGTTCCCAGCACAATGAATGGAAGCACCCATCGGCGCTCAGTTCTGTAAAGACCCGGGCTTACAAAACGCCAAAATTGATACAGATGCCACGGTGCTGAAACGAACAAACCCGCAAGCATCGAGAGTTTTAAATAGGTTACAAACATTTCAAGCGGCCCCAAGACCATCATCTTTTGTCCGGGGATTTTGGTGAGCGGCGTTTGTAGCCAAAGAAACAAGTCTTCTGAAAAAGTAAAACAAACAAAAGTGGCAAGAACCAATACAATCGTTGATGAAATCAACCGTTGTCGGAATTCATCGAGATGATCCATAAAGCCCATAGCGCTGCTCATGGCGTCGTATCGTTGTTGATGGGCGTGGGTTCGATGGGCTTCACCAACTCCATAGTGGCGTTATGCAGTTTTTTTGTCTCGTTGATGGGTTCGGCAGCTGCGTCCTCAACATTTTGCTTGATGGCATCCGTGGCTTTACGAAATTCGCGAATGAATCGACCCAGATGCTGGGCGGCAACGGGAAGTTTTTGGGGGCCCAAAAAGATGAGAACCACCAAGGCGATTACAACAATTTCACCAAAGCCGAGTCCAAACATGATGACTGGATACTACAGGGCATGGACCGATTTTGGTAGGGGCCTGCCCCTACAGGCAGGGCTATCGCATCTAATTTTCAGCGAATAGAAATCCATATCACGAAAAATGCCTATCGCATGGCCATTTGTAGCTGATTTTTTTTTTTTCAGTGTCTCGCCATCCGTGAGCAGGTCACGCTTCCACAAAAGCTACATGACGTGCATGTGAAGCATTCCATTATTTTCAAAAATTGGAAGAAATGCGTTTGAAGATCTGACTCAGAGTAAGTTGCAATTAGGGGCAATCTCCGTACAATCGATCAACAAAAATTGGGCGTGGTCTCTCTAACCTGAGCTGTTACAAATTTTGACTCGCATTATGAATGGTGATGCAATCACATAATGATAAAATGGAAGGCATCGGCGATAAGTTTTTCGAAAAACTCTCGTATTGTTTTGCTGATCGTAGCGATGATAATTGGCTGCACAACTTCGGACAGCTCGATATTTTGCGATTTGAATCACCATGTTTTCAATCATGCGTGTGTTGCTTGCGTTCCGGGTTCCACCCGATCCGCCGGCGATTCTGCGACGGGCAACGATACAACTTGCAACATTACGACATGTGGTGAGAACTATCATGTTTCGAATCATGCATGTGTTGCTTGCGCCCCGGGTTCCACCCGATCCGCCGGCGATTCTGCGACGGGCAACGATACAACTTGCAACATTACGACATGTGCTGAGAACTATCATGTTTCGAATCATGCATGTGTTGCTTGCGCCCCGGGTTCCACCCGATCCGCCGGCGATTCTGCGACGGGCAACGATACAACTTGCAA
>SYDY01000076.1 GCA_005801425.1 Bdellovibrionales bacterium | reverse complement strand
GTAGGGGCGGTTCGTGAACCGCCCGTGCGGCCTTTGATTCAAAATTTTATCGGGCGGTTCACGAACCGCCCCTACAGAAAAATAATCCCTTCACACATACGTCACCAAAAGTAACTCCTCAGAATTCGTTCTTCGAGGTGTCGACAGCTTAGGTTTGGGCTTGGCTTCTGATTGTGGTTTTTCTTTGCAAAGAAAAAGTTTTTGTCCTTCCGCAACTGCGCGCATGGCTTTTTCTACATTCTCCGAGGGCTTTTCATTGAGCAGGCAGGCCGCATCGGGAATAATTTTTTCAGGATCACCTTCTGTAAATATATAGTCCGGAATTTTTTTCCCAGTGAGCTGCATATTGGTAATGAGTACACCATCGTTTTTCGCAATGAGCATGAGGGTTGCCAACGTTAAATTGAGATCATACCCACCAGGACTTTCGCGCAACTTCATTAGTGCGTTACTGATGTTGCGCGCACGTGTGAGCGCGTTGCTCTCATCAATATTACCAAGGTTGTAATATCTTCTTAATTCAGCAACCACTTGTGCGAAGTGCTCGGCCTTTGGAAGAAGTGCCAGGTAATGGTCAAGGCTTTCAGGATCAAGTCCAAAATTTCTAAAATAGGTTTTGATGTTTTCTCGGTGCGGGTCGTTTTGCGTGCCCCAAAGTCTGCGAGATAATCGCCGTTTGAGTGTCGGAAATAGATTTTTACTCAGGAGATATTCCTTGGCGGCTTCACGGGGTGTTGTATTTCCAAGTATCGGATCGGGGTTGTTGGCGATCAATGCGTTGAGGCCACCAAATTCATCGGCGTAGATCATGCTTGCAGACTGTAGATAGAGAGAAATGCATTGTTCGGTTGATGCGTGTGCCAAACGTTGAACACCGATGGGAAGAAGTCGAAATGTCCCTAGACGCCTGGTATCGTCGTCGCTTTTAAAGAACGATTTTGCGCCACGTACATCGCCTAATGCATCAATCACCGTGTCATTGCGTATTAAATATTCTTTTGCTTTGTAGTCCCCACCCAAAACGGCAAGCTCTACCCATGAACGTGCTTCGCTGGGCCATGTGCGGGAGTCTTTGCTGTCCACAGCAATATCAAGATAGGGAAAAAAAGCATCCTTGGTGCGTACAATGGACGTTTCCCAGTTCAAACGGTCATCGCGTTTTCCTATGGCCCATACACGGGTAGTTTTTGCGGCGACGCGATAGGCAATTTTTTTCCCATTGCGATCGGTGATTTCACCGCGGCGTCTTGCTATTTTATCACTGAATCCAGCAAGATCAAAACCAAGCATGGTAATGGCCGCTTCGATATTTGCACTGGTGCCTATGGCATGGTGTTGTATGCCAACCACACCCGTAATGACATCTTGACGTATGGCCAATTCTGCAAGTTCTTGGGCTGCCCGTATATCGCCTCGAAGGGCGTTAGAATATGCTTTATCGGCTTTCTCGTTGAGGCCGAGTGTGAAATCGTAGACGTAATCATCGGCACTTTGTGCTTGTGCGTTGCATGTCGCGTAAGCTTTGGCTTGTGCAAATTTTTCAAAGAGTTTTGTGACAGGGGTTTTTAGTTTATCGGCGATGGATTCAAGAACACCGGGAAGAAATTCTGCAACATGCCCATCGCCAGGGAGTGTGATCCCTGCACCCGCTGAAATTTCTCCTGTGATGCTCGATGTGACAGCTTTGCCAACGCGTATACGCACACGTGGGAAATAACAGGTCCCATTAGGCGCACGTTCTTTCATGGGAGGCATGGGAAGTTCGTTTATATCGTCTTTAGGTGCTGCTTGGCTGGGAATATCGCTCTCAAGAACCACAGGTTTTTCTTCATTGGTCGCTGTTGTTGGGACTTTGTTTGCAAATTGGATACGTTGCTTGGTGAGAATCTCAACACTGATCCGAGCGCGTGTGTTGATATCCAGTGATGATTTCGCGGTGAACCCAGCATTGGCTTCATAGGAAAAAAGACCGGCCGCGGTGCCGGCTGTGATCGTTGCATGTCCGTAAAGTCGGCACTCACCTGTTATTTCAAAGATTGATCCCATGGGGATCTGCTGTCTCTTGGGGTTGGTTAATACTTTTAATGTGGGAAGTGTAAATTGAACACCATCCATATTGCCACGATAGTTATCTTCATAATCGGTTTGTTGGCTGTCCATCCCAAAACGGTGTGGACACATGCGGGTGATAATGACCTGGCCATGAAAACCTGCGCCTGCGCCGGCACTGATCGCGGTGGCCACTGGAACCGTGGTACTTATCTCACCGCCGAGCTCTACACCGATCATGACGGTGATCCAACGACAGCGTTTGGCATCACCCATGCCTTCAAGGTATGCCCGATTGGGGTCATCTTTGTATTTGCATGGCTCTTCAACGGTCACACCCAAAATGGGGGCGATGGTGAATGGGCCGGGCAAATTAAACGTGGGATTGTATTTGAGATCTTTGGGGAGAACGGTGATGAGCGTGGTCAGCGCGGCATTGAAGAAATGAGAAGCCGGTTTGAGCGATGGGCTTTGAACATAGAGATCAGGGATGCATGGCATGACAGGCGCTTCGTCGGTGCATGGCGTCGTCGGGACCAGCGGTGCGACGCAGGATGGCCTTTGCAATGGCTGACTGAGCCGGGTGTATCGTGTGCTAAAAACGGTCAGTGCAGTATCGTCCAAGAAAAGACTATTGACGTGTGTGGTGCAGGGCTCTGATTTATAATGTTTGTGTGCCGGGGATAGCCCGTTCTCTATCGCGATACGATATGAATCGCGGTATCCCGGGGCAGTGCTGTTCTCAGGTATGGTCCCCATACAAATCCACCTTAGGCACGGCGGGGGCCCAACTTTGTTATCGGTGTATGGGAGTGAATGTTGTTATAAATTGTAGTGGAGATCCGCGAATCGCCTGAAGTGAGCAGGTGTTCTATGTAGGGGCGGTTCGTGAACCGCCCGCTAAAACTTTGATTCAAAGGCCGCAAGGGCGCTTCGCGAAGCGCCCCTACGATAATATGAGAAAATGGTATTACTCACGTTTCAAATCAAGATGAATATTGAGCACAGCCGGTACGCGTGGCGGTGGGGGCTGAATGCTCGCCGCATCGTTGGTTACGGCATCAACAATTCGATCGGGACGTGTGAGTAGATTTTTGCGTTGTGATTCACGCTGTTGTTCATGATCTGCCTGTGCAGAAGTGGCATCGCGGCTCATGGTCCCTGCCGTTTGCGTATGAATGCGCATGGCGTTCAAGGCACCTGAGGATACACGTGTCAAATGTTTTGGGGCGTCACCTGGCGCTGCGGATGCACGCATGCCGGCGGGAATGTTGGACAGTTGATGTCCTTCGGTGGATAACGAAATATGTCCAGAGGCAACAGCAAACGATGCATGATGATGCCCATCGACTGATGCCCAAAATTCGGTACCACGCACGCCGGCCACATGTCCTTCGGCTTCTACTTCAAATTTGGATTGATTGCCGATCAAATGCATTACACGTGCCCACGTTTCTCCGATGAGAAGTTTGAAGCGTTCGACATGTGTGCCTGTTTCCGATTTCTCATTCATCTCAGTAAGCACCAGCTTTGTATTTTCCCCGAGACTTAGAAGCGATCCACTGGCAAGACGAAGGGCCACGCGTGCGCCGGGGCCTGTTTCTATCGTGTGTCCTGCGGGGATTTTATCGAAGCGATGGACTTGTCTTCGTACCACGCCATCCACATGGGTGACTTGCCCCACCACTTGAATGACCAAGGCAGGTTGTTGTGTGGCTTGTGGTACCGTTTGCGGTGTCGCTTGCGGTGTCGTTTTCGGAGCTGCAATCAAAACAAGAGCCAAAAAGAAATACATGCTTAAACTCCGTTAATTGTACCAAAAACGCACGGTGAGGCCTACTTCATGGCGTTGGTATCCGCGAGGTACATCTGCAAAACGTTGACCAAAACTGTATTCCAGTTGAAGCTCAATGTTGCTTTTTAAAATAGTGCGCAGCCCTGCGAGAAGACGATACGCTTCTTCATGATTTCCTGATGTGTAGCGACGTACGCTGCCTGAAATGGCACCTAAGGCATCCAATTTCCAAAATAGGCGATAGGAAGCCGTTGCGGCCGCCCATGCTTCACCGTAATTTCCAAGCAAGGGAACAGCGTCGCGTTGCTTGCCATAGACGATATCCATCAATCCGCCAATATCGAGTGTGAGCCAAAGACCTCGGAACACCATGTCATCACGGATCATGCCTTTGATGCTCGCATTGTCTGTGAAACCTTGGATGGCGGTGACATGGGCAATATCGCTGCCGATCAATGCTTGAAGTCTGTGCCTGTCATTGATCGGAATACCCAGGGTAAAACTTGGTGATGCCGTGCGTTGCCGCGATTCTGCAAACACATTGGTGAACCATTCGTCGTAGCGTGCGTCGATGCCAAGTCGCAAACGCTTGACGTCGCGCGTGTAAATCAGCGTTGCACCTGCGTTTGATGCCAGTGCAGTCATGGCATCTTTGGCGCCTCCCATAGCAACACGGGTGGTGGCGCGCGCGGCCATGCTAAATGCCTGGCGCCTGGTGGCATGTTGTGCACCTGCTTCGGCGGTGGCCACGAGTACACCGGCTTGGGTGTCGCTGATGGTGAGATCGCCACCTGATGCAAAGATCACGTTTGAATCATAAAATGTACCGACACTGCCGCGTATAATGGGTGACCATGACGATGCGCGTTTGGCCTTTTTATTGAGCTCCAAATCTTTGATAGCGCTTTGCGTGTCAAGATCGTCCGGATGGCGTTT
The DNA here is from genome assembly GCA_005801425.1 of Bdellovibrionales bacterium. Classification (GTDB taxonomy): domain Bacteria; phylum Myxococcota; class XYA12-FULL-58-9; order XYA12-FULL-58-9; family SYDY01; genus SYDY01. Next base: position 54,583 of record SYDY01000076.1, on the reverse strand, counting down.
GAGCAAGAGTTTGGCCAAATCCAGGGCCTCTGTCGATTTCCCAAGTCGCCAAAGAATTTGGATACGTTGTTTGCGCGCCTCATCGTCCCATTCATCGTATTTAAGAATGGTTGCATACGTGGCGTTGGCTTCATTCAACTCGCCATAGGACGTGAGAATACGTGCCTTGACCCAAAGTCCATCCAAGTTTTCAGGATCCCACTTGAGAATATCTTCGAGATCATACAACGCAAGGCGTGTATCGCCACGATGCAACTGGGCGTTGATTGGCGCCATGGGATCGGCGGTTGTTGCGAGGGTGGCCATGAATAGTAAGGTGATCATTGTGGCCCCTCCACGTTATAAATAGTTGTTCCGGTTTTATCGGTTACGCTGATCCAGGATTCATCGTCGGCGATATCTACGGCGAGAATTGTGTTTGGATGTCTTATCCATGCTGCATGGCGCACTTGATCATCCACGGTAAAAATAAATACGGAAGGAAGCCCCGTGGTATCTCTTTGTCCTGGCTGCGGCCAATTGCCATAGGCAATACCCAAGTGCCCACTGTCGCTGAATCGAACAGGGGTGGGGTTTACGGCCAAGGGCACAGTGAATTGTGGTGTATCGCAGGTTGCGATCCATGCCGTGTCATTTTGAGTCACACGCATAAATTGTACGTTGACGCTATAGTTGTTGTCGCTGTTTTCTAGATACGAAATAGCGAGGGCAGAACTGTTCTCGGCAGAAATCGAGGTAATGCCGATGACCTTGGTGCTTCTTCCTAGTGTGCATGTATTATCAATGGAAGCCACAGTTCCTTGTGTGGGGCCACCTTTCACGTAGACGTTTAATTTAATTGCCCCATTATCTTGGCTGTATGCAACTATGCCTGCGGATTGTCCCAAGGGACCAATGACGAATTCTTGGGTAAAATTGGGAGATGTCCACACGTTGTCATACGTACTTTGATTCAAAAATGTGATGCTGTTGTTGCTGTTGGTTGTATTGGTGACGGCAAGTATGGGAAGTCCGACGACACGGGTGATGTTTTTCGGCATGCCTGTGTTTATGGATATGCTTTGGGGTGTTTCCAGGATACCGATATCTCTGCTCCATCGCAGTTCTGTGATTTGGGATGCTGAAGTAATTTGGGCTACCCGATCGGTGCGAAGGGTGGTGGCTATTTGTGGGGTAGGACCTGTTTGTAAGGGGGGGGCAATATTTAAGGGCGATTGTGCTTGAGTATCTGCAGAACGTGCATAAGGAGAGGATGTGATGGTGCGTTTTACAATCCCCCTCGGTCCTTTAGGATATATTTTAAGCCGTTTAGGCACAGGACCTGACATGTGCCCAAAACTTTCGACCGTCACCCATGCATCGCGTGTTTGATACAGTTTTCCCAGTTGTTGTGGCACACGAAATCGGATCGTGTGGCTTGTGGCATCGAGTACATCAGCTTCAATACCGTGAACGTACACTTTGGCACCGGTTGAAAATCCTTGTCCTAACACCGTGACCACATCACCAGGAACCGCTGCCCATGGACTGAGTGCCGTGGGAACAGGACCACGCAACGCCATATGCATCACGTTGTTTGTGAGGTCTGTACTGGTAAGTTTATCTTCTGGTACTCCGGCCAGATTGTCGAGCGATATTCGATACAGTGGACCTGTGACAATCCATGCCGACCGTGCAGCGGAGTCAATTTGCATTTTAATCGGTGCGTTGGCGGTTCGCGTGTAATCGTTCACAGGGGTAAATACCGGTGTTTCATTGGATAGCAATGTTTTGTAAGTACCGAATTGTAAACCTACGCTATTGGCGTGCATGAATACCGTGTTGCCCGTCCATGTATCGAGTGCTGCAGCGATATATGGGTCTGCACTGCTTCTTTCAGTCGGTCGCGTACGTGCGATTGCGGGCGTTGTGCCTGCGATAGGACGAAAGTTGGCAAACGCTGGTGCATTGCCCGTATTGCGCTGAAGCAACACTTCCATGCTGTGGGGGTCGATAGCGACATTTTCGATCAGACCGAAGCTGTGTGCTAATGTTTGGCTATCGTCGGTTTCATCCTCTTCATACTTCATTTTACCGCTGTAAATACATTTTTCGTTGGCAAATACAGCACGTTTGTTCCATGGATTGTAGGATAGAACACCCGGCTTATTGTCTGCCCAGCATGAAGTGGTTTCGTTTTCTATGATGACACCTTGTGTCGTTTGGCTAAGGCCCCCTAATGGGATATCTACGGGCATCATGCAAAACCTAAGGCTAGTGTCGTCTTTTTTATTATGCACAAGCACTAGTTTTGAACTTTCAGTTCCTTCGGCGGGAATGATTGTTGCGCCAATAATATTTTTGATTTGGATGAGGTCTGTGCTGCTGGTGGGAACAGTGCAAGGTATCACTTCGGTAAGCGTTCTCGGCGTCGTGTGAATCGATTTAAAAACTTTGTCCGCCTCTGTATCAACAATCAAAACGGTATCCGTATCGGGATCCCAAAGAAGCTGCGTGTTGGCCGCATCCGCATTCCATTTTATGCCGCTCTCAATATTCTGATTGATGATTTGCGTATCAAGTGACGTCGCACCCACAAAAATAAGTTGTGTCGCGGTTAAAAGCACAGGCATTGCACCAGGTTTCACGGTAATATCGATGTGGTCATCGGATCCTATGTTAAGCCTTGTGCTACCTGTTTTTTTGGGGACAAGGGCGGCGATACTCGGGCTGATGCCCTCACCAATAGAAACGGTGTTGGTGTCATCGCTGATCAATGTCGAGCGCGTAAGTGCCTCCGCCCCTTTGCTGTTAAACGGTGTAAATCCTAAACCTCTCGGAAATGAACCCGTATCCACCGAAATAACAAGTGAACCCGTTCCACCGAATGAATCTTTTTGGTTCTCGTTGATGCGCAGGCGATCCGTGATGGAGAGAACCGTGGGGTTTGATACTGTCGCTCCTATGCATGTTGCATAGCTTACGGTTGCTGTGAGAGCGTAGGTGCCTTCTTCGAGTTGTGGAATAGTTGCCTGCTTCCACACTGTAAACACTGATGATGTTAATGGGAGCATCGGCAATTGGTAAATATCGGCATCCGTGCTGATAGTGTTTCCTGTGTAAAGCGCATGCACAGTGTTGCCATCGTTTAAATTTAAAGACTTTATTTTAATATTGCATGGCACATTGGCATAAATCGTTTCAGGCTGCTGTGGGATCCAAATATTAAACCCAACAGGAACTTTTTTGAGATGATTGGGAACAACCTGCGGTAGGGTTCTGATCCCAATCAAACGTGGTGCGCTACCAATAGGCTGTGAAAGTTTCGCAAATCGCATGGGCACTGAAAATGATTTATCAGAATCCTTGAATTTTCCCTTAACATCAATTTCAGCACCATCCGCCAAGCTTGTTTCGGTTGTATCGATAGAACACGTACATCGCGCTCCATTGCAATCGACACTGGCACAAATCGTCGCTTCACTTCCTTCTTGCGTGACGACGATACTTCCTTCATCAATGTCTGCTCCTGCAACGATATTAAGCAATATGTTGCCAGTAAGCAGAACAGCCGGATCCCATGTTACCGCTAACTCCGTATCAAGATCCTCATCGGGCAGAATCTCATCGATAACAACAGAAATTTTTGTGCATAGGCTAGGGATATCGCCGTAACGGATGAGGAGTTGTGTTTCCGTGAGGATATTCTCCCAGGGCTCATCACAGGAACCCCAATTATTTTCAGGCTGATCGTCGCATGTACCGCCCAAATGGCATTCGATGAAATAATTCTCATCAGTCAGGAGATCTTCAGGGTCGAATGTGAATGTGGTGCTGCCTTCTTCGAGGGTAATGTCTGCAATAAGAGGCACGATGGCGGGTTTGTCGCCCAAAGACGCAATAAGTTCCTGCGATTCGGTGTCTTTTTCAATCACGATTAAAATGTGTTTGTCTGGATCTGGATGGTCCGCATCAAGTCGAAACTGCCTGCCTGCTGGCAAAATAACCGATTCATGAATCGCCCCGAGTTTTTGCGTGAAACCTGTCATGACATCGGTTGCTTCAAACGAAAGATCACCGACAAAGGGTATCCCACCGGTAAATTCTGCGCTGAGTGTGAAAGTTCGGGTTCCTTGCTCTTCAGCCGTAATGGCAAGCGTATTCTCACCTTGGCCGAGGGTGATGGTTTGTGTGCCCTCCCAGGTGGTCCATGCGCCGTCACCACGTTCAAAAACAAGCGCACGCGCTTGTACCTTTTCTCCAACGCTGAAATCTTTGACTTGCCAGGTGTTATCGCCATGGGTGAATGTTTTTGAAACCGTCGTGCCGCTGTCGCCATTGAGGGTAAATACCACATGGGTGATTTCGCCTATGGAAAGTCCTTGTGTCGTTTGTAAAACAGGCCTGATGCTTATGGATGCATCATTGGCCGTACATCCGCCGATCAGAAACGCAAGAACCCACCACGAGGCATTTTTTTTCATTGTCGTCCCTTGGGCTACGCTGTAGCACTGCCCTATGAACAAGAATCGTCGCGGTGGCGCCAAGAAGCAAAATCCAGGACAGTTAAAAAAACGTGCGGCCCATGATCCGCTCTTTCCTGAGCAGTTTGTGTCTTTCATGCTACAGGGTTGGTCGCCTGAAAAAAAACGTTCGGTGAAACCGGTTGCAGGACTTGTTCACTACCGCAAGCGCCGTCGTGTGCTGAGTACGCAGATGGGGAGAATGCTTTTGGTGATCCCCGGGGGGGGAGAAGTTCGCCGTTCGTCTGATACCCATTATCGTTTTCGAGCGGGCAGCGATTTATTTTACCTTACCGGACACAAAGAACCTGATGCGGTGCTTGTTCTTGTGCCCGCATCGGGCCGTAGGCATGCACGATCCATACTTTTTTTGCCTGCGGATATCGGACGAACTTCGCCTGGCTTTTTTGCCGATCGGGATCGCGGCGAATTGTGGGTGGGGAAGCGTCTGGGACCCAATCAGGCCAAGAAACGCTATGGGGTGGACGAGGCTTATCCCTTGGAAGATCTCGAAGTATTCTTAAAGAAAGCAGGAAAGAAGCGTGCGGTGTTGCGCGGCATATGTTCCAAAACCGATGCGATGTTGGGAAAATCTTCATCCCTCGATCACGATCTCCGTGTGACACTTTCGGGCATGCGCTTGTGCAAAGATGCGTTGGAAGTAGCGGCCTTGCAGCGTGCAGCCCGTGCAACTCTAAAGGCCTATGATGCGTTGGTTGCTGCCATTCCTACAGCCAAGAACGAGCGCGATCTTGAGGCGGCTTTTGGCATGCAGGCGCGCTTGTACGGCGATGACGTGGGCTATGGCACCATTGTGGCGGCAGGGAGCCATGCGTGCGTGTTGCACTGGACCAACAACGATGGCGCGCTTAAACGAGGCGATTTGGTACTTATTGATGCAGGGGTGGAATCCGACGCGCTTTATACTGCCGATGTGACGCGTGTATTTCCTGTCTCTGGAAAATTTACGTCTGTGCAACGTCAAGTGGTTGAGTTGGTTCTGAAGGCCCAAGCAGCGGCAATGCGTGTAATAAAGCCCGGCGCGGCATTTCTCGATCCACATCGGGCGGCCATGCGCGTGCTTGCCGAAGGGTTGATTGCTTGGGAAATTTTAGGGTGCACCCTTGAAGAAGCGCTTGATCCTAAAAACATGTTTTACCGCCGTTATACCTTGCACGGTACATCGCATATGTTGGGTCTTGATGTGCACGATTGTTCGGAGGCACCCATGTCCCGTTATCGCGATGGCAAACTTGAACCGGGCATGGTGATCACCGTTGAGCCGGGTTTGTATTTCCAAGAAGACGATCGCACGGTGCCTCGTGCATTTCGCGGCATCGGTGTTCGTATCGAAGACGATGTTTTAGTGACACCGAAAGGCCATCGCAATTTAACCCACGCTATTCCTAAAACACCTGATGATGTTGAAGCATGGATGAAACAATTGCGGCGGTAGGGATTTGATTTAAACCGGTTATACGGTAGGGGCGCTGCTTGCTGCGCCCTCCTCAATGAACCGCCTCAATCCCACGTCTCTTAAAAAACCAAACGGCCCCATACATAAACGGCGTATCAAAAAGTGCCGCGCAGGCCTTGAACAGATAATTGCTTATGATCAGCGAGATCAAAGTATCCACGCTCATCTCGCCGCGATACACCGCCATGGCAAAAGTGACGCTTACCACGCACAGTGAGTCGATCAGTTGACTGACAAGCGTTGAACCATTGTTGCGCAACCACAGATGTTTGCCACGTGTGAGTTTTCTCCAAAAGTGGTAGAGATGCACATCGCAGTATTGCGCGGCCAAGTAGCCTACCATGGATGCAAGCATGGCGCCTTGGCTGCATGTGAACAGCGCGTGATACAGTTCAACATGTCCTGACGCCACGGTCCCATCAGCGAGGAGTGTATTTCTTGCGAGATAAAACGTTTGCCAGGAAGGCTGAAGTTCTGGTGCCACCGAGGGTATGGCATCGCCCACAGCCATCAGCGTCAAAATAAAAATATTCAAAACGAGTCCAATGGTCACGAGCCAATTGGCGCGTGCTTTGCCGTAAAATTCGCTGATGATGTCAGTGCATAAAAATGTCAAAGGATAAGGTAAAACACCTACAGCAATGGAAAAAGGACCAAGCTGCATAAATCGCGTAAGGCCTATGATGTTCAGTACGGCCATGGAACCGATAAAAAATGATGCAAGTACAATAAAATAGCGTTCTTTACGTTCTCGAATGGTGTCCTGCATGGTGGCAAGTTAAACATACATATTGGCCACAAATATACACTGAAATTCCAGCCATGTAGGGATATCATAAGGGTCATCAGGAGATGCCGCCTAATGGCCAATGGAATAAGTCGTACATCATCGGAAAGTTCATTATCGAGTCTGAATGGGCAATTAGAAGTACCATTGGAGGCGCCTCTGTCTAACTCGGCACCTGAATTGGCGGGCATCCGCGTTATCGAAACGTTTCCAGAAGGAACACGATCGAAGTCTGAAGGTGCTACACCGAGCACGCCAACGCCTGCTACGCCCAGTAAGGTTGGGCGTTTTTTGGGTTGGTTGGGCATCTCCAGCAAACAGGGGCCTCCACCCATTTCTCCCGTATTGCCACCTGGAAGAGATCTACGAACGGTAGCAGGGGTTCGTGATTTTTTGCTCAATGGTGCGCAAGTTGATGACGCCGATGAGAGACGCCATTATCGGGAAACGAATGCATTTAAAGAGAGCATCACAGGATGTGATATTTCTTTTATTCATGGGTTGTTGACCCCTGACTCACAGAATATTTTGAAACAGCTTCTTATTAAATTCACAGAAAATCCAATGCATTTTAATTTCGGTTTGGGCAATTTAATCAGATGCATCACGCTGGGATTTCCGGGTATTCCGGGTGGTCACCCCATGGTCAATGACATTAAAAAAGCGTTGCGTGATGCAATGGCGGTATGTCCTAAAGATGACGAAGCGCGGCGCGGTATGCTGCGCAATGCGGTAATGCAATTGTCTTTGGGCAAGCCTGAGGCGTTGGATCGTTTTCTACAGCATGTTTGGGTATCGCCGACTGCTTACGAAGGCACAGTTCGCGATACCTTGTTTACGCGGGTCAATGTGGCCTTGCATACCGATCTTGTGGATGGACTATCGGCTCTCCAATGGGCACGATGTGACGCTGTTTGGCTTGAGCATGATACGGCGACATTGGTGGTTCTTGCCATGGCGAGGCAGTTGTTTGATGCGTATCCTGGTCTTCGGGAAAGTGTTCGACCAGATAATATTGTGGCGCGCGATGGTCGATGGCCTGATATCGCAAATGCATGTATTGCGGCACTTGAATCGGATTCTATTTTTGCTTCAAGGGCGAACCAGCGGCTGGTCGAATTGCTTGCTCCCATTGAGCGTGATTTCGTGGTGCCGAGGCAACCGACACATGGGCAGATCCAGGGGCCTGTGAATGCGTTGGTGCGATATCTCTGTGAGCATGATCAGGATCTTTGCAGGAATATTGAGGCCGTACAAGCGTCAAAAAAACCTGGCGCGGTCCAGACGGTTTGATGGATACTCGCCATTTCGTAAAATAAGTAGAACGGCCTAGTAATATTTTATAGGAACTATACATAGCTCTTATGGCCGTCATTTCTCCTACAGATCTCGTTGTTGGTGCAACAAGTGCGTCGTTTGTTGATCGCAAATCAGCGCACGACAGCGGCCAGAAACGCGAAGGCTTTTTCAGCCGAATGTTGCCTAAGCGACAAAAACCACCCGCATCAGCGTCCGTTGCATTAAAGCCTCCCAGAATCAAACGATACTCATCGGGCGATGGGTCGCCTGGAGTGAGGGCATTTTGTGAAATCGATGGGAGCACCAAGTTTTCGGATATGTTGACTGTTACATGTGCGCGTATGATGCAATTCGGGCGTTCAGGCGCGGGTTTCGAGTGTCTTGCAAGCCTTCGAGAAGGATCACTGGGGATCCATGATGAACTTTTGCATCAACTGCTAGGTTCCATGGATGATGGGCAATATTTGCTACCGACCTTATTGCGGCATGTGAGTGATAATTGCGTCTTCTCGGAGGACACTGAGGACGAGAGCAGCCAAAGGGATCCGTTACGTGAAGCCGTACTCATACGCCTCAATCAACTTGTAAAGCACATCGCAACGCGGCCTTTATTGGGAAGCATTTCTGCGAATCATTGGTTTGAACACGTGGGCGAGGGCGTGCGACAGGCGCTGGTTGAGATCCGTGCCTTTGGGGATGTGCCTATTTACCGTGCGGTTTGTGCCGTGCTTCTTGATGCCGGTGTACAGGCCCATTTTGGCAACGATGTGGTGTCTTTAAATGCGTTTGTTCTAAAAGCCCTCGATGCAGACAAACCCTGTGTTGATTTTATTTTTGATCAACTGTGTAGAAATCTTCTGGGTACATGTGAACCCGAACTTCTCGTTGATTTTGTCGATGATCTCGAACATTTGCGTATGCACGCGTGCACACTCACCATGCTCGCTGTGCATCAACACATGGGATGTGCTTCCGACGAATTTAATCCCTTGGGTGTTTCTGGGCGCGACAGACAATGCGAATTCCTGGCAGAACGCTGCATGGCTTCCTTGCCTGCAAGTTCTCCCAAGGTCGAAGCGCTTATGCTCGTCAAAATGATTGCTTCTCGTGGTGCTGAAGAAGTGATGGCGGTTCTGCGAACCCATGATGCTTCGTGGTGTTCATCGTAGGGGCGGTTCGCGAACCGCCCTTGCGGCGCTTGTAATATGCAAAAGGGCGGTTCAGGAACCGATCCTGCATCGTTAAAAATTACAAAATATACCGCGCCAAATCTTCGCTTTCCAGTTGACTTGCCAAGCGTTCGCGCACCAAAGCAGCATCGATGGTGAATGTTGAACCTGAACTTTCAGGCGCAATAAATCCGATGTCTTCCAAAAGACATTCGAGTACGGTGTGCAAACGCCTCGCACCGATATTTTCCGAACGCTCATTGGCTGAGGCTGCGATGCGTGCAAGTTCAAGCAAACCATCGTCGGTAAAAACAACTTTCACGCCTTCGGTGGCGAGCAATGCTTGGTATTGCACAGGCAAGGCATTGTGGGGCTCTTTGAGAATACGCAACAACGCATGTTCATCAAGACTGTCCAACTGAACACGTACAGGAAATCGGCCTTGCAGTTCAGGGATCAGATCGCTCACTTTACTGACATGAAAAGCACCTGCGGCGATAAACAACACATGATCCGTTCGAACCACACCATACTTGGTATTAACGGCTGATCCTTCCACGATAGGCAGAATATCGCGTTGCACACCTTCGCGCGATACATCGGATCCACCGCGTGACGCGCCTTCGCGTTGTGCAATTTTGTCGATTTCGTCCAAAAAGATAATGCCATCCTGTTCAGCGCGCTTCACGGCTTCGGCAATGATCGCATCTTGATCGATCAATTTGTCGGCTTCGGCCTCTGCAAGATGTTTTCGGGCTTCGGGCACTTTTACGCGCTTGTGTTGTGATGGACCTTTGCCGAGCATTTGGCCCATCATCTCTTGAATGTTCAAACCCATGTCGTCGCCACCGGGCATGGCCATAAACTGCATGGCGGGGGCATTGCGTGCGGCTGGGATGTCTATTTCCACGTCGCGATCATCGAGTTCGCCTTTGCGCAGCATGGCTTTCATGTGGTCACGGGCGGTACCATCGCGCGGTGCGGTTTCTTCGTATTTCGGGCGCGGCAATAAAATATCAAGCAAGCGTTCTTCGGCGAGACCTTCGGCTTGGGTCATGATGCGTTCACGCGCTTCTTGTTTGACAAGACGCACCGCAATTTCCATCAAATCGCGGACCATGGAATCCACATCACGGCCGACATAACCGACTTCCGTGAATTTGCTGGCTTCCACTTTGAGAAACGGTGCGCCGGCAAGTTTGGCCATGCGACGCGCAATCTCTGTTTTGCCAACACCTGTGGGCCCAATCAAAATAATATTTTTGGGTGTGATCTCTTCGCGCAAATAACCTTCCACACGGCGACGGCGCCAACGATTGCGAAGGGCCACGGCAACGGCACGTTTGGCTTTGGTTTGTCCAATAATATAGCGGTCGAGTTCACTCACAATTTCACGGGGCGTGAAATTCATTTCGTGGGTCATGAAAGTTTCTCCATGCGCAGCGTATCGTTGGTGTAGATGCATGTTTTGGCTGCAATACCCATGGCGGCTTTGGCAATACTTTCAGCGTCCATATCGGTATGGGCACAAAGAGCTTCTGCTGCGGCCTGTGCAATATTGCCGCCCGAACCGATGGCGATCACATCACCGTCGGGTTCGAGGACATCGCCTGTGCCTGAAAGCAAAAACAAATGTTCATCGGTGGCAATCAAAAGCAATGCTTCGAGACGGCGTAGAATACGATCGGTGCGCCAATCTTTCGTGAGTTCGACGGCAGCGCGTTTTACATTGCCGGAATAATCTTTCAGCTTTTCCTCAAAGCGTTCAAGCAGTGTAAAGGCATCGGCAGTGGCGCCTGCAAATCCTGTCAGCACTTTGCCATTTATTTTTCGCAATTTATTGGCGGTATGTTTGATGACGGTGGTGCCGAGGGTCACTTGCCCATCGGCAACCATCACCACATGACCTTGTCTGCGAACGCAGAGTACTGTTGTTGCATGAATATCTGGTTTCATGGGTTGCATCTTACCCTATGTCGTCATCCTCGCGAAAGCGGGGATCCATGAATTCTTTCCTATGCCGTAATCCTCGCGAACCACAGACAGTCCTTTGGGCTTAGCAGGCAGTAGAGAAACTTGCGACGCAACGATATCATTTATTCTTCTTATGTAGGGGCGCTTCGCGAACCGCCCGTGCGGTTTTTGAATGGATCCCCGCTTTCGCGGGGATGACGTTTCCTGAAGGGCGGTTCACGAACCGCCCCTACAAGAGAACACCTGCTCAATTCAAGTTTCTTAGGAAAGCGGGGATCCATGAATTCTTTCACCTCGGCAAATGCTTAAACTTCGGCAATCGCATCAAATCGATAAAGGCACGCACTTGGGGAAGCACAGGGCGTGTGCGTTGTAGGATAACGCCATAGGTGACGTTTTCAAGATATCGGGTAAGGGGTCGTCCAACGAGCCTATCATTATTTTCCAACGCAATGCTCGCCGCAATGGTGATCCCAAGGCCTGCTTCAACATAGTGTTTGATGATCTCCCAATCTTTGAATTCAACAGGGGGATGTTGAATATGTTCAAATTGCTTGACCAACATTTCGAGGCCCTTGATGGTACGCAAGGCTTGATTGGGGAGAATCAAAGGATATTTCGCAATATCTCCCAAAGAGATGGAACGTTTCTTCGCGAGAGGGTGCTTGGGATGCACAATCAAAATGGGTTCATAGGTAAAAATGGGTGTGTAAACAAAATCATCAGGGATCGCGAATGACGGTGGACCAATGATCATATCTGCTTCGCCATCATGGATCAGCTGATAAGCATCTTCCCCAATGGCATATTGAACACGAACACGGGCGTTTTGATCGCCTTGCAAATAGGCTGTGACCAACTTGGGCAAGAGGTAAAGATTGGCAGCTTGATTGGCAACGATACGCAGCTCATGTGTTTGGATGCGATCCACTTCAGTGGCCATCACGGCATCGAGGTTTTCAAGACGTTCGATGATGGGGGCGATGATGCCGAACAACGCCTTTCCATGCACTGTGAGTTCTATTCCTTTGCGTGAACGTGTCATCAAATTGCATTTAAGATCTTCCTCAAGAGATTTAATTTGCAATGAGATGGCCGATTGGCTCAAACGCATGCGCTTTGCTGCTTGGGTTAAGCTCTTGGCTTGTACTGTGTAATAAAACCCCCGCAATTGCTGCAAACGATTGTGTTTGTAATAAAAGGCGATATTGCTCGGGATTTTAACCGTCTTGGACATACTTTATTTTACATGAGTTTCTTGAATGCTTCTATTTAAAGCATTCATGGATGTTATTTCTCGGGTTCGTTATTAGTCTCCTTTTGAGGATTTTCGATATAAAATATAAGGGAGAATACGATGACGAGTCTTGGAAAAGCCTGTGAACACAAGGAAATGCCCCATGTGGTGATTGTGGGTGCAGGTGCGGTGGGGAGCAACACCGCATTGGTGCTTGATAAACTGAGGGGCATTCAAGTCACACTGATCTCCGACCGAGGACTTTTGCAAGGTTCAGCCATTCGATGTGCCAATCTCGCCCATACCGACTCGTTTGAATACTACAAACGCGATCACGTGCTTACAGGCGAAGGTTGTATGGACGGTGGAAGCACCGAATATTTGGCGCGCAAAGGCATGTGCGATTTTAAATTGTCAGCACCCCACGCGCATAACCCCACACGATTTTTTGTCTCTAAACAAACCCAGGCATCTGGCCTTAGTGAATCTGAATTTTTTGGCAATGTGGATCACATGGGGCGCCATTTTTCGAAACAGCATGCCTATATCACCGAGAGGCGCGGGAAAGATGCGGCCACCGAAAAACTTGGGCGCACGCCAGAACAGTTTTCACGGCCGTTGCGCGATGAAGAATGGGATGGGCTGAAACCAAGCCTTGCTTATGGTGTGATGGGCTCAAGCCATGGTGTGGACATGGCACGCTATTATGGCGTGGTGAGAGCTTCGTTGGATAAAAGCCAAACCAAAACTGAACTGCATGCAAACATCACATCGTTTGAACGTTTAAGCGATGGACGAACCACGGTACAATTTACAGATCATGCAGGGTCATCAAAAAAGGTCATGGCAGATTATGTCATTTTGGCCGCAGGTCATCACAATCCATGGCTGGCAACAAAAGTGCCAGGATCCTTGCCTTCGTGTGCCGGCACCCATTTTTTGAATTACATGTTGCATCTGCGTCTTCCTGCAACCCATGATAAGGCGTTGATCAAATATCTAAGTACGCTCAATTTTACGTTGCAGGGACCCGGCGGTTGTATGTTGCTCGGTGTGCGGCTTCCCACAGAAACCGAAGATGGCGTGGCCACCGTGTATTACCCCGATGAGCAGGGCAATCAATTCGCAAAACATACATACAATCCAGGCAAGCCCGAATGTGTTCCCGCATGGTGGGATGATATTCTTGCCAAGGGATTGCCCCATGATCATCCGAATATTCAAGCGTCCTTCAAACGCGCATGTGAATTCTATCCTTACTTGCGGGGCTATGCAGCAATTGAACACGTGGTGTGGGGTACCGTTTTTAATGCCGATGAAAAAACAATGAATCCCGATGGGTTGGATCGCCGCGTGCGTATCATTGCGAATGTGCATCATGTGACTCACGACGCGCGTATTGCGATGTGGCATAGTCCCAAATGGACAACCGCTTTATTGGTGGCGTTTATGGCCGCCAACGATGCCAGGGTCACATGTGGTCTTCCTCCGTTACCGCGTGACGAAGTGCACGGCTTTGGGCCGTACAAGTTGGACATGGAAAAAATTACCGGTGAGATGGGAATAAATTTCGATGATGTGACGGGCGTTGACCCCTCGTCTCTCGATGCATGGGCCAAACAATTTGTGACGGAAAATGATTTGCCTGAGCGTTTGGCGCGTCACTATTAGACGCGATGCTATTATTCTTCTAATGTAGGGGCGGTTCGCGAACCGCCCTTCAAGCATACCGTGTTGGGTCCACAACCCCGGCATCACGAAACCCTGCGCTGCGAAGCAAGCAACTGTCGCAGTGTCCACACGCCAAATCCCCTTGGGGATCGTAGCACGAATGGGTAAGGCCAAGGTCAACACCGAGTGCCACGGCCCGTTTGATGATCTCAGCCTTGCTGTCGTTGATCAGTGGCGCATGAATGCGTATGGCGTTTGTGGTGCGACCGATGGCTGTGGCTAAATTGGCGAGTTGTTCAAAGCATGCGATGTAATCGGGGCGGCAATCGGGATAACCCGAATAATCCACGGCATTGGCGCCGATAAAAATATCGGTGCTTCCAATCACTTCTGCGTAGGCCAAGGCATAACTTAAAAAAATCGTGTTGCGCGCGGGCACGTACGTGATGGGGATATCGTCCCCCATCTGTGCTTCGCTGCGATCTTTGGGAACCTCGATACGCGTATCGGTGAGGGCAGATCCACCCAGTTGTCCAAGGTCAATCGTGATGATCCGATGCTCGATCACGCCGATGGCCTTAGCGACGCGCGCGGCTGCTTCAAGCTCCACATGCTGCCTTTGGCCGTAGGCAAAACTCACGGCATAGGGACGAAACCCAAGTTCTTTGCATACGGCGAGGGTGGTACTGGAATCAAGGCCTCCTGAGAGGCAAACGACGGCTTTTGGCATGGGAAAGGTCTAAAGATGCTGCGATGACTTGTCAACGATCGCACGCTTTATCATTTATTGAAGCAATAAACACCTTTCAATACCGATCTCCGATAAATTGACACACGCGCCATTAATGAGAGGAGCGGGCAATGTCGACGATTACAAAAGGGGCTGGTGAGACACAGCGGTTGCTTGGAGCAAATGGTGGATCGGCCGCATCCGCCGCCCCCCCTCCGTACAGTCCTTTTTCAGGCCCATCGGTTTTTTCTGAAGATCCGTTTACACAAAGTACCGACCGCATAGAACCCGCGCGGCGTGGATTGTTGGGTGCGCAATACAATACAAGGCATGAGGACAAGATCGCGGAGGCATGGGCACGTAAAGCGCCGCAAGAAGCCATTGCGCTGCTTGAGCAGGGCACGCGTGCGTCTTTGCTTCCGCAGGAGCGTTTGGCGTGTTTGTGGCAGCAAGTGCCTTCCATGGCCGATGAAACGCTTTGCACACAAGCGCCTCATTTTGTGACATTGGCGCGTGCTGCAACGAACGCACATGCTTGGGCTGTGGCCCATGCGATTGTTGATCGTGTGGAAAAATCGGATCCAGACAATCGGCTTCTTGCTGCGCATTGCCAGTGGATCCGTGTGAATGCACAAGATGCCCATGTGTTGTCACATCCTGCTCATGAAAGGGATGTGCTTGATGCATCCCTTGCACTGCGTGTTGCGCGTCAGGATGAAGAATTTTTTAGAATGCAGGCGCGTTCGAATGCCGCATTCGCGTTGCTTTCTGAGCGTGATGAACAATTGAAAGTTCAGGAAGCATCACTTGCTGCACGACAAGCGACGTTTGACCAGCAGCGTGCCGTTTTAGGACCATTGGAGACACAATCGGTGACGTTGTCCCAAGAGCGCGCGAAGCTCGACACCATGGACGCCGATTTGCGATCGCGTGAGAGCGTGTTGAATGAAGATAAAAAAGTTCTCATTGCGCGTGAAGCAACACTATCGGCAGCGCGTAAGGCTATCGATGTGTCTTTGGCTACATCCCAGCGCGCTTATGATGCATGGGTGGCGCTTAAGGCGGGTTCGAAAGACCCCGAAGAAATGGTTAATCCTATTCGTTTCGTGCTTCAAGGAGCGGTGATCAACGCCTGTATTCCAAGTGCCATGTTATTAGAGCGTGAGCCCTCGGCAAAATTAGGGGATCTCAAAAGCGTGCATCTTTCCGCAGCATGGGCCTCAAAAGACGTTGATGTGTTGATGACATGGTTTAAACATGGTGTTTTGGACTTTGGTACCCATCCGAATGTTGAACGTCTCCTTCTTTTTCGTTTGTGTGCTGTGAAAAATAATTTCTCCAATCTCCTTTTTTGCATCAAAGGTCTCGAGGAATGGTTCGGCTCATCTTACAGTGGTGGTGGTGGTGATTTTTACGCAGTCAGGGTGGGCCCGGATTGGTGGCGAAAGGCATTTTTGGCGATGACCACGGATGCACGTATTGCACCCCAAGAATTGGCTGAGTCGTTGATTGCGGAGGGGTGCTCGTATGCACCTAAACGACTTTTTGAAGTGCTTACGGGCGTTGCAATGGATTCAAAAATCCTGAGCACGTGTTTCTCTATGACGGCGGATCATTCGACGTATAAAGCATGGTTTACAATACGTAATACCGTAGCATCCCTTAACTATCCATCGGCGTGGGGGGCTTTGCCTGCGATCGATACCTACAAAGCGCAAAGAGATGCCGAAAAATTACATGCCACCGCTGTGGTGGCGTGCAGTTCTTTGACGTAGGGCGCAAAAGGCGCTGTATAGAGGCTTGCTGCGCTATTCAGGACTCGCCATTGACGCATACCGGACTATTTCTGTACGCTATGTTCTTTCGCAGGAATACGAGGTTGTCATGGCGCCGAAGACCGATGGAACATTTGGCAATGCGCTTGGGCAGGTGGAGCCATGCGACTGCGGTGGCGTGAATCTTGTGATTGGCCCCATGACCTTGCATTTTGCGTTGGACGAAGCCCTGGCTCTCGGTGAGTTGGTTGATGCAGCCAGACGGATTGTGCAGTCGGAGCGAAGCGGTGCGACGCAAGCATCGGGCAAGCGTCATCCGCGTGGGTTGTTGCATTAAAAAGTTGTAGGGGATTTTGAAGATGCCGACCGATATCACACCACAAAAAGCGCAGGATATTCTTCATGCCTACATCTCCAAAAATGGCTTGAAGGTTTCGCGCCAGCGTGAGGTGATTGCCGAGGTTTTTTTACAGGCGGGTGGCCATCTCAAAATCGATGAATTGCTTGAACGTGCACGCAAGCTCGATGAACGCATCAGCCAAGCGACGGTGTATCGCACCATGAAGCTTCTGGCCGAATGCGGTCTTGCAGAAAGCCGCACATTCCACGACGGTTTTACCCGTTATGAACTCGCCGATGGCCATGAAGAGCACCACGACCATTTGATTTGTACGTCATGCGGCATCATTGTTGAATTTATGGATGACGCCATTGAAGCCCGGCAAGAGGCTGTGGCCAAAAAGAATGGTTTCGACCTGCGCCATCATCGCATGGAACTTTACGGTCACTGTCGCAAATGCCGTGAATAAATATTCTGCACACTCCACTTCGCGCAGCGAGGGGGAGTCGCCGAGCGCTAGCGAAGGCGGTGGGGATGCGTTATGTCTCCTTTTTTAGGTGTTTTGACAAGCTGCACGATGGACGAACCTTTCTGGTTGGTCTAGTCTGATCAAATGGCTTCAAAAATACCTTATGACCTAAATACGGTAAGTATCTATAACATCCACGCGGTAGGTGGGCGAGATCCCTTGGAGATGGCTGCTGCTGCTGCCGCTACGGCTGTCTCTTTGCGTGTCAAAAATGGAATCGAAAATGCCTATGTATCGCGCGCTGCGAATGAAGTGAGAATTTCTTCGGAAGGCGGCAGGCACACACTCGAATTGAAGACACTCATCGGGCAGGGGGCACCTCTGCCGGTTGAAGCCGCACTAAAAATGCTGCCTATTCCACGCTATCACTCGGAGACATGGACTTGGGGTGCACCTGTGGATGGCAGCCTTGTGGTTGAGTGGCATCTTGAGTTGAAGAAAAAGGATCGCCCAGATCCTTCCAAAATTCTCGGGGGCCTCCAGACTTTTACGTTGGTAGAGGGTGGGATTAAGCACGAAGTGACCGGCTGGGGTGAGCATGCCTTTGGACAGGTGCTGCCACCCCAGGGTTACAAAGGTGCTGATTACATGGATCGAAAAGTAATAAGTTTTTTGAACAAACACGAACTTGGACCTCGTCAGGACTCGATTCAAGCATTGCTTGGCTCTCAATCGGATCTTGCTTTAGGTGCTTTGTTTCAAACAGAAGCCGAAGGCATTGCCGCTTGGAAAGCGGGTCACGAAAGTTGGCCTGTGCGAACAAGCGACGCCTACGCAAGGCACATTCAAGCCCGCGATTAGTCCGTAAGGTGTTACGTGTTGAATGTTGACGTTTCTGTCTTGCCGCGTCATTGTCTTTTGATGCACCCCATTTTGCTGCTTGCGATTAATTTCTTGCGTGAGCATGTCACCGATGTACGCGCCATTTATCGTTTTGGTTCATGGGGTACGCCTGATATGCACCCATCGAGTGATCTTGATCTTGCTTTTTTAACCATTAAATCGCTGCCGCCCGAACAGGTGTGGACTCTTGCACAAGATCTTGCCATGCGTGTTGGGTGCGATGTGGATCTGATCGACCTTCGCGCTCAATCGACGGAGATGCGGATGCAGGTGATTTCCACGGGTGAGCGTGTGTGGTGTGGTGATTTCGACACAACCGAAATGTTTGAAGATTTTGTTTATTCCGACTACGTTGATTTTTCTGAACGGCGGCGCGGTATTCTCGACGATATTCGTGAACGGGGATCTGTTTATGGGAAATGATGTTTTGTTTCGTAAGTGTGCTTCTATTGAGCGTTGTCTTGCTCGTATTGAGGAAGAATATGTGGGCAAAGAAAATCAACTTGAAACCAATTTTTTAATACAAGATTCGGTGATGCTCAATCTGCTTCGAGCATGTGAACTTTCCATCGATGCTGCGATGCATGTTGTGCGCGCACGAAAATTGGGTATGCCGGGGGACGCACGGCAGGCATTTCAAACATTGATTGATACAGGCATTCTTTCACCTGATCTGGGAACCCATTTGATGCACATGGTGGGCTTTCGCAACACAGCGATTCACACATATCAAGAAATCAATATTAACATTGTGCGGAGTATTCTTGATCATCATTTAGATGATTTCCGTGCTTTGGTGTCTCTCTTGATTAAGTTATCGTAACCCGAACTGTCTCATTTTGCTCCAAGTACTGTCCCAACATGTGTCTGTGAAAATCCAAAAAATTTGGCCATTTAGCGTGTTTTCCAAAGGAGAACACGATGTGGCGACAAATGTTTGGAAGGCGGTTCGCGAAGCACCCCTACCTGATGATGATCTTATTATGCAGCTGCGGCAAACCTAGCGATCTGCTTACTGATTTTAAAACAGAAGGTGCAGGATGTGATGTTAAAGCGGGTGAGCTTCGCATTACCGAAATCATGCCCAACCCATCGGGAAGTGATCATGGGCGCGAATGGTTTGAAATTACCAATGTGAGCTCGCGTGGACTTCAGCTTGCGCGTTTGGCGGTGGATGTCGGTCAACCAGGAAGCATGAAACGTTATTCGATCCTTGGCGAAACAACGATGTTGCCTGGTGATGCATGGGTGTTTGCAGGATCATCAGATGCGTTGCCTGTTGTGCATGTGAATTACGGAAGTACGATCACGCTCGGGAACGATACCGCAGCATTGCGGATCACATGTGCTGATCTTCTTGTTGATGAAACACGCTATGGTTCAGAGACGCCACTCGGTGCACCCCACGAAGCACAGTCTTATATGCTCTCGGGCGATGATCATACCACATGGTGTGTGTCTGAAGGATCAACACCCGGTGCGATCAATCCATCTTGCGTGAAAATTCCACCACCGCCTCTTTGTGACGATGTGAAAAAAGCAACCACCGGTGCATTGCGCATCGAAGAAATCTTGGCGGATCCCGCAGGTGCAGACGATGGCAATGAATGGTTTGTAATTCGCAATACAAGCCCCACAAAGATCCTTCTCGATGGTCTTGTGGTGCAACAAACTACCGACAAATCCAGCACGCGTCTTTGGAGATTTCCTGTTCAAGGCTGCAATCATGTGCAAGCCAATGAACGTGCCGTGATCGCCGTGGGTGCAATGCCTTTGGATGCAAGTATAATCACATGGTCTTTGGGGGGTGATGGATTGTACAACTCACCATCCACATTGCGTGTGCTCTTAGGCGATGCTGTGATTGATTCGGTGGCGGTCCCACAGCCCAAATCGGGAATAACATGGATCCGTGATGTGATATGAACATCATGGCTTTTGTGTGCTTTGTGGTGGGATCCCCCTCGGATATTTTGCAAGATCAACCCCAACTCGATCCATCCACATCGTCGGCATGGGATTGGTCTGAGATCCCCGGATTGGATTTAAACGATGCGCGGAAATTAGAACAGAAAAATAGTGAAACAACACAACGATTAGAAACGGAAATAGCGGTTGCCGGAGGAAGTGATCTCCATGATGTACAAGGCTTTTTACGCACGCAAGTGGATACGCCGCATATGCACATGGCGTTGGTTCTCGGACGTGAACCACAAGCACGTATGGTGTGGGATTTAAGCCGTGGTGCTGTGTTGGTGCGCGATGAAACGCCTGCATGGGTGTTACTTAAATGGTCGATTTCTGGGTCATGGGGAAAATTTCGTTGGTTGCTTGGAAGTTTTACGGCGCGTACCCAAGGGGGACTCGTGTTTTCATCGCCGCGGCGTTACGGCGATGATGAAGCACTTCTACCCGATGCACAAACACGGGTGGTGCCACGTACAGGCGATCTTTACGTGCGTGACCCCCAATGGGGTGTCGGTGTTGCGTGGGAACCTGTGCAGGGCATGCATGGGGCGTTGTTTGCGAGTGTTTCACCTGTGGCGATGTCGCAGTATGCGTGGATGGGTGGGGTTGATCCGTGGTCATCGCAGGATGGTTTGCGTCCAGCTTTTTTGAATGCAAAACAACCCACGCAAAGTGTGGCATGGCAAACCAGCGGATCAGGGATGATCGAGGCGCTTGTGGGGAGCGAAGTAGGGTGGAGAGATCCGCGCGGCATTTGGCTCAATGCTTCGGGTTATGTGGCGAAACGTATCGTGCGTGACTCGTTGCAATTGCGACCTTCTGAAAATGCAGGAATGCCTACGCGCGATGTGTATGGTGCATGGGGTTTTGGCGCAGGCTTTGATCAGAATGCGTGGCATGCGCGATCAGCCGTGGCACTTACCGATCGCATGGCGCCCGCTCTACTCATTGAAGGCCGCTATGATGTTTCTGCATGGGAGTGGGGTGGTCACGTTCGGTATTATGGCCGCAACTATGATAACCCTCATACGGTGGCGCCTGCATCACCGAACCAAAGCTTTGGATTTCGCACACGCAATGAAATGGGTGTGCGATCGTGGATTGAATTGCGGCGTGCGTTGCAAACCCGTTTGGTTGCCGATGTGTCGATGCCGCCCATGCGTGTGCCGGGGGACATTGAACCTTTGCGTTGGCGTGTTGATCTTCGCACGGGGCGATTTCGTGAGGGCAATGGGGTGCGCGCTGAATTGTACACGGGCGGTCAGATGATGACAGCCTCTCCTGCCTTGCAACATGGTGTCGCATTGCGAAGTGATGCGCGTATGGGACGTTTCCAAGGCAGTATGCGTGCATTTATGATTTGGGATCAGGTGCTCGGGAAAGTGCCCATGTGGCCCTACGGCGCCTCGCTTGCGATGGTGATGAGGGTGATGGAATGGTTTTCAGTGCGTGTTCTTGCCGATGTTCGTCATGAGTCGAATGGAAACCGTTTGCGTTGCCTTGCTGAAATGGTCGTACGTGGTGTGATGCTTGAAGGGCGATTTCTTGCGGCGGTCGCGCATGCAGCAAGCAGCGGTGAATTTTCGTGGAATGTCATGATGCATGCGAGCGCACAATTTTAGTCGTTTACATGGTGTCTTGAATGTGATTACAAAACCTACATGGTCTCACTGCGGCTTCAGAATTTTTTTGGAGAGACAACCACCCCCCCGCAGGAACCTCTATCACGGTGCCAGCATGAATTTTTAGGGCCATGCTTTAGCGATGGCGTCGACAGTGTTGAGTCACTTCGACGGGAAAATGCGAGTTTGCAAGAACGGGTGGATTATACCATCGGTTGGCTTGCCGATCCTGTGCGACCCATGGAACGCCGGGATCGTGATCCCCATTATCAATGCACCTCGGGAAGCCAAGTACGCTTGCTTAAGTCTGAAGAAGCGGACTGTCAAATTGTACATGCATACAACAAAGCAAAATCGGGTGATGTGATCAGCCGTGTGTTGCATCAGTTTTTGATTGATGACGAACATCCAGGTACCGCGACCCGTGAACTTGAAGCACTGTGTGAAGCCGCACGCCGGGGCGTGAAAGTACACGTGTTGCTTTGTGCGTGGGGTTGCGAGTGCAATCACTCAGCGTTTTTTGGAACGTTGGGTAGTTTGATGTGGTGGGCGATGCCGGGATGGGATCCTGTTAAAGCAAGTCCTGTTGCCATGCGCATGCGTGCTGCGGGGATCGATGTCCATGTGATCAATAATGGATACACCTGGGCAACGAACAGCTGGATCCCATGGCCTTCGGTGGAACATTGTAAGTTGGCTTCTGTCTTTTATAAAGACGCCGATGATCTCGTGGCGTTTTCGGGTGGTAAAAATCTAAGCGATGATCGTGATGTGTATCGTCACGATCTCATGGCCAAAATGCGCGGTCCGGCAGCAGTGGATGCCCATATCCAAGCGCTTCTTGCATTGCGACATGCAAATATCGTCATTTCCGCGCAAGCAGGAACCCAAAGTATTCGTGAAGCATATTTTCCTAAAAATTTAACGAAACGTCCGGGAAATACCTGGGCATGCGCGATGATGAGTATGCCTCAGCATCGTTGTGATTTCACCCAGTATGCCCTTGAAGAAGCAGCGGCGGCGAGACCTGATGCGCCCTATTGGGCGACCGCGCCGTACGTGACGGTGTCCTCGGTGGCACGTGCCATGCGCACCGCAAGCGGTCGTGGCGCCGATGCACGCCTTGTCACGATTGATCGTGACAGTCATGATTCACCCTCGGCGTATCATGCATTGATGGCATTGATGCCTCGTTTAACTGAGGATGGTTCCCACGTGCGTGTGATGTTTACCCAGTTTTATTCACACATGAAATTGTATTTGTTTGGGAAAACGGTGATGGTGACAAGTCACAACTGGGACGGGCTTTCAAAAGACAGGTCCTCAGAATTTGGCTTTTTGTATAGCAGCGATATGAGTCATCCTCATGATCAGCACAACGTGGTGGCACGTGCGAAAGAACTTTTTACGCGTTACTTTAATCATGAAGGTACATCCAGCGAGGATGTAAGGGATGCCGAAGATTCTCCCCATACGGGGTTGTTGCATGGTATGCGTGTTTGGTTTTGGGGAAAGTTTGCACATTTGGTGTAAATTCGTATTTACGTTGTTGCGTGTGCCTTGCCAGCATGAGAAGTTGCCGAATCGTAGCCTTGGTCCATCAAGCCATACAATCGTGTTCCAATGACATTCAGCGCCACTGAAAATCCCATGAGCAATGCGGCAGTCCGTGGTTGTTTTGCCGCTGTTTTAAGCACGGACTTGAATGCCTCAGTGGGAGATACACCGTTGGTTTGCGATATGTTTTTTGTCATGCCAACGACGCCCGAGAAAACACCTGCAGCGACCATCACCGCATTTTTCTCTGCTTCTGACGGGGCTTTGCCCGAAGCATCGGGTTTCATCATCAATCGCGTGAGTGTTCCGATAAGCTGAAGCATCACTGCTGGAGTTGCACCGCGAAAAGGGCGTGTTACGTCTTGTTGTACCATGCGCATCGCTGCGGTTCCCACAGAAACGGGCTCGCGGGATGCGATTTGTGCCTGCCGAATATTTTCAAGTGGGCAAAAAATAATGGATGTACAAAAGGCTGCAGCCAAATCGGCATGTTTTTTTATTTCAGGATCTTTGGCTGCTCCTTCAGGTGTTAATGCTTTTTGAATGCTTTCGCTGATCGCGCTCTGGACGCCCCATTTGATGCCGCTTCGTACTGCGTTAACTTCTACACCTTTGAGCGTGAATCTAGCGAAACTTGGCATTGTTCCTGCTGCTTGTGCGACTCCTAGGGCAGCAGACGGAGCATGCATGGCAACCGTTGTTCCCGCCGAGACCATGAATTCTTTAAGCGTGGGGCTTTCGAGAATCGACTGTATTCCCTCTGTGATGGCTTTGCCCACAGGACTCTCAGCCATCCATTGTGAGAAAATTTCGTGTGTGAAAGTTTCTGATGCTTCGGATATTCCTGTGAATGGATCTTCTTGGTCTGCAATGGATCGCAGCATGGCCTGTTGGAATTCTTGTTCCTGCTTGGGGGTGAGCTCTGTCGTGCCTGCGCTGAATGGTATGCCTGCATGTGGGTCTTCTGATGCAATATGTTGAAGGAAAGCGGCGATGATTTGGGGATCGAGGGCAGGAACTTTCGCTGTACTTGGTTCTAAATGGGGTAGCCCCGACGGACTGAGTTCTGATGCTAACTTATGTTGGAGGTTAGAAAGAAACGATTTTGTTGTGAATTGCGCGGCAGCGTCTGGTGCTTTCTGATGAGGCAGTGTTGCCTGCTGCGTATCAACGACAGGCATGTCTGTTGCTTTACTCGCTGAGGGCTTCACCGGTAGATTCGCGTTAGATCGGGCATGCACGCTCTCAGTAGCGTAAGCAGCCGCCCTGGGAAGCTCCTTTGCTAACGTCGCAAGGCGCCTAAAGTGACTCGCCATTCATAAAGTGTGCCAGTATTTCCCCATGAAGCGGGTGAATTATATAAAAATGTGTTGTTTTGTTGTGTGATAATGTAGTTATTCGGCAACCGGTAACCGCACTGTAAACGCCGTTCCTTGGCCTTTGCGCGAGCGCACGATGATGCTGCCGCCAAACCCGGCGATGATCTTGTCACAAATGGGCAAGCCCAAACCTGTACCTCCCTGTTTTGTGGTAAAAAATGGCACGAAAATATTGGGGAGATCGGCATCGTCGATGCCCATGCCTGTATCGGAAAAGCGAACCAAGACCGTGTCACCATGGCGTGTTTCACGCCGTGCAGTACTGATGCCAAGTGTTCCGCCTTGGGGCATGGCTTGCGCGGCATTGCGGATCAAATTGAGAAAGACCTGTTTGAGTTGTACCGCATTGGCGCGTACCAGCGGCAAGTCAGGTTCAAATTCTAAGTCGATGTGAATATTTTGTAAAAGCGGTTCGGGTTCCAAAAGTTTAAGTGTGCGTGTGAGAATGTCATGCATGTCGACGTGATCGAGTTCCACACTGCCAGGGCGTGCATAGTCAAGAAATTGCCCCACAACATGGTTAAGTCTGTCCACTTCTTCGACGATCACCGTGAGCATGCTGTTGGCATCGGAGGGAAGTGTTTTCGGATCCAAGCATTGTACAGCCCCCTTGATGGCGCTTAAAGGGTTGCGGATCTCGTGGGCGAGGCCTGTCGCCATTTCGCCCACGGCTGCAAGCCTGTCGCGTTCACGCAGGGCTTCGTAAGTTTCAGTGTTCTCAATGACTGCAGCGCAGCTTTCGGCCAGTGTGAGCAGGCTTGCCAATTCCTGACTTGAGAGGGCACCCATGCCGGGCGGTGATCCAAGAACAACAAAACCCGTTAGATCGTCATCGCACCAGATGGGGATCATGGCGATGGCGTGCAGCATATCCATGGTGGCGATCATGTGTTTGATACGTTCTTTGGCGTGATGAATACTGGCGCGATCGCCTCGTGCAGGAAGCGTGCCTTGTTGATTTTGCACCAACGCATCGTAGAGAACGGGTCTTCGTTGATTGCGCAATGTACTTAATACATGGGGATGTTCGGTAAGATCGAAAGGATCGGGTGTAGGTGCGCCTCGGTAGCCGATACGCTGAAAACGCATGGATCGATCGCTTGCGACGTAAAGCGCTATTTGATTGATGCGTGGACTTTGAAGTCCGTCAAAGAGTGCATCGCGAAGATCATGCAAAGTGGTGATACGAGGAAGACGCTGTTGGAGAACGTTGATTTGGTTGCGCAGTTGATAGCGGTCACGCAAGAAAAGTCGTCCTGTGAGATTTTCAATGCTTGGCCTTATTTGATCAAATAAAATGAGAACTACAAAGCTTGCGACTATGGTGTTAAAAAGCCACAGGCCTTGGTCGTTTTCGCCCACCCAAAAAACAAGCAGGATGTAGATGCTTGCGAGAATAATCGTAAGCACACCAAGCACCGCGCCTTTGCCTAAAAGTTCGGCCACCTCGATGACGCGTTTGGCGATGATCGATTGATACAAAAAATACATATATGCCGTGATTGCAATGTGACTTTGGGCATCGAGAAGCCGAAAATCAAACACAATGCTGAATGCTGCGAAGGTGAGGGCGACGACACCCCCAAGCCATACGTAGCGAAGCAGTTTGGCTTCATCTTCGTGGGTTGTTTTAAGAACGCGTGCCCGGATCTGTTCGAGCATTGCAGCCAATATCCCAAGGACGTAGATGCCCATCAGGCTATGGATGATTTCGCTTGTGCCGAGGGGTGAAAGCACCAACAGCGCAAGTCCACCGCTGATAAAAAATGAGGCGTTGTGCAATTGGCGTATGCGTGGATCGGGATCGCGAACGAGGCCTCGATAAAAGCGAAGGGCCGTGGGTGGAATGGCCAGTGCGAGCAACAGATGCCAACGTAGCAATGATTCAACGGCAAGCCGTGTAAGCAGCGACGACGTATGCCAAAGGCCGATGCACAACGCGAAAACGGAAAAAGACCGATAGACCGATCGTCGCTCGCGTCGAACAAGGATCGCGATGGCAATGGTGATACATACGACCGTCGCTAAAATCGCACTGGTGATGTCGGCACCCATGGCTCTCTCCAGGCCCCAAGGCCCCAACATTCGACATACGACTGCCGATGAACGATAATAGACGCATTCATGAGCAAAATCGAAACATTGTGTGAAGAGCTTTACCATCATACCCCCGAGCGCGTGTGCCGTATGCTGCTCAGGCCGGATCATGTGCAATGTGAAACGGTGCAGGGCGTACAAAACGTGGAGATGGTCTGGAGCGAAGACGATCACAGTGCGTTGATCGCGGCTGTCGATCCATGGCATGGCGCCCATATTTTTCCAGGCACTGTTGTGCACCGGGTAGGGGATGCTTTGGTACTTCGGCGTGTTGTTCAGCCGCTGGAACATGCATGGATCGACGAAGGGCGTATTTCTGAGTTGGCGATGGCAACATTGCGTGCAGCCATCGCCCTTGGGAAGAACATTTTGATTGCCGGCGAATGGGTGGCGAGTACCGAACTTGTATGCCAGACATTGGCCCATGCCCATCGATGTATGGCCGTGCTTTCCGACGATGAACCCGCGCCGGTCGCATGGCTTCGCGGTGAATCGGTATGGGGCGCTGAGATGGCCGGTGTTGATGGCATCGCCGCTTGGGGCCTCCCGAGCACATCGGTGTCTTCGGTTTTGAAAGATGGCTCAGGTGTTTGTGCGCGTGTGGATGCAGGGGAGATCCCTGTAGCGCTGATGCGTTTGGAACGCGACCTGGGCAGTACAGCGGCGCAGTCGGTGACGGGCATGTTGTCATCGTTGCAATTGGTGGTTTTGCTGGGACGTGGTGATTCTGCAGGGCGTGTGACGCAGATCTGCGAGGTGGTTCCCCATGGCGATGCCTACCGTTTGCAGCCTTTGTTTTTGCGGGGCGATGGTTTTGTTGCCCACGCTCTTTTGCCTGCAGGCATGCCTACGTTTGCGGGGGCGTTGCCGGGGGTAGGGGCGGGTGCTCTGGCAGAGGATCTGCGTTTTGCGTTGCCCTCATTCAAAAGCATGCCCACTGAAGCGCACGAACCTGCAGACCCCGTTGAGGAACCCACGCTGCCCCATGTGAGTAAGCCGCGTGTTGTGAGTCCACAGCCACGCGCATTTCAGTTGGCACCTTCGCCTCCGGGCACCAAATCACCGAAGTCGCGCTTGCGGGATGAAGTGGCACGCCAAGTGATGATCCCCGATGAGGGCCCTGATCCTGGATGGGAATTGGATCACTTGGGCGATGATATTCAGACGGAAGAAGTCCAAAGTGCGTCAGATGCGTCCTATGCGGCCACGATGGCCGCAACCTATGGTTTGGGGCCTCCGCCTAAGCCTGTGCGACGCGATGACGACGATGCATGATATGTCTGTTTAAGAATACTCTTATGGGTTGAGGTGTTGCACATCAGTCAAGACATTTAGAATCAGGCGAAGGACTTGCCCAAGACGATTACGAAAAATGCTTTACGAGATTCGCTCCTCACGGTGCGTCGATCTCCCCATGAGCCTGGTCGCGCGGAAAGTGTGAAACGGGGCTCTCTTTTTATGACATTAAAACCGATGCTTGAGATGCTGCTTGACTCACATTAGGGCATCGAAGCGACGAAACAATGCCCCAAAGGTGCGACAAAGTGCTGCCGTGTGGGCCATTCTTTATTACAAAATAACCTTATGAATCTAATTTCTGGACTACACTTTAAGAGTCATCCTCCACTGGAGACTCTTGTATGGGATCACGGCCCGTTTCAGGGGGAGTTCCCTCTGTGCATACCGCAGAAGAACCTCGGCAGGCGGGGCTTTGTGATCCACTGATAGACTGCCTGCGAGGTTTGTTTGGTGGTGGGGATCGGATTGAGCATGTCGCGGCACCATCGACCACAGCCCTTGAATCAGTGACGGTAGCCACTCAGCCTGGCCCAGAGGCACCACAGTGCGTGCCAAAGACGAAGAAGTCGAAGAAGTTGAAGCAAGCTGATGTGCCTCCAGAACCTTCAAAAGCGACAAATGAGAAAAAAACACCTGATCCCATTTTCACTCCTGAAGATTTCCATATGCCGTTGGAACGCCAACGTTCGGTGAGCGCACCGCCTACTGCACACGCTGATGAAGCGTTAGCGCCAGCAATGGGAAACGGGTTTTCCATTTCGTTGCCAGATTTAAACGTTTTGCGTGGAAGCTCACCGCCTGCAGGCGGTTCTGTGTTGGCTTTTATGAAGGATGTTTGTGCCGGCCCCGTTTCAATCCAAAACATCAACGATGTTTTACGCAATGCAAACGACAACATTGCATCTGATCTTGACTCACGCATTTTACTTAACGCACTGCCTGCGTATGTAGGAAAGGCGCTTGCGTCGCTTTCTTCTCCACCTACGTTGGATGAGGTAACGGAGATCCTTTTTTGTTTATCTCGGTTGCGTGTTGATTGTCTTGATGAAGTCAGTGGATCTGCGCTGCGTGCTGTGGTGCAACAGGTATTGGGCGCTGTGTCTATTGATTCGTCAACATCGCCCAGAACATTGAATACTTTGCAGCGTCTCGCCAGTGCTGTGGCCAATCTTAATTTGGTTGATTTGAACAATGTTCTTCCTGCGCGGGATGAGGTTTTACTTACCACGTTTCGTGGGATCATGACCGATGTCTTTTGTGAAGCACAGTCACGAAGATCCGGTAGTTTTTCCATTCAGACGGCAAGTGATTTGCATCTTGCACGCGTTGTGGTTGCGTGGCTTGATGAAGATTCTAAAGAGAGTAGACAGGCTTGCGCAGCGCTCAAGGGGTTTCATGATACGGAATGGCATTTGACGAATCCAAGTGCTGCAGCCCTCGCAGGTGTCGCTGATCAGCCGCACGAAGTTTTGATGCGCACTCTACTTGCAGAGCTCCAGGGAGAGCGTCAGAAAGCAGGTCATTTCGAAAAAGTGAGTCGAGAAGCACCGAGGCCATGTGCCGGTTACACGCCCGATGCGCTTTTTGTGGTTTCACCAGAGATCATACGAATAAAGAAAAAATTGGTGAAAATACCGGAGAGAACTCTGTATATTGAATGGGACAGCAAGCGATACCATGCCATGCCGAGTGCATTGAATGGTACTGTTCCGGGCGAGGTGATCCGGGACCGCGTGCTCGCGCGTGTCACGGGTGTTGCTGTGTTGCACATCAGTCAAGATATTTGGAATCAAGCGACGGGTGAAGCCAGTACGATAGCGAAGAATGCTTTGAGGTTCTCACCAGGCACTGTGCGTCGATTTCCACCCGATCTAGAACGTGAGCGGACCATGAAACATGCGGCACTTTGTATGACGATAAAACCGATGCTTGAAACGTTGCTTGATACGCATTTGGATTTAGAAGGCAAGAAGCAGTGAGCAACGGGTGTGGCAATGTGCTTGAATGTGCGATTCTGTTTCTTTATAAAATAATCTGATGAATTTAATTTGTGGGTATACTTTGAGAGTCCCTAGCAGGAGTCTCTCGTATGTCATCACGCCCCGTGCCAGGGAGTCCCCCTGTACGCGCAGAAAAAGAACCCCATAAGGAGGAGGGGGTTTGTGCCCCGATTATAAAGTGCCTGTATGGTCTTTTGGGTCGTGGGGATCGGATGGATTGTACGGCCACAAAACCCGATCCCTCCTCGAAGTCAGATATCATAAGTCAGCCGGCACCCGAACCACCGCCGAGCGCGGCACCTACAAAAAGTCAGCGCAAGAAGCAAAATCGCAGTTCGATGATACCCAAAGCCCCAGACTCTCCGGTTGAGATGGCCGCGACGAAGATTTCTGTTTTCGATGAAGAAGATTTACATCCACTGCAGCGCCAGCGGTCGGCCAGTGTACCGGTACCTACTCAGGCTGACCCAATACCATATCCGCAACTGCAAGGCGGGTCTTTTCTGTCGTTGCCTGATTTGTCCGTTTTGTCCATGTCGTGCGGGAACTCACCAACGTCGGCATCTGTCTTAGGCTTTATGAGTGCGATTCATGCGGGCCCCATTTCAGTTACAAATATCAAAGATGTTTTACGCGGGGCAATCGAAGACAACATTGCATCGGATCTGAATTCACGCATTCTGCTCGATGCACTGCCCGCGTATATTGGGAAGGCACTGGCGTCACTTCCTTCTCCGCCTAAGCTCGATGACGTAACGGAGATTCTTTTTAGTTTGTCCTTGCTGCGTGTCGATTGTCTTGATGAAGCCAGTGGCTCTGCGCTGCGTGGCATTGTGCAGCAGGCATTGGTGGGTGTTTCTATTGATTCGTCCACATCGCCCACAATCTTGGATACTTTGCAGTGCTTAGCCTGTGCTGTGGCCGATCTTAATTTGGTCGATTTGGACAATGGTATGTCTGGCCGAGATGAAGGCTTGCTCACCACGTTTCGTGGGATCATTGCTGGTCTTTTCCGTGAAGCACAGTCACGAAAACCAAGTCCTTTTTCCATTGTGAAGGCAAATGATTTGTATCTTGCGCGCGTTGTGGTTGCATGGCTCGATGACGGTTGTAGGGAGAGTAGCCAGGCTTGTGCAGCGCTCAGAGGATTTAATCATACGGAATGGCATTTGACCCATCCAAGTGCAGCTGCCTCCGCAGGGGTGTCTTCTCAACCCCATGAGGTTTTGTTGCGCGACGTGCTCGCAGCTATTCAGGAAGACCGTCAATTTCAGAAAGCAGGCAATGCAGAAAAAGTGAGTCGAAAAGCGCCGAGGCCATGTGCAGGATACACGCCCGATGCGATTTTTGTAGTTCCGCCAGAGACCGTACGAATTAAGAAAAAACTGGTGAAAATACCAGAAATAACTCTGTATATTGAATGGGACAGCAAACGATATCATGCAATGCCAAGTGCACTCAATGGTGCTATTCCAGGTGAAGTGATCCGCGACAGAGTGTTTGCACGATTGACCGGCGTGGAGGTGCTTCACGTCAATCAAGATATTTGGAATCAAGCGACGGGTGAAGCCAATACGATGGCGAAGAGTGCTTTGAGATCCTCGCCAGGCACTGTCCGCCGATCAGCACACGATCCAGAACGTGAGCGGACCATGAAATATGCAGCACAATGTACGACGATAAGACCGATGCTTGAAACGTTGCTTGATACGCATTTGAGCAGAGAAGAGTGACGATCAGGAAATTAAGGGGATATGTAAGGCTTCTCGCCCGCGCTGTGATCGGTTGTATCAACGACACGGCGCACGCCCGGCACCCGTGTTTTAAGTGTTTGCGTGATGCCCATGGCCAACGTAAGGGCTGCGGCACCGCAGCCTTGGCAACCGCCCGACAATTGCACGTAAACATCGCCATCTTGTACGCGCTGAAGCATGATATTTCCGCTGTGCTGCGCGAGCATGGGCGTGATTTCTGTATCAATCACGCGCTGTACACTTACCGTGAGTTCTTGATCGGGGATGTGCGGTACTTCGGCCACTTGGCCATCATCACGGCGCAACACAGCGGGTGTTCCCGACGTATGCTGTTCACGCATGGCCATGCCGATACCCGGTGCCACTTTACGCCAATCGTAATCGGCTTCTTTGGTGACCGTGACGGTTGTTTCGTGGATGAGAACACGCCTTATTCCTTCCACCATAAACAAACGCTCGGCCAACGGCACATCGGAGGCATCTTGCCCGCGGTCGACCATCACCGCTTTGCCTTCAGCCAGCTGTGAATTGGCGGTGAATGTGCACGTGTTGGGATCGCGCTCAGAAATGCGTCCCTCAATTTGCAATTTGGGTTGCCCAAAGATCCCCACGATAAAACCTCTAAACTTCAAATCGGTTGTGTGCAGCATGCTCGCCCGATTCGCGGAGGCGATCATAACTGTATATGCCGGTGCTGTGACCATCGGTCCAGCTCACCGTGACGGCATAGCGTCCTACGCCCGAAAGACGGCGCGGTTCAATGTCCGAGGGGATAGAATTGGGATCCAACGTGCGGACCCGAGAAACTTCATCCACGCAATGGGCACAGGGACATGCAAGACGCAGATCACGCACGTCGTAATCGAGCACGACACCATCTTGCCAGCGAATTTGTAAGGTGCGCGGATCTTTCTTGCGCATGGACACAGGAATACGTGCATTGCCAGCGTCGCTTGTGGGTGACGTATGATCCCAATCGGGGGCACCTTCACCGGATTGCCATTGCCACGTAAAACCGGCCAAAACGGGCCCTGTGGCTTGTTCAAGCGCATCGCACAATGCATCTGCAACGCTGGCAAAGGCATGCGTGCTTGCTGCGCTTGGATGTTGGACGCTTACGGGTATGCCTGCATCACCGGCTTCCACAATGCGTGGATCAAGCGGAACACTCCCCAGCAAACGGGTATGGGTTTGATCGGCAAGTTTTGTGGCGCCATGTTCTTTGAACACATGGGTGACAACACCGCATGACGGGCAACCAAAACCTGCCATGTTTTCGACCATACCCAAGATAGGCACTTGTACTTTTTCAAACATGCGAAGCCCGCGCCGGGCGATGTTTAGGCTCACCTCTTGGGGTGTCGTGATGATCACAGCGCCTGAAAGCGGAATGGCCTGTGCCAACGAAAGTTGTGTGTCGCCTGTGCCGGGTGGCAAATCGAGCAAGAGCACATCGAGTTCACCCCAGTCCACCTGTTCGATGAACAACCGCATGTATTTGGTGACCATGGGGCCACGCAAAATGGCGGGTGAATCGTGATCGGTGAGCATGCCCATGGAGATGGTTTTGATGCCGTGTGCTTGGATGGGAACGAACTTACCACCGATATTGTCTGGGGGCTCGCCGTAGTGGATCCCCAGCATGATAGGAACGCTGGGTCCCAAAATATCAAGATCCACAAGCCCAACCCGCAGGCCTTTGTGTGCGAGGGCGATGGCGAGATGCACGCTAAGGGTTGATTTACCCACGCCGCCTTTACCGCTGGCGATGGCGACGATGTGTTTAATACCTGGCATTTTTTCGGCGCTCATGGTGGCTCCCGATGGGGTCATATGTTGCGTTGTTGCGGTTTGTGTCATTGTGCGTCAATTTTTTCAACATAATATAACCGTAACAACGCAACATATGACCCCATCCGCTTCTCAAGGCAACAACGAGATCGCACATCATTGATTTTACGTTGGAATATCTGCGGGGCGTGTGTAAGTCATTGTCAGACGTCTCGTAACGCTGAGGAAACACAATGGGTAGTGAAATTCGTTTGAAAGATTTGGCTTCAAGTCCTTTATTCAACACCGATGAGGCCAGCGCCTATCGCGACAGGGGGATTGCGGCACCCCTAGATACCGCCAAAGTGAAGCAAGCGTACGATGGGGTGATTTCATTTCTTGAACGCGCCAAAGACAGTACCCTCATGGACCAGGGTGTTGCGCACCGTTTGATGGATCAGGCCCAAGTGCTTTTAGGGAGCGGAGCCTTGTTGCCTGAACAAGTCAAGCAGCTGAGTGCGGCCTTGAAGGGATCACAGGCCGCATTTTCCGAAGATCTCTCCTATGCCAAACCGCCTGCGGTGGATCTTCAGGCTTATCTCGGCACCGGCACGCCGAACAGATTGCCCATGGCCATTGAGGCATCGATCACCGATCAGCTCTTTCATCGTACAGGCGAAAAAGTGGATGGTTTGTTGCATAGCTTGGACGACACGGTTTCAGCAGGCGTCCATGCGTTTCAATATATCAACAATGCAGGGGTTTTGAGACGTCTTTGGGAATCTCTCCGCGAATTGTTTCAAGGAAAAAATTACAAAACATATCCGGTTCGTACGATCGAAAAAGATGTACGTGCTTGGCTTGCATTGCATGCTTCCGAGATGGGTTATGTGGCTGCAAACGTACGGACGCCGATATTTTTTGATGCCGTCAAATCGGTTGTTGCGCAATCGTTTCCTGAGGCCGATCAAGCATGGATCCAGCAAACGGCAGATCTTGTGCAGAATATGATCCATGCGCGCTGGGAAAGCGAAGGCACTGCATTTTCAGCGGCTTCAAAAAAATCCATGGATGCGTGCACGACGCATGGAGCCGAGCTCATGGCACCTGTCTCTTCGATGAACAATGTTTCGCAAGAAGCGATGGAAGGCTTGGTGAATATCCAAAATGAACTTCTGAATGTGTGGGCATCCGTGGACATGAGAACATGGACTGCAGCCGATGTTGCCCATGGCATGG
The DNA here is from genome assembly GCA_005801425.1 of Bdellovibrionales bacterium. Classification (GTDB taxonomy): domain Bacteria; phylum Myxococcota; class XYA12-FULL-58-9; order XYA12-FULL-58-9; family SYDY01; genus SYDY01. The sequence goes on along the minus strand of SYDY01000076.1, from coordinate 19,565 downwards.
ATGCATTTGCGACGTGGAATGGCATCCTTCATGAACGCAAACAAAGTATGGTTTCTGCGGTTCAAGATGCAAAAGATAAAAAAGAAGACCTCATGGCACAGTGCGAAGCATGTTGCCTCGAAATAAATTCTTCAACGCTCACGCAGGGAACATTGAGCCATTGTTTGGAAACCATCGAACAATTGTCGCAAAAAGTTTTGCAGGCAGATCCCGTTCTTGCGATTGTGCCATCTTTCCCGTCGGACGTGATGGGTTCGGTAAGTGCTGCGCGTGAACTTTTGATGGCGCGTTGCTCAGAAATTATAGCATCTGAAGAAACCAAAGCCTGGCAAGACACGGTGACCGAACAGCTTGGTCGCGCTGTGAAGAAAACATCCGCGCACGTGAAGGTGCTTCGTGAATTGATAGAAAAAAAGGCACCCGAAGTTGCCCTTGAAGCGGCGCGTTTGTTGCCTGACAACCAAGATGCCCAGAGCCTTTTGGCTTTGTACGAGCATTGCCAGGCGATTGTGGCACAACCCGTGGCTGAAGACATCTCGGTGAATGGATCCGACAACGTCTCGCGCATAAGCGTACAAACAACGGTGTCCACCAAGGTCTCCAAAAAAGATCCGGGTGAAGATGTCCTGCGTACGCTTCATGAATACAGAAACCGTCTTTCTGGAAAATCGTTAAAGTCTGGCGAGCTTAAACAAATTGCGAGTTATCTTGATTTTGTTGAAAGTGAAATGACGGCGAGTGCAGTCGATGCTTCTTCTGTTTTCTCAGGCATCAAAAAAGAAGTGACGGCATTAAGAGAATTGCTTGAAAAACGTTGTACAGAACATGTCGAAGCTTTTGCGATCAAAGATTGGAGCGCCAAAGCGAAACAGCGTTTGGACCATACCATCGCAAAGAAAGCGAAAAAATCAGACAATTTAACAAAAATAATGCATGAAATTCCTGCAACGGTTCTTGAAGCAGCAAGTATCATCCAAGCAAAGCACACACCATCATGCGAATTGTTGGCTTTGTACAATCGATGCTTGCCGTACGCGAACAGCACATCGGCCACCCATGCCATCATGCATGCGCTTCATTTGACCTAACAACGTAGGGCTTCCCCTGCCTTGGACGCAGCAAGCTGCGCCCCTACTTTGTCTTTTTTAAACAGCTCCGGCGATGTTTTGTACCTGCACGACAGCGTCATCATGCTCATGGCAATTTGAACTTCGTGGAGGGGCGCTGTTTTTGCCCATGCGATTTGTTCGGGATCCAATCGACTCCATAGCACGACGGCGTTGTCAGGAACTTTTTTAAGGAATTGGGTTTCTTGTGTTGGGTCGATACCTGCTTCGGTGAGTACGTCATGGGCGACTTTTTCGTATTTCGTGCGGGGTGCTTTGCCCGCTTTTGCGAGCATCGTGTGCCAAAATGCGATGTCTTTGCTCTCTGGTTCACCGAACCCGATGCTGGAATTTTCCTCGTTGACAACGCCAATGCTTTGTCCGTGCCATGCGCTTAATGGGCGCTTTGCAACACACTCTTGGGTTCCAAAGAGGCAAAGAATGTCGCCAGGTACGAGCACATGGGGGGCAGTGTCTGGGACGGCGGTCCAGAAAAAACGCAGGAAGGGTGGTGGCGTGGCCTCTCTTGCTGAGATGCAAAATGAGGACCGATCGAGTGCACCACAGCGCAAAAGGGCGGTGGCACGATCTTCACCGAGCTCTTCGATGAGAAATTTCACTTGTGCAAAGAAAAGCCATTTGGCGCAATCGATGGTGACAGGAAAATTGAGATCGGGGACGCGTGCTTGCGGTGCGAGAACGGCATCCACGGCATCGCGGGCTTTAACATCGCGACGAATGGTAAACAGGCATTCCGCTTTGTCTTCATTGAAAAAAGAATTGGGTAGGACATAGAGGCGCAATCTTTCGATGATTAGACTGTTGTGGGGCTCCATCGACTTCCCGACTCTTTGTATGTCTTGTCGAAAGGTTTCGTAGGTATCTGGCGGCAGCATGGGGCCGCAAACTTTTACGGCCGGTGACGCTTGAAGGCGCGCTGTTTTTAAAAAAGATTGTCCAGCACGTTGCCTTATTTGTGAATACTCTAGGGCAGAGAGAGTGGTGGATGTGGCTTTAGACGATTGAATATTTGAACTCATAACGGAGATTACTAGCGTCTTAGGCTTTGTACATCCATTAAAAAAGCCTTTTTTGAAATGCTCTCGTCATATGTAGGTTTCGAGTGTACGACGTAGGTGTTACGCTTAAGAATACGAGGAAAAAAATGACGCACATTGTTAGTGCCAACTTGCCCAAAACACTTCTCAATTACGACACCGTTCACGCCATTCAAGACAGCGGTGTTAAAGCTGCGATCGATCCCAAAATGGTCGTGCAAGCCTATGTGGCATTGATCGATCTGTTGAAAAAAGTGGGTGAACCCGGGATCACGCTTGAAGCCGGGATCACGCATCGTTTGATGCAACAGGTGCAAGCACTTTTAGGAAGTGGTGTGTTGGATGTCGATCAAACGAAAATGCTGCACGAGACCATGCGGGCATCAAAAGATGTCTTGGCGAAGGACACGTTGTTTGCCGAACCTGTGCAAGGTTTTGCCGCTGGTATTCTTGGTTCGGGTACACCGAATCGAACACCGATGGCGGCCGAAGCGTCGATTACTGAAAAACTTTTGGAGTATACCACAACAAAAATTTCGGATGTATCGGAAAGCTTGTCGACACCTGTAGAGCGTGGTGTGAACGCCCTTAAAAAGATGAAAAGCGCAAATATCTTGCGCCGTATGTTTGAGGGCCTCAAAAAACTATTTCAAGGTAAAAACTACAAAACATATCCTGTACGAACATTAGAAAAAGATCTCCGCGCATATCTTACACGCAATGAAAAAGATCTTGGTGCAATCTCTGTGACCGTATCACTCGACACCTTTGGTACGATGGTCGCAGGGATGGTGGAACGCTCATTTCCTGATGCCGATGCAAAATGGATCGATGATGCACTTGAGACCACCGGCAATGTGGTTCGCGAATATTGGGATCGCGCCCATGGCCAATTTTTGGAAGACTCCAAGCAATATCGCATTGAATGTCGACATAAAGCGGCGGCGATCATGGGGCGTGGTCGTGAAACGATGCCTGACGAAGTCACACCTAAGGCGATGCAGCATATGCAAGCACTCCAAGAGGAACTCTCAACGTTTTGGGAAGGGATCGATCTGACGCGACTTACTGCAGCAGATCTATGCGGTGCCATGGAAGATCATAGGATTGCGCAGGGCATGATCCAGGGGCACAAAGATAATCTGGTCAAATTGATTCAACAAGCCAAAGAAAAGGGTGATGAGATCCTAGGTGAAGTGCATGGGCTTGCGTTGATGACGCACCCCAATGTTTTGGCCCCCGGCGAGTTGCAAAAAATAACCGCAGATCTTGAAGCATTGGCCGAAAAAGCGGTGCACATGCATGCGGGTTTGGCTCTGATCCCCACGTTGAATGAGCAAGTAGGACAGGCTATTGCCGATGCTCATCAAGACTTGGATGCGCGTTGCGACAAGGAAATTACCCATGCCCAAGCGTGGTATTCAGAAACTGAAGAACGTCTTGCGCACACCATAAAAAAGCGTGCGACCCAGTCGAAAAACCTGACGCGTTTGATGCAGCAGGCGCCCTTGATTGCCATGGATGCGGCGCATCTCAGACCGATGCATCCTATGTCACAGAATATGCTGTCTTTGTATGAACATTGCCAGGCGATTGTGGGACACCACACGTCGGTGATTTAAAGATCAGGCCGAGAATTCCCATCCCCTTCAGGGATTTGGGATGAGAGGCCCTATTTGCCTTGGCATTCATTGATATAGCGGCGGATAATCTCCTGACTTACGGCACCGGCGGTTCCAACGTAATATGCTTGTGTCCAAAGTTGTTCTTTTCCGCATTTCTTCAAAAGATGAGGAAATTTTTCCCGCAAGTATTTTGATGTGTAGCCTTTGAGGTGACCCACGATCATCGCAGGTGAAAAGCGCGGTGGTGCTGAGACAATGCAATGCACATGATCGAGGTCTGTTTCCAATGCTAGGATAGTGAATCCACGTTCTTCTGCACATTGGTACATCAACCGTTTAGTTTCGTGTGCCACGTCTTGTCTGATTGTGTTGCAATTGCAAGCACTGCGCGTAAGCGTGGTTCCCGTAAGGGATCGCCCAGAATTGCAATTTAGATCAGAATCTCACCCCCTTTAGGGGGTTGGGAGAGTCACTTTAGGCTTAATTTGGCACGCTTGCCGCGGCCTGCACTGTCGTCTTCAGCGCTTCGCTTTTCAACAACAACTTTTTCTGAAACTTCAGCAGGGACATGATTGCGTACTTCGGTGAGTGTCGCATCGGCGAAGAGTTTGATGGTTGCTGCCTTTTTCGCGGCAATATCCAAGCCCCAGATCAACGTTTTATCTTCATCTGCAGCACCGCGCAAAACAGCATGTGCATTTGAAACAAACGTTTTTGTTTCCATGCGAGGGTTCGCCAATTGACTTAAACTTCCGCGATCGGATGCAAAAGGAGAGGTCCCTGTGATGCGTTGCACGAACTCTGATTCATTCGTGACCGTGAGAGTGCTTGATAACGTGACCCTCGCGATACGTTGATCTTGTTCATGCCCGTAAGGACCCACAACGGGTGTCCATTGGGATGGCGCACCCATGATGCTGTATTTTTGTGGCTTTGCACTGACGAACAGCTGGGGGTAGATGTCTGCGTCTACTTTGATTTGCGTTCCAACAGGCGTGAACTCGTGTAGCTTTCGTTGTGCGACAACATCCAAGCCTTGTCGCATTTCAACGGTGAGTCCAGCCATCAACGGCGTAGGGGCCTTGGCAAGGGTAAAGGATCGCTCTGCGAACTGTTTTTTTACCGCGGTTGACAGGCCATCACCCATGGGAATGTTGAGGTCCAAATGCTGTGCCACGCTGGTGCGTTGTGTTGCCTTGGCGGATTCATAAGTCACTGTAGTTTGCGCATGCGCAGAGAGATCCAAGCTTGCTTCTGATTGGGTGATCAATCCAGTGCTAAGGTTGAGCGTTTCTCCTACGGGTGCTGATTCCATCATCATGCGTGCAGCACCCTTTGCATGATAAATAGGGCGTTGCTCACGGGGAGGATTGAGATCGAATTGCACGGATCCCACGTTGATGGGGAAATTTTCGGAGGTATACGTGAGGGTCGCATTTTGTTTGGCGCCGTAGACACCGGGTGTTCTAGGTTTTGCGTCAAGTTGAATGTCAAGATGCGCTTCAACATCACACGAGGTGGGTGCCTCTACAAGGATCTTCCCTGCGTCGCGTGAAACACTCATAGACATTTTTTGTGCTTCACGTTGTGTCACGTATCCCATCGTGGCTGCATCAAATGATGTACTGTCGGCCTTTATCTGCGTGATTTCACCTGTTTCTTGCAGGCAAACAAGCAATCGATTGGATTCGGGAAGATATTGCAACACATTGGCTTTTGCATCTGAACCAAGAATCACTTCCACTTGGTTTTGCGCAGCGTAGGTGTACATTTCTTCTGAGGTCGGTTGGCGCTGGCTTGCACTACCAATAAAAAGATCGCCTTCGAAAACGCGCGCTATCGCTTGGCCTGGAAGTGATCCCTTTGTATCAAACGAGACAATGTTTGTGGCTGGGGGAACATCCACGATTTGTCGCAGTGTGGAAGACCCGCTGCGTATAAGAAGTTGGGTACCAGCGTCAAAAGACGCGTTCAATGTCGTAGGCAAACGAAATACAGGATTCGTTGACGTCATGATATTTCTCCACGACGGCTCGGTGTCTCTTTTTAATTATTGGGGTCTATTTGTCCAGTATCTTAATTGATAGAATCAATGTGTCATGGCTTGCACACGCCCAACAAGTTCCCAAAGTGTGGTGCTTGTGTCGCCCCTGGGATGTTTAATTACTGCATTGCGTTCGTGCTCCTGCGTTCCTTGATGTTGCATCAAGTGAACATGGCATTGTATGGCGGCTGGAAGCGCCAAATCCATTTCAAAAATATCACCGGCCACCAGTGTTTCTTCAGGAAGCACATCATGGGCACGCCACAAACTGTTAAGCAGCGCCAAATAATGACCGCGGTGCAAATAGACGGGCCGTTCAAGTCCTGGCATCTCCAAGGTTTCGGGGATCTGGGCAAAATCGGCGCTGGGGGCATTGCCGATCAAAAATTTGCGCGCATGGCCGTGCACTGCCACATGGGATGCGATCCCATTGCCAAGTGTTTGCAAGCGCCGGGTGACGGCATCGGTTTCTGAGTTGGTGATAATGAAAATATGCGGAACGATCTCTTGTAAAGCATGCAATGTCTCTTGAACATCGGGGCGAAATGATGGTTCAGCGCGCCGGTAATTGCTGAGAAAGAGGGGCTGGGTGGCTTCTCTTCGTTCGTTGCGATCCATAATGACACCCAGCGAATCCATGACATGATTGCATAGGGTGCCCGTCATGACGAAGGGATCGACCATGGCAGGTGCAGCTATTTTTCCGTCGATGATCCAACCAAAATGATTGGGATTTTCTCGAATTTCTTGTTCGGAAAAGCGCCATTGCTGGTAAAAATCACCCGGTGTAATTTGATGATCTGCGCAGAGACGTTGCACATCGGCTTGAAAACCTTCCGTAAATGCGTTGGATTCTTGCCATACATCAGTGAGGGTGCCATCAAAATCGAGGACAATACATTTAAGCATCTATAGATCTTCTTTCGCATGTGCTGTCGCATCGAATTGTCGTTCAAATTCATTGAGCGCATCCCGGCATGCGACTGCAAGTAAATGTTCGTCTTCTGTCTGTGCAAGGGTGCTTACTTGTCGTTCAATTTCGTCGATACGATCGCACAGTTGACCCCAGCCGGCTTTAGAACCTTCATGCTGCCCTGCAATGTCAAGCGTATGATCGAATGCTTCGGCAAGGGCTGCAAGTATTTCCTCGCGTCTATTTTCTGAACGACGGGTGCGCACTTGATCAAGGAGTTCATCCCAGTTGGCGAGGTGCTCTCCTACAATGGCGAGATTGTGTTGCAGCATTTGCGTTTCGGAAATACGCTTTGCAAGGGCTTCGAATTCGGATTCTATCCATCGAAGTTGCTTGACCAATCGTTGCAATAAACCAGGACGACATGCCACAGGGCGAAGGCCCGCGATATAGGCTTCAAACGCATAAAACGCCTCATTGGCGCAGGCACCGAGTACGCCGGATTTGTTGGCATCGTCGATGTTGTTATAAGCCGCTTGGATGGCTTGCCGCTCTTGGGTAAAAAAAACTGCATTCGCTGGGTTTAACTCAGCAAACCGCTGCACAATATCATCCAGAAAAAAGAGATCCCGGGTTTGCCTTGGTTTGCCTGTAAAATGCCTTCCATAGAGATGATGCAAAGACGCTTCGCGCGCCATGCGATGGGCCTGTGCGAGACCCTCTCGCCCCAAATCTTTTTGCGCTATTTCACAAGCATGCAATTCATTGGCCAGGGTATCGGCGAGTTCTTGCGCCCCTGGGGTGACAAGGGCTTCTTGTAAAAGGCGCTGTGCAAGAAGCAGATTGCGTGTTGCTCTTGGTTTGTTTGCAAAATGCAGGGCGTAGGCTTCAATGAGCGCCTGGTGTGCGGGGGCGATGTCCATGGCGGCGCAGTGTAGGACGGGGCATCGCCTCTGGGCAAGATGTAGGTGGTTTGTCTTTTAGGAGCACCGAGTAATGAGCATCACGCAGTTTTTAATACCTTGGTGGTTTTGTAGCCCGCGGTCTCAGTCATTTCATAGAATCTCGTTTTGGCGGCCGATCGCAGTTCAAGCGCTTTCGCTTGAAGTGTTTCTCGATTCGCTGGGGTGTCCGTCATGCTCGATTGGAGTGTTTCGATTTCATCTCGTATTTGGTTTCTTAGTTTGATGTGCAATTTTCCTATTTCGGGCCCTGCGTCTTTGTTGCACTGTTTAAGCATCAGCAAGCTTACTCTTGTTGTGGCAAATGCAGCCTCGGCGAGATTTCTTCCCAGTTCTTGATTCCATGGATCATTTTGGGCTGATGTCGCTATGTTTGTACGGGCCTTTGCATCGATTTCCTCCTTGCTGCTAAGGCCCGGCGTTTCACCGGGAGAGGTGATTGCCTGCAATGGGGATCCGGGGTCGTGGGAGGAAGTAGCCCTTGGTTTTGCTTCGAGTTTTTCGAACGAAGACCCCATGAGGTCCATAGCGCAGGCGGTGCTGTCAGCGGTTGGCTTACGCCGAAAAGCGCCTGTTTTCTCGCGCGTGAGTGGGGATACTTCTTCAGTGTGATGTAGGACAGATTCTGAAACCTTAATTGAGGCCATAAGAAAACACTACACACCGGGTATCGTTTTTCATAAATTATTATTCATATTCGAATAATCCGGATTGCGGAACGCATCTTACCCAGGCGTTCATGGCTAAGTCTTTAGAATAACTTGATAAATCGTCCAATTCGCCAAGACAATATGCCAGCGATTGTTCTGTGGTTTCTGGCATCGGTACATTGTGTCCCAAGGATCCCCACAGTTGTTGTGCAAATTCGACCATGGGATCGTGAGGTCGTGTGATCCATGCCTGATTGGGGTTGGCATGGAGAAGGTCCAAGAAATTGCACGCAGAAACGACGAGGTGTTGCCGTGCATTGTGAAGTTCTAAGCTGGGTTGTTCTGCATCAAGTTGCGTGACCAGTGAGATGAGTCGGTACAAAATCACCGTACGCTGGAGAGGATGAAATCCCTCTGGAAGTGAGCGTATAGCATTGAGGCTGCTGCTCAGTTCCCGTGTGCACGCCTGCACCCAAAACCAACCCATGTCAGGCTGTGTTTCTTCCAATATGACGCAGGCTGCATCTCTTCGGAGTTCCCAGATATGCTTGTTGGGGTCTGCAGATAAAGATGCCGTAAGACGACGACGACACATGGCAATGACGAAATCAATTTCTGTATGGGATGGCTTAGGGTTTGCGGGAATGGGAGCGAGAAGAGAAAGTAACTCCGCTTTGTCAGAAGCCATGAATTGATGCAACAACGTGCTCAGCATCACTGCGGCAGCACCTCGCTCGTCCATGTTGCTGCCTGTTTTTGCGATATTCGCGTAGTGTTTGACATGCTGCCAGCCACGGCTTTCTTTGGCATCCCATATTTTTCTCTGAAGCCCTTGAAAGGCATGCTTCGCTGTAGGCAGAGCAGTGGTCAGTCGATTGACTGTGGCAACAAAATGGTCGCCACACGCCACCCGACTCTCTCGAAGATCCTGCTCCATCTGAGCAACTGTTGGGATCCCGGGAGGGAAGGCGTGTAGGCTGCTTATGGCGGCGGGCATGCAGGATTATCGCCAATAAGCATAAGGTGTTGTGTGATTGTCTCCAGTCGAAGCTTTCCGCTGGGTTGCGTGGCCTGACCCGGGATTGACAGCGTCCCCCCCTCCCGATAATCGCCGAGCTGCTTTGTTTGACTACACCAAGGGATACACACCGTATGCTGGATAAGATTGTTCAAAGGATAGGCGAAGTCACGGGATGGTTGGACGAGCGTTTGTCCTACGTATTAATCCCAGGTCTTCTTCTGACTGGACTCTTTCTCACGTTGCGGTTGGGCTTTATCCAGCTGCGTAAATTTGGCCATGGGCTTTTGGTCACATCGGGCAAACTCGACAAAGCCGGTCATACGGGTGATGTCTCGCATTTTCAGGCTTTGACTACCGCGCTTTCGGCCACTGTCGGTGTGGGCAATATTGCAGGCGTTGCCATGGCGATTCATTTCGGTGGCCCCGGCGCACTGTTTTGGATGTGGGTCACCGCATTTTTTGGTTCAGCGCTTAAGTACACAGAGTGCACGTTGGCACTTCATTATCGCGATATTAATCCCAATGAATCGAGCGGCGCAGTATCAGGCGGTCCCATGTATTACATGGCCAAGGGTCTTAAGATGCCCAAGCTTGCAGCGGTGTTTGCAGGGGGCTTGCTGATTGCGAGTCTGTTTACAGGCAATGCGATTCAGGCCAACACCATGGCCGACGTGCTCTCATCCGATCTTGGTGTACCAACGTATATCACAGGCCTCGTTTCTGCGGCACTTGTTGCGGCTGTGATCTTGGGCGGTATCCACCGTATTGGTCATGTGTCGAGTATTCTCGCACCGGGCATGGCAGTGATTTATATCGCCGGTGCTTTGGGCGTTTTGGTTGCGCATTATGAGATGATCCTTCCGGCGTTTGCCACGATTTTTGAAGGCGCGTTCAATCCGGTGGCGGGTCTTACAGGGGTTGGAGCGGGTGCTATGCTCACAACCCTCACATGGGGTGTGAAGCGCGGTCTTTATAGCAATGAAGCGGGCCAAGGCTCTGCACCTATTGCCCACGCAGCAGCGCGTACCGAAGAACCGGTGAGTGAAGGTACAGTGGCGCTTCTCGAACCCTTCATTGACACGATCATTGTTTGCACGCTCACAGGTCTGGTGCTTGTGGTGACAGGTGCTTGGGACATGCGATTTCCCACCGCCATGCCGGTGTCAGAAATTACCTTTGTGGATGATACGCTCACCCATGAAACAGGTCGATCGGTGCGGGATCCTGCAAAGTTTCAGCATGGGACGTTGGATCAGCTTTTTGTTGATGCGGCGCGAACAACGCCTTTTGAAGGGGTATTGAGCCACGATGCCAATGGCATCACTTTGGCAACCGCAGCCAGCGGAGAGGCCATTACCACGTTATATGGAGACGCCGTTGAAGTGGGCGCACCGCTCACTGCACGTGCATTTCAAATGGGTCTTTCGCGATGGGTTTCATGGGGGAATTTCCTCGTGGCTCTATGTGTGGTGTTGTTCGCCATTTCGACAGCGATCAGTTGGAGCTATTATGGCGATCGCTGTGCCATGTATTTGTGGGGACATAAAGCGATCCTCCCCTACAAAATCACATTTGTCATACTTCACTTCATCGGTGCCACAGCGCCCATTCATGGGATATGGAGCATTGGCGATGTGAGTTTGAGTCTTTGCACATTGCCCAATATTTTTGCTTTAATTTTATTATCTCCTCAAATCAAGCGTCTTACAGATAGCTATTTTGCGCGTCGTCCATGGGAACACGAAAGTCCTACGTGACTTGACACCCATCCTCTCTCAACGTACTCCGGCAATACTTTTTTCATTCTTCTTAGGAGTCTCCTATGGCCTTTACCTTGCCGGCGCTTCCTTACAGTCCCGAAGCCCTTGAACCTCACATTTCCGCAAATACATTGGGATTTCATCATGGCAAACATCACAATGCCTATGTGAATAAACTCAACGAACTTGTGGCGGGTGGAAAATACGAAGGCAAAAGCCTTGAAGAGATCGTGCTTGCGACAGCAGGCGTAAATACTGAAGCACCGATTTTTAATAACGCAGCCCAGGTTTGGAATCACACATTTTTTTGGAACAGCATGGCGCCAAACAGCGGTGCGTGTCCTGCTCATGTCAAATCAGCCATCGAAGCGGCATTTGGTTCGCTTGAAAATTTCAAAAAAGAATTTGTTGCCGCCGCGGTTGGGCAATTCGGAAGCGGTTGGGCATGGCTTGTGCGCGATGCTGAAGGCAAACTCAAGATCACCAAAACAGGCAACGCAGAAAGCCCCATTCACATGAAGCAAACGCCGATCATGACGGTGGATGTTTGGGAGCATGCCTATTACCTTGATTATCAAAATCGTCGTCCCGACTTCGTGGGCGCTGTGCTTGAGCATTTGCTCAACTGGAGCTTCATTGCCAAAAATTTGGGTTGAAGCAACACCCAATCCCGTATAACTGATCCGTAGATTCACAACCTCCACTTCGCAAAGCGAGGGGGAGGTCGGCACCAAGTGCCGGGTGGGGGTACGAGGGAGAGTTATATGCGGTCTGTGTTGCATTCGCCTGTGGTTGTTCTTTCGCTTGTGTGCATGGCCGTGGTGCTGGTCCTGCATACCTGCCAGCTTGATCGCATCGAACAAACCGTACTCGACTTAAAAAACTCCCCCTCTGGGGTAGGGGTGCAGTTTGCTGCGCCATCTTCTGCGGAAGATCTTTTGAACGATCCCGAAAACCTACTCACCCGATCCCGCCCACTGATCACCGCAACAAATATCAAACGCGGCGGTACATTGCGCAAAGGGATTGGTGTTGATCCGCGCGGTCTGAATCCTTACGTGGCCGATGGGGCCGATGTTGCAGAATACCATCGTTATATTGGCAATTATTTGGCATCACGCCACCCCGACGATCCAGATAAGTGGGGGCCTGAGCTCGCAGCAAAAGTCACAACACCCGATCAAGGCCTCACTTATATTATTCATTTGCGCAAGGGTGTGCTGTGGCACAAACCCACGGTGGATTGGGCTTCGGGGAAATACAAATGGCTTGAGGGACAGCACGAGTTCAACAGCGATGATGTTGTCTTTGCCTTTGAGATCATTAGAAACAATCAGATCTCCGGCCGTGTCTCCAGCATGCGAACGTATTTTGAAGCGCTTAAAGATGTCGAAGCGATCGATCGTTATACGCTTAAAGTCACATTCAACAAGCGTACGGCCTTGAATTTTAGCAGTCTCATGGAAACGTTGCCCATGCCGCGTTGGCTTTACATGTTCGATGAAGAAGGCAAACCGTTCGATCAAGCAACCTGGGGTTTGAAGTTCAACGAGCATTGGTACAATCGCAAAGCCATTGGCACAGGGCCCTATACGTTCGTAGGTTGGGAGCCTTCTGTGCATATCGAACTAGCACGCAATGCCCATTACTTTGGTGAAACACCGGCTTTTGATCGCGTGTTCATTTTGATCGTCAAAGATCAAAACGCTTGGATCCGAAAACTGAAAATGCATGAAGTGGACATCATGTATTTGCAACCAGAGCAGTATCGTACCGCCGTGATGGAAGGCAAAGGACCGTTGCTTGGCCAAAAAAATATAGAAACCAAGCGTATGTCCACCTTGAGTTATACGTATATCGCCTACAATCAGAACACGCCGTTTTTCTCTGATAAGCGTGTGCGACAGGCCATGACGTTATCATTCGATCGTGTTGGGATGATCAAAAACATATTTTACGATTTGTATCACGAGGTGAGCGGACCGTTTGCCAAGGAAATGCCGTGTTATGATCAAACCATAGCGCCCATGCCCTATGATCTCGAACTTGCCAAAAAGAAACTGGATACAGCCGGGTGGAAAGACACCGATGGCGATGGGATCCGTGACAAAGTCATCGACGGTAAAAAAATTCCGTTTGCCTTTACGCTGACCATCTATGGTTCCAGCGATGAATACGCAACGGTTGCCAATGTTTGGCGTGAGGCCTTGTTGCAAATAGGTGTTCGCATGGATCCAAGACCGCTTGAATGGTCAACCATGCTTAAAAAAGTGGAAGAACGTGAATTTGATGCGTACACCAGCGCGTGGGCCATGGATTGGGATGTGGATCTGATGCAGATCTGGCATTCCAGCGAAGCCGATAAACCGCAATCGTCAAATCGAATTGGATTTAAAAACAAAGAAGCTGACCGTATTGCCGAAGCATTGCGCGCAGAAATGGACCCTACCAAGCGTGTGGCACTATGCCACGAATTTCATAAACTTGCCCACGAAGAACAACCTTACACGTTTTTTTACGAAAATGTTCGCCCCGTGTTGTATTGGAATGATCTCAATACACCCGAGTTTTCCAAAGTGTGGCCTCAGTTTGATATTCGCTATTGGTCGTTCCGTGGAAAGAACCCATAATGTGGGCGTATATTGCAAGACGCCTTTTGACGATGCCCCCCACACTGTTCTTCATTTCATTGATTATTTTTGGGGTGCTCAATTTGGCACCAGGGCGTCCCGGTGAAAGTGCCCAAATATCGGGTGCGGGCGAAAGCAAACGTTCATCGGCGCAGCGTGAAAGTTTTAGAATTTTCAAAGAACAATTTCATCTCGATAAACCGATCATACTCAATACCCGCATGTTTTTAACGGCCGATGATGTTGAAAAGAAATTGGTCGATGCCCACGGCTGGGGGGATGTGCATGATATCAAACGGCGCATTCGTGCCAGAAATATGCTGGAGGACGCAGGAGAATATCTTGTAGGGCCTTTGATTGCATTGCTTGACCATCCAGACCCGCGCTTGGTTTCAGCCAGTATTGAACAATTGATAGAGGCATCACAGCGACAAATTAAACCCGATGGCGATCGTCTGCTTAATCAAACAGCACAACGTGGCAATGAAGAACGAAAGTCATGGCGATGTACAGCGACCATCCCCGCGCCCGCCGTCATCCACACAAAAGACGTCATCCCCGCGAAGGCGGGAATCCAGTCGTGTACCTCTGCCGTTGCGCAATGGAAAACCTGGTTTCTGGATAATGCAAACCACTATACTTGGTCCGCTTTAGAAAAAACACGTCGCGTGTTTTTTGATACCCGCTTTTCCTATTATTGGCGTAATTTGTTGCATCTCGATTTTGGAAAATCCACGGTCGATCGCAGCGATGTATTTGATGTGGTACTGAGCAAACTTAAATACAGCATTTCGTTGAGTTTGATTTCCATGCTTCTTGCGTATCTCATCGCCGTTCCGTTGGGAATTTATAGCGCTGTTCGGCAGGGGAGTGTGGGCGAGCATCTCAGTACCTTGGCACTTTTTGTGTTGTACAGTCTCCCTACGTTTTTTACGGGTACGGTACTTCTTCGTTTATTGTCCGAAGGCGATCCTTTGGCATGGTTTCCTACGGGTGGATTTGAGTCGCAAGATCCCCATCGTTTGACGACGCTGGCGTCGATGCGTGATGTGATGTGGCATTTGGTGTTGCCCGTTGCAACCTATACGTCGGTGACATTGGCAGCGTTGTCGCGTTATGCGCGTTCAGGAATTATTGATGTGATCCGTTCCGATTATGTGCGCACAGCCCGCGCCAAAGGTCTTGGCGAATGGACTGTCATTATCAAACATGCGGGTCGCAATGGGATGATCCCGCTTCTTACGTTGCTTGGGGGTTTATTGCCTGTGTTGTTGTCCGGGAGTGTGGTGATTGAAGTGGTTTTTAATATTCCAGGCATGGGACTTTATTTGTATGAGGCCATCAACAATCGCGACTATAACGCAGTGATGGCGGTGCTTGTGGCTGCAAGTTTTCTGACGTTGGTGGGTGTATTGATTTCAGATATTTCATACGCCATCGCAGATCCGAGGATCTCCCTTGAGTAGCGCACGGTACAGTGATCTTGTTTGGCATCAGTTCAAAAAATACACTTTGGCCTACCGGTCATTGCAAATGCTTGTGGCTCTTCTTCTACTCGCTGTTTTTGCGCCTCTACTCGCAAGCGATAAACCCTTGCTTTGGCGCGTGAGTAACGGACCATGGGAGTCGCCATGGTTTTGGAGTTTGTTCGATCGCAACGTGTACGAAGGCACGCTCGATATTGTTTTTAATGTGATGCTTGTGCTTGGGGTTCCGTCATTTTTTCTTTTCTTTGTAGGGGCGGTTCGTGAACCGCCCGTCAGAACCCTACGTGTCCTATTGGTTTTGTTTGGCATTTTGTTATTATTCACATTATTTCACCACCCAAGCCACGCAAAAATATCATACCCCGATCTTGAAAAAATCATGATCGCCGAAGGCCAAGAAGTGACTTCTGTCTACCCATTGCTCCCCTTTGGGTTTCAGAGTGTTGATTTGAGCAATGTGCGTTCGCCTATCAGTTGGGCACATCCTTTGGGTACTGATAATGCGGGCCGTGATGTGTGCACCCGTATGATTTACGGGACACGTATTTCGATGACTGTAGGACTTTTTTCGGTTGCACTTTATATGGTCATCGGCACGATCCTAGGGGCCCTTGCGGGGTATTACGGCGGCCGCGTGGATGCTCTTATTTTGCGTTTGATCGAAGTGATGTTGTCGATCCCCAGTTTGTTTTTGATCCTTGCTATGGCTGCATTTGTTGAGAAACGAAGTATTTTTCATGTGATGTTGATTATCGCGGCGGTTTTGTGGACCACGCCAGCGCGTTTGGTGCGCGGTGAGTTTATGAGATTACGCTCCATGGAATTTGTCGTTGCGGCCGTGGCATCAGGTTTTGGAAAACGTCACATTATGTTTCGCGAGATGTTGCCCAATGCGCTTGGGCCTGTGCTTGTGACTGCAACTTTTGGTGTTGCATCATCGATCCTCATTGAATCAACGGTGAGCTTTTTGGGTCTTGGGGATATCACGGTACCAAGTTGGGGACAGATCTTAAATACGGGACGATCCACGGGCATGTGGACATTGATCTTGGCACCGGGCATCGCGATTTTTATCACCGTAAGTTTGCTTAATTTGGTAGGCGAAGGATTGCGCGATGCCATGGATCCCAAATTGCGACAATAAGTTATAAACTCCACTTCGCGTTAGCGAGGGGGAGTCGCTCACGCAGTGAGCGGTGGGGGTGCGAGATGAAATTACTAGAAATCCACGATTTAAAAACCCACTTTTTCACCGACGCAGGCATTTTGCCTTCGGTTGACGGCATTTCATTTGAAATAAATCAGGGTGAAATTCTCGGTGTGGTGGGTGAAAGCGGATGTGGAAAATCCGTCACGGCCATGAGTATTTTGCGTATTATTCCTGAGCCTCCGGGGCGTATTGTTGCGGGTCGTATTTTATTCGATGGTCACGATCTTGTTTCTATGCCCATCGAGGCATTGCGGAAAATCCGTGGTCGCGACATTGCCATGATTTTCCAAGAACCCATGACTTCGCTTAACCCGGTGTACACGGTGGGTGAACAACTGCGCGAAGTGTTATCATTGCATTTGGGACTTGATGATGATGCCGCGCGTGCACGCATTGTCGAGATGTTTTCCTTGGTGGGCATTTCTGAACCAGCAATGCGTGTGGATGCATACCCGCACCAGATGAGTGGTGGCATGAAACAGCGGGTGATGATCGCCATGGCGTTGTGTTGTTCGCCGCGTTTGCTCATTGCCGATGAACCGACTACGGCGCTTGATGTAACCGTGCAAGCCCAGATCTTGAATTTATTGGTAAAGCTCCGTGATGAGCGCGGATTGGGTGTTATGTTGATCACCCACGATTTGGGTGTGGTGGCTGAAACCTGCGATCGTGTGGTGGTGATGTACGCAGGTCGTGTTGTGGAAACTGCCTGCGTGCAGGATCTCTTTGCGCATCCCAGCCATCCATACACAGTAGGTTTGTTGCAATCGCTTCCCGATGCCGCAAAACCAGGCAGTCGATTGCAAACAATTCCTGGGAATGTGCCAAGTCCGCTGAACTTTCCTACGGGGTGCCGTTTTCGCGATCGATGTTCCCGTGCATCAAGCGCCTGTTCTCTGGAACCCCCGTTGCATGTTGTGGGTGATGGCCATGAAGTGCGTTGTCATCATCCTTATCAAGGAGGTGAGCATGAACACGCCATTGCTTGATGTGCAGGATCTTAAAAAATATTTCCCTGTGCGCAGTGGTTTACTTCGACGTGTTGTGGGGCATGTACATGCGGTCGATGAAATAAGTCTTCAGATCATGCCGGGCGAAACCCTGGCCTTGGTTGGTGAGAGTGGGTGTGGAAAAACAACGGCGGCGCGTACCATGGTGCGTTTGCTGGATGCCGATGGCGGTCGGATCCTGTTTCGTGGGCAAGATATCACCCATCTTGAAGGTGATGCACTTCGTCGTATGCGCCGGCACATGCAGGTCGTTTTTCAAGATCCCTATGCCAGTTTAAATCCGCGACGCACGGTGGGGGAGATCATCGGTGCGCCCATGGTACTGCATGGTCTCGCAACGGCGTCCGATGTAAACGACAAAATGCGTGATCTGCTTGTTCAGGTCGGTTTACAACCCGATTATCTTTCGCGTTATCCCCATGAGTTTTCAGGAGGACAACGCCAACGCATTGGCATTGCACGCGCATTGGCATTGGAACCCGAATTGGTTATGTGTGATGAAGCGGTGAGTGCGCTTGATGTGAGTGTGCAAGCACAGATCATCAATTTGCTTGCTGATCTGCAAGCGGGCCGGAGCATGAGCTACCTTTTTGTGGCACACAATTTGTCGGTGGTACGTCATGTCGCTCACCGCGTGGCGGTGATGTATCTTGGGCGTCTTGTTGAAGTGGCACCTACGGCTGAATTGTTTGAGGATCCGAGGCATCCTTATACGCAAGCCCTTCTTGCTGCGATGCCCAAGGCCCATCCTGTACGGCCCAGACGTTCGTTTGTTCGCTTGGGAGGTGAAGTGCCCAGTCCTGTTTCTCCACCGTCTGGCTGTCATTTGCATCCACGATGTCCGGTGGCCGAGGCACGTTGTAAAACATTGATCCCTGCGTTGGTCGCGGTTAATTCATGTCATATTGTTCGATGTGTTAAAGAATTACCGAGGACCGCTTGACGTCAGCGTTTGCCATGGTACTAGCAGTTAGGGATTTCCGTATAAACAGATCATGCAATTATTCGGGGGTCCCTTAGGTTCAGGAGTCGATTTTGGCGAGCATCAGAAAAGCAGATGAAGCGACGATCGTGACGCTTGGTCAGATTCGGACGGATTTTTCTAAAGCTGGTCTCTCTGAGACTCTCCCTAACGTGCCGGAAGAATTGGGCGAGTTCCATTGGCCCACGTTTCTTGATACCTGCCATGGACAAGTTTTACCCGATCATCCTTATGCGACCTACAGCAAAGAAATCATTGCAGCAACATCACGTGTTTTGACAGAGCCCTCATCGCCCGATTGTTACATGCGCTGGTTGCAAATGCAGGGCCTCGCCTTGGTGGTGCCTACGGAGATTTCGTGCGTGATGAGTCTGTGCCACGTGGCGATGTCTCATAGCCTTGAGCAGCGTGACAAGTTGTTTCCTGAATTGCTTGCAATGCATGGTGCGCTTCATCATGGGGGGACGAGCGACCAGCCACCATGGCTGCTTGGGCCTTGGTGTGTCCAGGGGCAATTGTTTGATTCGGTGCAGGGGAAAACAGGCCGTGAGCAGGAATATGCTTCTCTTGGGCATTGGGTATTAACGGAATATGCCATGCCTGAGCCCATCGCCCATGAATCTCCGTTCCCCCATTGGGATAGGTTTTTTGGTGCTGTGGGGGGTATGCATAAACAAGCCCGGGGCTCTCATGAACTTGTGGGTTCAGAACCAATCCAGAATTTATTTCGAGCCATAGGTCAAAAACCCAAGAGCCTTTTTTCTGTTCAATGTTCCAGTGTTATTTTGACTGCAATTGCATGGATAGAACTCAGAAAAAGCTTGCCTCATCATGATGTTGCGGCATTTTCTAAGGTAAAACCTTGGGATCGGATCTTGGATCCTCAGCCACTGACCTACAACGAAGCCTCGACGAATGCACTTGTTTCGATAGAAGCGGATGAAGTGCCTGGATCAGATCCATCGATGCCAGAAATGGCTTCTTATAAAAGCTATATCGACGATGTTTTGGCAGCAGCCTGGGTTGCTGCACGGTCTGTTTAACGAATGATTGGTGCGCCCGAGAGGAATCGAACCTCTGACCCCCGACTTAGAAGGCCGGTGCTCT
>SYDY01000075.1 GCA_005801425.1 Bdellovibrionales bacterium | reverse complement strand
CCAGCCTGCCGCTTGCCCCAGATGCAAAATCGGCGTATCAGGCACGTATTTGTGCGATTGCCAATGATGCCACCAATGTCAAAGAAAGTGGACTTGGCTTGGTTCGTATTGCATACGAAGGCAACTGCCATCTCGATGTCCACATGACGGACGATTGCACATTGGCAGTTCGTGCGCGTACAAAATTTATGCAGCCCTCGATTTGATGAGGTATGGGGTTCATGATGGTTCTACAGGATTTTAAGAACGATCTTCTTACCCTTCATGTTGAAGAATGCCAAGATCAGAGTGGTGAAATAATACGTGTTCATTGGCTTGGTCGCGCTTCTATGCGGGATCCAAGCAATGAGTTGGGTTCTTTTTTTACAGCGATCGAAGAAAGAGCCATCTCTTCAAAAAAGTCAGTTGTTTTTGATTTTACAAAGTTGGATCATTTTAATTCTTCAACCATTGTTGCCGTCATGCGTATGATCAGGCGACTGGACCACAAAATGATCCCATTTACATTAATTTATAGCCAAAAATTAAAATGGCAGTCGATGACGTTTGATGCACTCAAGCAGTTTCAAGGCCCAGATCGTTTACTTCATCTTCATGGACATTAGGGTCTGTCATCATTTAACCAACACGCACCATTTGGTCTCTTTTTTCGCCTCACTTTGTCGCTCGGCGATCAACATATCAAGGTATCATCTCCGTCGCCGCTGCGCGGCTCCACACTCCTCGTGAGGTCCAAAAATAGCCTCAAATGGCGCTGCGTTGGTAAATGATGACAGACCCTGGGCAGTTTTAAATTTTTGTTGATGAAACCGGCGCACCGATAGTTTTTTCCACTTTGGCTTTGTCACCAACAATCACCACCGTCATTTTGGCAGGATCAAGATGTGCGCGTGCAACGCGTAAAACATCTTGGGCGGTCACCTTGGCAAGTTCTGCTGGCAGATGACTGTAGTAATCAAGTGGCAAATCGTGAATGAAAAGATTCACAAACATGCTCGCCGTTTGTTCAACCGTTTGGAATTGTCCTGGCAATGATAAACTGTATCGCTTGATGGCGGCTTGTAATTCATCAGGATGAACCGCTTCTGTACGGATCAGTGCAATTTCTTTGACAATTTCGCGCAGTGCTGGGCCGGTGACTTCGGTATGAACGCCTGTGGATACCACAAAAGGTCCAGGGCCCACTCTGAAGTCAAACTGTGATCGTGCGCCGTAGGTGTATCCTTTGTCTTCCCGAAGATTCATGTTGATGCGGCTGTTAAACAGTCCACCTAAAATCGCATTACAAATGAGCAAGGGATAGTAATCGGGATGATTGCGTGGCACCGCGATGTGTCCCATGCGTACTTGGGATTGCACTGCACCTGGCCTGTCTATTACTGTGAGTGCTTCCTTGGCTTGAGGGGGCTGCTCTATGAGCGTGCGTGCTAATAGATTTTTTCCCTGCCACGGCCCAAAAGCGGTGTTCATCCATTCTTGAATGCGACCAGTTGAGAGATCGCTTACCACGATGACCGCACTGGCTTGTGGTGTGAACCATCGCGCATGAAAACCAACGAGATCCTTGCGTGTGATCGACTCGAGGGCCTTTTTGTTCCCGATGGCAGCATGTGCGTAGGGATGTTTGCCGTAGACCGTATGTTGAAAAACATCATCGGCCTTGGATGATGGATCCGCTTCTAAATGTTCAAGTTCTGCAAGACGCTGTTTGCGCATCCGGGTGATTTCATCGGCTGCAAAAGCAGGATGTTGGATCACATCGGCCATCACCGCAATGACCTCGGGCACATATTCAGACAGTACGGTGGCAGAGAGTGTGGTACTGTCTTCATCGATGGAGATGTTGAGAGAGCTTCCATACTTGGCCATGAGATCTTCAATTTGTGCTGCAGATCGTGTGGTCGTGCCGGTGTTTAACATGCTCGCAGTAAACGCCGCGAGACCAGGTTTCTCAGCGGGGTCGTTGAATGCGCCAACACGCAAGACCATATCGAGCTGAGTGATTGGAAGACCTGCACGTGTTACCGAAAGCATGGTGAGCCCGTTGGGCATGACTGTCTTTTCAGGAACAGGTGCTTGCAGTGGGTGTTCTGGCGCTGTTGCAGGGATTGTTGTGCGTACCAAAGGAACAGGGGTGCTGCTGATGCATGCGGTGCATATTGCAGCCAATAAAAAGATGAATCGTTTCATTGGGCGACCTCCGGTACGGTAACGACCACAGCGGTATCTGTTGGTGAAAGATATTTTCCTGCAGCTTGTTTGATATCGTTTTGCGTGAGTGTGATGTAGCGTTCAATATCTTTTTGCAAAAATTCGGTGGTTCCAAGATAGTGGTTGTACCGATTCAGTGTATCGGCAACACCACCAAATCCTCCAATGCGTTGCAATGAAGACACCGTATGGGTCACCAACGCATTTTTGGCTTGTTCAAGTTCGATTTCCGTGGGTCCTTCATTCGCAAGGGTTGCGATCACGCTGCCCACTTCTTTTTCAATGGTTTCCATGTTGCTTCCGGGACGTGCGATGACGTCGATCCCAAACATGGACGAAAGTTGTGAAGATGCTTGCGATGCATGCGCTGCTTGCGCAATTTGGAGATTGTACACAAGCCGTCGATAGAGACGGCTTGATTTTCCACCACCCAAAATGAAAGCAAGCACATCGCATGCCGCATCACCGGGTGCAAATGCCGACGGTGTAAGCCATGCCATGGATACTTTGGGGAGTGCCACAGGTTCGTGGACTTCCTCACGAAGAGGTAGAACGGGTTTTGGGGTCATTTGTGCTGATTTGTCGGCCACAACACGCTTGGAGAGTGTTCCAAAATATTTTGCAACAAGGGCCCGTGCCTGTTGGTCGTCAAAATCACCTGCAATCACAAGCGTGGCATTGGCGGGTGCGTAGTAGGCATTGTAAAAGTTTTTGACGTCATCCAATGTTGCGGCATTGAGGTCGTCCATCGAGCCGATGACGTTGCCATGGTAGGGATGTCCTGGTGGATACAAAAGCTCAACCATACGTTCTTCGCTGGGACCGTAGGGTTGATTTTCAACGCTTTGTCGTCGTTCGTTTTGAACAACCTTGCGTTGATTGTCGAGCTTCTCTTGGGTGAGCGATCCAAGCAGATAGCCCATGCG
Organism: Bdellovibrionales bacterium; assembly: GCA_005801425.1. Classification (GTDB taxonomy): domain Bacteria; phylum Myxococcota; class XYA12-FULL-58-9; order XYA12-FULL-58-9; family SYDY01; genus SYDY01. The sequence goes on along the minus strand of SYDY01000075.1, from coordinate 2,122 downwards.
ATCGCTTTCGAGCCATAGCGCCAATTCAAGTTCATTGGATGGCACGGTTTCAAAATAGTTGGTTCGATCGTTGCCTGTGGTGCCATTCACCAGACTTGCGCCGCGAGACTCGAGCAATTTGAAATGCAGATCGTCACCCACATGTTCTGAGCCTTGAAACATCAGGTGCTCAAACAAATGTGCAAATCCTGTTCGCCCTTTGGATTCATTGATGGGACCGACGTGATACCAAATATTGACAGCGACAATAGGTAAACGTGGATCTTTGGCGAGAACGACTTGAAGACCATTGCTTTCTAGTGTGAAGGTTGTGTGTGGAATTGTAAGTTTTGAAGTGTCGAAGGTTCCAACACTGCTGACCAAGGCCGCAAAAATCAAAAGATTCATGATTGTCCTGATTGTAGGGGCCGCAAAAGGGCGCAGCAAGCAGCACCCCTACGCTGCACCTTGTGTGCGTTGGGAATATGGTGCCCGGAAGAGGACTCGAACCTCCACGAAGTTTCCCTCACTAGGACCTGAACCTAGCGCGTCTACCAATTCCGCCATCCGGGCAATCTGCAGGAAGAATATCGGGTGCGGCATGCGACGTCAATACGAGCTGTCGCGCGTGGTGGTTCTGTTTCGTGCTGACGCGGCTTTAAGAAGCGCTTGTGTATAGGAATGTTGGGGATGATCGTAAATGGTTTCGACGCTGCCGTATTCAACGAATTCGCCCAAATGCATCACAGCTACGCGGTTGCTCATATAGCGCACCGAGGCGAGATCATGGGCAATAAAAATATACGTTAATCCAAAGTCGCGTTGGAGCTCTTGCATGAGCAGCATGATTTGTGCCTGAATCGATACATCAAGTGCGCTCAGAGGTTCATCACAGACAATCAACTTGGGCTGAAGCGCCAGTGCACGTGCAATACCGATGCGTTGACGTTGTCCGCCTGAAAACTGGTGGGGATAGCGCTGCGCATAACGCGGATCAAGTCCGACACGCTCCATCAATGCATGGGCACTTTTTCGACGGGCATCGTGTGTGGGCTTGCCAAAAATCACTAACGGTTCGGTGATAATATCACAAACATTCATGCGTGGATCTAGGCTGGCATAGGGATCTTGAAAAATCACCTGCATGTGTTGGCGCAGATCACGCAATGGTTTGTCCCATCGCCAGCGACCAAACCGGCGCCGCCAATATCCTGTGAGTTCTTCGCCCTGAAACCACACTTGCCCGGATGTTGGCCGGATCAATTGCAAGAGTGCTCGTCCCAGTGTTGATTTTCCTGAGCCACTTTCGCCAACGATCCCAAGTGTTTCACCTTGATTGACGCTCAGTGTGACATGCTGCACAGCGCGTACGGGTGGACCATGTTTGCTGTGAAAGTGAACGGTGAGATCGCGTGCTTCGAGCAAGGGTGTGGTCATGGTGTCGTGCCGCTTTGGATGGGATCAATGCAACGTACCTGGCGTGGATGAGGGCCCACCAAGGCAGGAAGTGATGCGATGCACGCAGGCGCTTGTCTTGGGCACCGTGCTGCAAAGGCGCAGCCTGATGGCAGTGAGCCCAAGTGAGGGGGTGCACCCATGATAGGGGTTAGCGTGGTGCTGGTGTGCGTGAGATCCGGTACACTGTGCAAGAGACCATAGGTGTAGGGGTGTTCTGGTGATGAAAGTACAGTGCGGGTGGGGCCGGTTTCGACAAAACGCCCTGCGTACATGATGGCAACGCGATCGGTGTAGCCGCGCACGACAGTAAGATCATGGGATATTAAAATAATGGCGGTGCCCATGTCCCGTTGTAAGTCGCTGAGCAAATCCAAAATTTGAATTTGAATGGTGACATCAAGTGCGGTCGTGGGTTCATCGGCAATAAGCAGTGCAGGACGGCACAACAAGGCCATGGCGATCATGACCCGCTGTCGCATACCCCCTGAAAACTGGTGGGGATACTGTTTGATGCGTGCGGGTGCATCGGGAATGCCTACGCGTTCAAGCATTTCCACGGAACGTGCGCATGCTTTTTGATGGGAAATGTTTTCATGGACTTCGAGGACTTCGGAAAGTTGACGTTCAATCGTTAAAAATGGATTGAGTGATGTCATGGGATCTTGAAAGATCATGGCGATGCGAT
>SYDY01000074.1 GCA_005801425.1 Bdellovibrionales bacterium | reverse complement strand
CTTCCTTATGTAGGGGCGCTTCGCGAAGCGCCCTTGCGGTTTTTGAATCAAAAATTTTAACGGGCGGTTCACGAACCGTCCCTACAATAGAACACTTGGAAGATGGGAACCCAGGCTAACGATTGGCAAAAAATAATTAGCTATAGCCCAGCCGTCGTCGCATAAGCCACTCGGCCACAAGTGCTGCAAAAAATAAGACAAGCACGGGCCATGTATCCCACAGCGAAATCATTTTTTCTTTTTCCACATCGACGAGCTTGGGATCGCGCAATTTCAACGAAGAGAGTTGCGCGTCAGAAATGGTGAGAATAGCGCCACCGGTGGCTTCTGCAATGGCTTTAAGAATATCAGGACGTGGCGCAGCAGCCTGATGCTCGCGATTTGTGTTGGTGATGATCACAGCTGCTTCGGCCACATCGGTGCTTCCCTGACGGCTTGCTTTGATCACGTATACACCCGCAGGGACGCCGTTGAATGGCATACGCAAAATACCATCCTTGCCGGTTCGTTGGCTATGCTCTTGGATCTGTTCGCCTTCGGCTGTTTCGAGACGCATCGTGACTGGCGCATCGATTTCAGGTTTGTACGACGTATTAAAAACAGACACTTCAACATCGACCGGATCACCTTGCTGGACACGATTAACAGGCACATGAATGCGAAGATGCGCATGGGCAGGATCTTTGACCAGCCATTGCATGGCATCGTGCCAAAAACGACGATAGCTCATTTCTGCGGCTTCTGCAGGGCGTCTAAAGCGCCAGCGCCATAAACTATCTGTGGCAATGGCAAGGCTGCGTCCTTTTTTGGGTTCGCCTGTGACAATGAGGGGTTCGCCTTGGGAAGTTTGTAAAAGTACGCTCCCATGGATGTTGCTGTTGATGATCGTATTGTGGCCTGTCCACGGTGGAAGTGTGGCGAGATCCGATGGCATGGCAATGGGATGATTTTGCGCTGACGGCCCTAAAACAGGGTGTATGTCGCCTAAAACATAGTGTGCATTTTCGCCAAGTTCCACGGGCAAAATATCAACAATAGGTGTACCGCGATAACCCCCATCGGTAAAACTTTGATCTCCGCCGATCATGACAAAGCCCAAACCATTTTCAACCGCTTGGCGAATGTTGTCGAGGTATTGCTCCATACGATACGGTCGAAAATCAAAATTTTGAAACACAATCACATCGAAGCTTGAAAGCTTGCTGGTAAACAATTCGTTGACTGGAAAGGGGATCAACGAAAGATCTTCTTGAGGTCCTGTGTTGTCGCTGTTGGTGCGTAAAATAAAAAATGAGATCACATCGACATTGGGATTCTCTTGGAAATACTGGCGTAAAAATCGTTCATCCCAACTGGGTCGTCCTGCCACATGCAAGACGCGAATTTTGTCGCGCAAAACACGCACAATGTGATGCTGTTGGTTGTTTTCAGGGATGGCATCGCCTTCGCGTCGTGAAATTTCAAGGGTGTAGATCGATTCGCCAAGGGTTTCGGCTTTGACGCTAAAGGTGACTTCGGCAGAACCATCGGCGCCTGGTGTGGCTTGCGCGTTTGCAATGGGGGTGTTGCCTTTGCGTAAGGTGACGGTGATGGGGCCTTTGGGAAATCCCGTGCTTCGGATGGCCGCGCGCATGGGAAATGTATTTTGTACAAAAGCAAAATCACCTGCGGTGATGCTTTCGATGCTGTCGTCTTGAAACGCCGAAGATCCAATGGGAACGACATTGATGGGGATTTTGTGTGCTGCAAGGCTTTTGATTTTTGTTTCAAGTTGCGCGGGTGTGTGGCCTTGGAGATCTGTATCTGCGCCATCGGAAATCACAACGATGCCAGCCAAATGGTTGCTGCCAAGTGCCTCGATGGTTTGCTCAATGGCGACCACAATCGGGCTCTCTTGGGCGCTTGGTTCTTCACTATTGGCGTGGGCAGACAATTCAGCATGGAGGTTGCGTGGTCGGAACCTGAAACGTTGTGTTTCTTGTTCTATGTCTTTTTGAAGCTGAGATCTCGCTTTTTGGGCATGTGCATTGCGTGTCCCTGCCTCATCGCGCAGGGCCATGCTTGCAGAGTCATCAACGATCACGGCGATGTCGCTTGCGACACTCGCAATTTTACGCAAACGCAGGGTGGGTTGAAAAAGAATGAACAATGCCATGCCAAGCGCGATGCTGCGCAGCAGGGTGAGACGGATGACATACTTGCTTCCGCGATAACCGCGCCATGCGGCCATGATCAACGCCAAGGAAAGGATCACGGCAGTCCACAGCACGGCTGCGGGCAACAAGGATCCGGAGATCAGCGACCAGTCGTTAAATGCGTTCATTTTCTACGCTTTAGAATGAATGGGATGTGAACTTGGTCTGTTTTATAATCCAGGCACAGCGCATACATCACCATGTTGATGCCTACGCGCAAACTCATTTCACGGGCATGGTCACCCCCGGTGCCTGCATCAAATCGCCAATCGTCCTGTTCGTTTTTGGCGAGAGCCCCGAGAATATCGTTGGTGGTGATCACGGCAAGAAGGCGGTTATCGCGCACAAGTGCTTCCATATAAGCGTGTCGTGGGACACGTCCGCCGTGATGCTTGAGCAGATAAAATGTTTTGTAGAGCACATGGTCGGGTGACAAGCGCTGAATTTTTCCAGCGGGCACCAGGGTCGCAAGAAGCTGCTTGGCAGAACGATGAAAGGGACCCTCCACATCGCCTTCGGAGAGATCAAACCACAGCAACCCGCCTAAACTTATGTAGTCGCGCAGGGCCGATAATGTTTCGGGGCGCGGGGCGGGGATCGCCATGGAACCATGCACGACGAGAAGAGGATATTCAAACAATCGTGCGGTGTTATTGGGATCGAGGGCGACAGGAACGGGATCGGCCGCGACGCTGGTTCGATCGCGGATTGCCCAGGCCAGGGTGCTTAGGGCGCTGTCACGGGTGGTGTCGTGGTCGGTTGCCCAATGGGCCAGCTGGACATCGGGCTTTTGCCGATCCAGCGGGCTGTTTTGGGTTTGTGCCACCAAGGGCAAGATCAAGATTAAAAAAATATGCATGAAAAACATCTTGGCAATTGGACAATCCGGTGGTGTGTCGCGTAACGTCTCACACCATAAAGTGATAACACGGCAGATCCTTGCATGAAAGTAGCCTGACAGGGTAAGCAGCCGCGTCACAGTTTCACGGGAACATATCCAATGACCAAGGCGAAAGCAGCCAAAGCGAAGAAGCCGAGCGTTAAAAAAGCGCGGGCCCCCAAAAAAACCGCCGATCCAGAGGTGGTTGTTAAAAAGGGGAAGGCGCTGGTGGTGGTCGAGTCACCCGCCAAGGCCAAGACCATCAAAAAATATTTGGGACCGGGCTATATCGTGAAGGCGAGCGTGGGCCATGTGAAAGATCTGCCCAAAAACAAGATCAGCGTGGATCTTGAAGGTGATTTTACGCCGCATTATGAAACCATTCGCGGCAAGGCGGCGGTGCTTAAAGAAATCAAAGATGCCGCCAAGGGTGTTGATCAGGTGTTTCTGGCACCGGATCCTGACCGTGAAGGTGAAGCCATTGCCTGGCATATTTACGAAGAACTCGGCAAGAAATTGCAAGATAACACGTATCGCATCACGTTTAACGAAATTACAAAAAAAGCGGTGACTGCGGCTATTGCAAATCCGATGCCGCTCAATCGTCTTAAATACGAGTCCCAGCAAGCACGTCGTATTTTGGATCGTATTGTCGGTTACCAAATCAGTCCGATTTTATGGGAAAAAGTACGTCGCGGATTGTCTGCGGGGCGCGTGCAATCGGTGGCGGTTCGACTGATTGTCGAGCGTGAACGCGAAATTCAAGCGTTCATCACCGAAGAGTACTGGACCCTTGATGCACAGATGGCCGCCGACATGCCGCCCGAATTTGTGGCGCGTGTGATCAAACATCAGGGCGAAAAATATCGTCCGACGGGGGAAGCAGAGTCCAAGGCTGCGGTTGCCACATTACAAAAAGCAGCATTTAAAGTGGACACGGTGACCCGCCGTGAGCGCCGTCGCAAACCCTCGGCGCCGCTGATCACGTCCAAATTGCAGCAAGAGGCTTCAGGACGTCTGCGTTTTACCGCCAAACGTACCATGATGGTGGCGCAGCAATTGTATGAAGGTGTTGAGCTTGGACCAGAAGGTTCCGTGGCGCTTATCACGTACATGCGTACCGATTCGACGCGTATCTCCAACGATGCATTGACCGACGTTCGCGCACATATCCAAACCGAATATGGTGCCGATTATCTTCCCGCCGAACCCCATGTGTACAAGGCCAAGAAAAGTGCCCAGGATGCCCACGAAGCCATTCGGCCCACGTCCCTCAGTTATCCGCCGTCACGGGTGAAGCCGTTTCTTAATGGTGATCAATTTCGTTTGTATGAATTGATTTGGCGCTCGTTTGTGGCGTGCCAGATGATGCCTGCGGTGTACGATCAAACCACGGTAGACATCGCAGCCGAGTCGTATGTGTTGCGTGCCACCGGTTCGATCATGAAATTCCCGGGCTTTTTGGCGGCCTACGGCGCGGTTGTGGAAAACGAAGAAGCGGAAGAGGGCGCCGAAGAGCGTGGTGCAGAAGCCACAGGTGGCGCACTTCCTGAGCTTACCGAAGGCCAAATATTACAGTGTAAAAAATTATCGCCTGAGCAAAAGTTTACCCAGCCTCCGCCGCGTTTCAATGAAAGCTCGTTGGTGAAAGAGCTTGAAGAAAAAGGTATCGGACGTCCGTCGACGTATGCTGCGATTTTGTCCACCATCGTGACCCGTGCCTACGTGACCAAGGATGAAAATCGTTTTTCACCCACAGAACTCGGTGTGTTGGTGACCGATCTTTTGATTGCCTCGTTTCCGCAAGTTCTCGATGTTGCGTTTACCGCAAACATGGAACAGCAGCTCGATGACGTCGAAGAAGGCAAAGTCGATTGGATCAAATTGCTGCATACGTTTTACCATGGCGACTTTAAAGCCCAACTTGAGCGCGCCAAAACGGATATGCGCGATGTGAAGCGCGAAGAAAATCCCACGGAGCACAGTTGCGAGACGTGCGGCAGCGAGATGGTGATCCGTTGGGGCCGCAATGGTTCGTTTATTGCGTGCAAAGGTTATCCCAAGTGCCGTACCACCAAGGATTTCAAACGTCGTCCCGATGGCACGATTGAAATATTGGAAGAACCCACCACCGACATGCTATGTCCTGTGTGCCAGGGGCCCATGGTGATCCGACGTGGTCGTTTTGGGCAGTTTATGGCGTGCAAGTCGTATCCTGAGTGCAAAGGCACGCGGCCCATGTCCATTGGTGTGGATTGTCCGGAAGGGTGCGGTGGTTATGTGACCGAACGTCGTTCGGGCCGAGGCCGCATTTTTTACGGATGTTCAAGTTACCCCAATTGTACGTTTGTGTCCTGGAGCCGCCCTGTGAAGGGACCGTGCCCAACATGCGGCAATGCCTATTTGATCCGCAATGTGACCAAGCGCGATGGTGTGATGATCAAATGTCCTAAGAAAGAATGCGATTACGCCCGCGATCCAGAGCTTGATGATTCCGATGCCCAGGCGGTGTCGGGTGGGGAAGATTGAAAAGCGGAGAGATCGGCGAAAGCACTTGGATTAGTCAGCGTAACCTTTGGGTGTAGGGCCTGATTCGGTGATGCTCTGTTGGAAGTATCCCTGTGGTGATAATTTAGCATAAAGTTGATCTATAATTTTCACAGCATTCGAGGCCATTTCAGCATGCTCATGTTTGCTATGCTTTGCTTTCTTTTGTGCCAAATTCTTTAATTCTACGAGATCATCGAGAGACATGCTGCTTGGGTTGTTGAGAAGCTGCTGTAGACCTTCGTATATTTTAAATGTTTTGTCACCGGACTTTTTCCCGTCGCTCTTCATGACTTGTCCCAAGTCATGAAGAAGGGTCCTAATGTTTGAATTGGGTAGGTCGCAGTTTGAAATATTGCTGGCGATCCACCCAGTGATTGAAGTGCTCGACGTATTGTCCACGGCTATGCGTGAATCGACTGGTGGTGGAGTCGATCTTGAGGCGGCACTGGGGCTTGATGGATCATCGTCAGGGACTCTCAATTCCTGCAGGGCAGCCGCATTGTGCCGGATCCCAGAACTCTTCGTGTCTGCTGGAACGACATCATCTGCCCATTGAACATGTCGCTGCACAGGTTTTTTTTGAGCAGCTGTTTCTGTTGAAGGCTGGTCGATACTTGACGACGGTGATGGGGCTCTCTTAAATTTTGTTGGATCCATAGGGATATTTTAGAGCAATTTAAGGCGCGATCAACAGATATTATGAAGTATAATGACTTATTCGTCCTCGGAACGTGATCGCAGAAGACTTGTGAACTCGTCTGTCTCTTTCGTGGCTTCTTTTTTGCGACTTAACCGATCCTTGATGGCTGATAATACCGACTTCTTCTTCGTTTTATGAGAGCCTTCAAGCAACGAACTGTCTTCGTGCTCTGCCACCGATGCTGCAAGCGGACTGAGGACGTCTACTTGAAGCGTTGGCGGAGCATCATAGCGAAAAGCCGACAAAGGTGGTACAGGCGGCAAACTGCTTGTGAGAGGTGCCAATACAACAGGGGATGCTGGGGGTTCAAGTGCGGCCATCAACGATGCACACAGGCCGCGAAGTGCTGCTCCTTCAGAACTGATCGTGAGCACTTGTTTTATTTCTGCCAATTGCGTGAACAAAGCAGCGATGTCACCGGGGGGCAATGTGCCCATGGTGGACAGCAGGACGCCGTATTGTGTCTGAACGCTATCAAGGGTTTGTCTCGCCAAAGCGAAATCGGCATGGGTGACTTGTGCTGCTGATGAAGATGCGACGACGCGCTGTGTTTGCTGACTGCTCATGGTGCGTGAGCTTAATAACAATATTTTATTTTATCCAGCCTATTTTTACACGTGGTGTTCATCCGCGAATCTCACGCTGATGACAGGCGGTGTGTTGGGTCTTTCTGGTGTTTGTGGAGGTGGAGAGGAGGGTGGCGTTGCAGATCGTATGTGTGGTTTTGTTGGATCAGGATCTGCTCTGAGCGATGCGATCAGCGCTTTGACACGATCTGTTTTTGAGAATGATTCGAGTTGCATGATGGCTGCTGCGCATGCAGAAGGATCGGCATATGCACCTGTGTTTCTTGATTTGATGATGCAGTCAACCGTGTCATTGATGGGATCACGGGGTCTGGATACGGACTCAATTTTATCTTCGGCCATGGTCTTTTCTATACGTGTTTGCGGCCTGGTCCGTAAAGTGCGTCAAAAGGATCCAAACGTAGTCCCAAACATCAATACGATTCAGGATCGCGTCGCGCAAGATCGAACATAGGATTCGAGAACGCAACTTCTCCCGAAGGATCGCGTTTTTTAAACGGATTAAGTCTGCTCAATCCATCCTTGATGCGTTGGCCAAGGGATGTTCTGTAGGGTTGAACATCCTGGATATCCAGTGCGGTCGGCGGTTGTGCTGCCTGTGTTCTGTCGGTGGAGTGCCTAAGTGCTTCGTACACATCTTCTCCATGCGGTGGCGGAGTTAATTCTCGAAGAAGAGCGATGCACAGAGCCCCATATCGAGACGCATCTTCTGGAAAACTACGCTCATGCGTGGAAATATATGTTGATAATTCATTGAGCTGGGCAATTATTGCAACGCGTTCGTCGTTGCCGATGGGGTCGTTCTGGATTCTACGTTGGATCTCGATGACCGCACGGGTCGCGTGTGTGAAATAGTTTTGATTGCTTCTGGTCTGGGTGGAAGTTTCTCGTTGTATGGTGCTCATGGGGTGGGATATATCAAAGAACTTTGATATATCCATAAGAATATTTACTGATTCACCATGGTTTGAACACAAATACCGCACCCAATCCGACCAGGCCAAACCCAAGCATATGATTCCATTTGATGGATTCTCCGAGAAACGTCACCGAAAAAACCATGAAGACAATTAATGTGATCACTTCCTGGATGGTTTTAAGCTCGGCGGTGGAATAGCCGGATGCAGCACCCAACCGATTGCCTGGAACCTGCAAGCAGTATTCAAAAAACGCGATGCCCCAACTTGCGAGGATTACGATCCAGAGGGGTGATTCACGATGATTTTTGAGATGCCAGTACCAGGCAAAGGTCATGAAAATGTTGGAGGCGGTGAGAAGAAGGATGGTCCACATTCTTATAGGTTAATGGCTACCGCCTGGATGCCGCAACACATGGGCTGCCCTTGCAGGCGACGCCGTCGATGAGCCGATTGTAATTGGCGAGAACTTGTTGAAACGCTGTAAGCTGTGTTCCCGTAAGTTGCGTGGGGGGCGAGGTGCCATGAAGCTTGATGGGATCGATCGGACGTCCATGGCTGCCTTCTATTTCGTAATGCAAATGAGGTGCGCTTGAGCGACCTGTTGAGCCAACGCGACCAATATGCTGACCCTTTGCGACATGCGCACCGCGATGAATGCCTTTTGCCACTTCAGACAGATGCAGAAATCGGGTGATCTTGCCGCCAGGATGGACCATTTCGATACACAAACCATTCACACGTCTCGACCAATTGACCCGGGTCACTGTGCCAGCAAAAGGCGCAACGACGGGGGTGCCTGTGTCCGATTTAAGGTCGATGCCTTTGTGTCCTCGCTGACCTCGCTGTTTGCACTGCATCCATTCAGTCACTTGGGCATAAACCGTGGGGCTGTTGTTAAGCACCGCTTCGTAACGGTAACCCGTGCCGTCGAAAAATCGCATCATACCGTCGCTGTCTTGGTGGCGGTAGGCATCAAAGGTCACTTCAAGACCTTTGTATTCCACGGCCAACAATTCGGGCATGGCGTCCCTTGTGTACACCACGGAGATGCTGTCGCCCGCATGGATTTTTCGGCATGGATCGCCTTTCCAGCGCACCAATCGCTCCACTTGCATGGCAAGCATTTGGCCATTGAGCGGATCGGATCGTTCGAGACTTTGCGTGAGGGAGCCTTTGATGCGCGTGCGGATGACAGAGGGATCGGCCGCTGTCAAAAGCATCATGAAGACAATTGCGTGCATGGTTATGTAAAAGCCTATTTCGCGTTCTATCGCAAGCAGAGTCATTCGCCCTTGAATGCCGGGGCTGATCATTCATAAAAGCAAAATATGACAATGCTGGTTCAAAGTGGTCGTTATGTTGCAGGGTGGGCGTTTACGCTGGCTTCGGCTGCGACGCTGCTTGTGCGTGCGCATGTGGATGATCCGCGCCGGGCATGGCTTGCTGTTCGTACACGTTGGGCGCAAACCTTGATGAAAATTGTCGATGTGCATTTGGATGTGCAGGGCACTTTTGATGGGCCATGCGTCATCGTATGCAATCATCAAAGTATGCTGGATGTTCTTGCGATCCCGGCGGTGTTGCCCGCATCGTGTGTCATTGTGGGAAAAAAAGAATTGCTAAAAATCCCAGTGTTGGGTCGTTCTTTTTTTGCCAGCGGTGGGATCATGATCGACAGAAAAGATCCCGAAGGCGCCAAGCGTGCCATGGAAAAAGGTTTGGCCGAGATGCCCCCTGGATGGTCACTGATGATTTTTCCAGAAGGCACACGTTCTCGCGATATGAAGTTATTGCCGTTTAAAAAAGGTTTTTTATATATGGCTCGCGCGGCGCGATTGCCCATTGTCCCTGTGGGGATCGATGGTTGCAATGATGCGATGATCGGCAATTGGTTTATTCGCGGAGGCAATGTTTCAGTCACCATCGGTGAGCCCATTGCCATAGAATCACTTGATGCCTTGAGCGTTGATGATGCCACGCAGTTTGTGCGCGATGCGGTTGGGGAGCAGGTGATCAAATCGCATCAACGTCGGGTGGGGTGTTCTTAGGCTACCACATCACTGTTGCACCCAATGCGGTGATCATGGGATCGATGCTCAATACGGGAAGACGTTCGATGATCCCTTGGGCCGCGATCATGCGATCAAACGGATCACGATGGGCGTGTGAAAAAGCCCCTGCCATGTGAGCATGGGTGCACGCAATCACAAGGTCCTTTAAACCTGAAGCAGTCAGTGCGCCAGGAATATCAATGAGCAAAGACGCAACACCAGGAAGTTTTCCTAGCCGGTGTTTGGTCGCTATTTCGCAGAAACTTGCAGCGATACGAAAATTTCATTGTCTGGATTTGCAATGATATCGTACGCCGTCACACTCAAACGCGTTGGATCCGCAAGCCACCAGAGCAAAGCGTGGGTGTCGAGCAGTGCCTTCATCGGTCTTCCTCCCAGGCGTGAAGCTCATGGGGTGGAAGCTCTTCAAAAAACGAGTCTGGCACGTTGACAATCCTGGTTTGCGTGGTGTCTTTCGTGTGTCTAACGGAACAAGACGCGCGCACGGAACGCCATTTTTTGCGATAACGAGTTCTTCACCCTTCATCACGCGTGCAAGCAATTGCGAGAGATGCGTTTTGGCTTGGTGAATGTTGATGATTTCAGGGGATGAAGTTGCCATGGGCTTAGTTTAGTCCTAGGACTAAGCCTTGTCAGGGCGCGGATGTGTAAATGACGCATGTTGACGTAAAGTGAAATATGCGATCTATGACCCCGACGCTGACCCCGGCGCTGACCCTAGCGCTCACAGCCCTATTCAATCGGCTCAATCGGCGATAACCCATGGGTTTTGCACCACTGAGTATAGCCACGTGGGGCTTGTACTTGCGTGTAGATATTCGCGCGTTGGCCTTCTGTATCAGCATTGTCCACGATCATGCTTGCATGATGATCGATCATTTTCAAATGTATGTGTGGTGGAATGTCCTCAGAAATGTGTTTTTGGATATAATTCCGAGCTTCAATGGCAACCGATGCCAAGCGAGCCACAATTTCGGCATCATCTGTGCTTTGGGGAGTGGGAGTGAGTCCCTTAACTTGTTCCATTAAAGCCTTCTCTGTTTCGGCGAGCGCAGTCTTAAGTGATTGTATTTCTGCCTGTGTGAGTGGCGTCTCGTCTGCCGTTTTTCTTAGTAATCTTTGAATCTCGTCTAAGGGTGTTGTGACAAGTTTAAACGCAAGTTCTTGCGCATCTGTCATCCTTCCGGCGTGTAGCTCTACTTGGACATAGATGGGTTTTTCTTTCTCATACGTGAACGTCGTGACACGATCGGTATGAGCAAAATGGACTTTTTTCGGGACGGCTAGATTTTCAAGCTCGGATTTTTTGATAGAAGCGAGCGTGGCCGCAGCCTTGTCGCGATCTGAGCCGAGTGGTTTGGGATTAGCGCTCTGCGATGCGAGGTAATAAAACTGATTATCCTTTTCTGAACGGTATACGGCGCCACCAGAAGCCATCTTGTCGCGTGCCATGCCGTTGCGTACTTGGTGTGAAGCCGTAAGTGGACTCCACATCGTTCCGAAGGTGATTGCGCAGGCTGCGTTCTCCAGTGCTGCTTGGGATTTTAGGAGTGTGTCTGTAAGTGATTCTGTGGTCGGCCGACGATTCTGATTCTCATTCAAGACTACGCGGAATTCTTTGGCTGTTTTGTCGTAATAGACGGTGTTATGAATTGTAAGTGCCTCACATGATTGCGCGTCAGACCATGTGAGTCCAAGTGCTTGGTTATTGATGATGAAAGTTTGCAATGCCTTCACCGTCTCAGACAGCATGGCGTCTTGTGAGGAAGTATTTACTGCTAGTGACGCTTGTGCGAGCTGATCATCGGGTCTCAGAAATAATTTGTATATCTCGATGTTTTGTTGTGTTGATCCGCTTGGCGTTTTTGCGAGATGATCATTGGCCTGAGCAATCGTCTTGCCTAATAGCTGGGCGTTGGTACCTGCTCCCTTCAAGCAATACCCTTTTGCGTTGTAAATCGTCCCCGGAGGTAAACCATCCGATGTCTTTGCATCGGACCACTTAAAAACAGGTTCTTCGGAATTGCTCTGCTTGTTTACGAACCCTTCGGGCAGCAACAAGCCCAGCATCAGTTTTCCTTTGATCTCACCTATATTGTATGTCCCCCCATGGGCACGTTTTCCTTCTTTGATCTCTGATTTGGGGATTTTTATCGTCTTAGTGGTTCCTTCAGGCGTTTTGATTTCAAATTTGATGTTGCCATCTTTTTCTTTTGTCGCTTTTTGAATGACATAACCCTCGGGCAGCTGAATTGCTTTTGCAAGCTCGGCAGCCGTCGTCGCATGCAATGAATCCAATTCAGCGTACAAACTAGCAAGCTGCGTCTCTGTTTGTACCATCTCCTGTCCTGGATTCTTCGCCCGTTCTTCGCGGAGCTTGATGATGGCCGTGTGTAGATCGTCCCTCGTCCATGTCTTTCCACGCGCGGCAGCGGTATGCATTTGATCTTGGAGAATAAAGGTCCCTGTGCGTCCTACGCCACCTGCGCAATGAACGACCAACGGTCCCTTGATCTCTTGATCTTTGCGCACGATTTGGCGAAATTTTTCGAGCTGGCGACCCTCAGGCGGCGCTTCTTTGTCTACCCATTTTTCAAAATTGTAAACGGTGATCTTCTTTGATTTTCCATCAATATTGACGTCAAGAACGTATTTTGTGCCTAGCTTGGGATCACCAAGAGGTATGGCGCTCGTGCATTGAATAGTCGTCTGACCATCCTTTAACGTGGTTTGCTCACCCACTGTTGTTGGATGCCAACAGGCGGAAGAATATTTTGTTTCTGTCGGTTGTCTTAAGTTGACGATGGTGTTGCTGCCTTCGTGTATCAATGCTCGAAGGACGTTCGGAGTATGAGCGCCTTCCGCAGTGTTAGGTGCGCCCATCGCAATATGTGTCGCTGGTGGGCCACCAATGCGGTTGGCATTGATCTGGATTGCTGTACCGTCAGCTTTGGTAAAGCTCACGCGTGTGTCTACGGCTGTTACCACACCTAATGCACCAGGAGCGGCATTTTCACTTCTTCTTATGCCTTCGGTCGCAGTTGCTAACTTATCGAAGCCTGTCTCTGCGTTCTGTGGGACCGTAACGATTTGCGGTCTTGCCGCTACGGTAGTTGTCTTATTCTTATTTGGTTTTGGAACTTCCAATCCTGTAACTAGGCTTGGTTGTTTTGGTTGTGCTGGGGCGATGGGCGACGGCGTTGGACTCGCTGCAGTGTGTAGAAACGCTTTGGCCTCATCAAATGTTGCGCCTATTCCGATGTTCTGCCCAACGAGTATCATACGATATGGTTGTTCGCGTACCTTTGGATTGTTACTCAAATAAACAGTGTTCTCCGGTAAGCCTGCCGAGCTATTTGCATCGGACCACGTGATAGGAAAAGTGGGATTCTCGGGAAGCAACAACCCAGCCATCAGTTTCCCTTTGATCTCACCTAAATTGTATGCCCCTCCATCGGCACGTTTTCCTTCTTTAATTTCTGATTTGGGGATTTTTATCGTCTTGTTGGTTCCGTCAGGCGTTTTTATTTCAAATTTGATATTTCCATCTTTTTCTTTCGTCACTTTTTGAATGGCATAACCCTCGGGCAGCTTAATCTGTTCGCATGCTTTCGGGAGGTCGGTTGCTTTTGTTGCGGGCGGTTCTTGAACAGAGGCGTGATGCGCTGGGGGGGGACCTACTTTTGGGGACATAATTAATTGTATCCAAACGCTTGATCGCGGGTCGTCTTTTCGTATGTTGATTGAGGAGAAAAATCGTTTTACGTGCAGGTCTTTTGCCCCTTCATTGTCACCTCACACCTCGGCGTTATACATACATAGATGTGTGGACGATGATGACATGGATATGGATGGCGGCGCTCTGGGCAACAACCCCGGACGCTGAGGTGGTGATTGGGCAAAAGGGCCATTGTTTAACGGTTTTTCAAGGCCACACCGTTGAACCTTTTGATTTTGTGGTTCGCGGGGTGATGCAGGACTTTTTGGGGCCGGGTCTTCCGGTGGTGGTCGTGCGGTTGCTCGGGGAGAAGCCTGAGTTTACCGGCGTTGTGGCGGGTATGAGCGGGAGTCCGTGCTTTATCGGTGATCGATTGATTGGCGCACTTGGCTACAGCTTTGCCATGTTTGCCAAAGAACCCATAGCCGGGATCACGCCCATTGGACCTATGCGTGCAGTGCACGAATTGCCTGAGGAAAAACGGAATTGGCGCGGTGCGATTGCATCACGTGACAATGCATTTGGCAGTGCACAACCCATCGCAACGCCTTTGACGTTGGTGGGTGTGCCGGGATTTGTGCAAGAGGCCTTTGCGCCGTGGTTTGAGGCGCGGGGGTTAGGACCGATGGCTGCGGGCGGAAGCGGCACATCCCCAAGCAGCACGAAAGAAACGTTGGTACCGGGTGACGCAGTTGCTGTTAAACTTATCGATGGCGATGTGAATGTGGCGGCCACGGGAACTGTGACCACGGTGGATGGCAATCGTGTGCTTGCATTTGGTCATCCGTTTCAATCGCTTGGTGCAGCGAGTTTGCCCATGTGCAAAGCGACCATTGTGAATACGATGGCGTCGGCAGCACGATCCTTCAAAATGTCCAATCCTGGGGCCATTGTGGGCGAATTTGTGCAAGATCGCCTTACGGCCATTGCGGGGATTTTGGGATCTCCACCGCCCATGCTTGAAGTGCAAGGCACCATGCATGTGAAGGGTGAATTGCGAAAATTTCGTTTTTCGGTTGCGCGGGATCCTGAGCTTACGCCGCAGTTGTTGGCGATGGGTCTCGCCAGTGTGATGTCGGGGCAGCTTGAAATGGGGAGTCGTGGGCGCGTGATCATGGATGCCCAATTGCTGTTTGGATCCCACGCCCCTGTAGCGATCCATACGGTGCATAGTGCCGAAGGCGATGGTCGTTTATTTTTGGCATCGGCCATGGATGTATCATCGCGATTTACGCCGTTGTGGCAATCGCAATTTGGTGTGCCACCCCAAGCGAAAATCACGGTGGATATTACCGTGGATGTGACACCTCTGCTTGAGGAGATTACGTCGGTGCATGTGGCCAAGTCCCATCTGCGCGTGAATGAACGCTTGCAAGCGGAAGTGACGTTGCGTGCCGATCAAGGGCCGTCGCGGTTGTTCAAAATAGATGTTCCGATTGCACCTTCGTGGAAAAATAAAAAATTGTCGTTGCAGGTGATGGATGCCAAAGCCGTTGCTGCGAAAGACAAGGATTTAGGGACATCGCCTGAACCCCAAAACTTCGAAGATATTTTGGAAAAGGCGCGTCACGTGTATCCTACAGGAAAGATTTATGTACGCGTGGTGGCAGAAGATGCGCCAGGCGCGCGCGTGGGTGATTTACAGTTGGGTGGCGTGCCGCCTACGGCCGTGGTGGCGTTGGGGACAGGACTTGGGGCTTCGGTGATGAAACAGCAGATCCTCTGGAGCGATATCATTGATGCACCAGGGGCTGTTGTGGGCAAAACCGAGACACATTTTTGGGTTGCGAGGGCGCGATAATGAAGTGGATGTTGTTGCTCTCTGCAATGATGATGGCAGGTAACGCACATGCCGACGAATCAAAATTTTTTGAGCTCGAAGGCTTTGGCACATTTCTCGAGGGTGATCCCGAATCGACCACACTCAGTGAAGATGGCGAAGTTGCGTTGCCACCTGTGCATCGCATGCTCTTTGAAGATGTGTCGCGCACGATTGTGGATGTTGCGGCATGGCTTGATCAGAGCATTGCATTGGTTTGGCAAGATGGTGATGTGGAACGTGTGGATGCCAAAGGCAAGCGCACAAATTTAGGCAAATCAGAAGGCGTGGTAACCGCAAGCTATGCGCATCCCGATGGATCGTTGTGGCTTGCGCTGACCAACCCTGCGAAGATTGTACGTATCGGCAAAAAAAATGAGCGTTCTGAGATGCCCATGGCCGATGTGAAATACATTTGGGACATCGTTGGTGATCTTAAGGGCGGCGTGCTCATGGCGACGGGATCGCCCGGGCGTGTGATGGCAATCGGTAAATTCTCTGAAAAACCGAGCGTTTTATTTAAAAGTGAGCAAGAACATTTGCGCAGTATGGCCTACGATAAGGCCCTGGGCGTTTTTGTGGGGGGTGGTAGCAAAGGCATTGTGTATCGCGCCGAAGATACAAAATCTACGTTTCGCGCAATCTACGATACGGGCCACACCGAAGTAACGAGTATGGTGATCCATGGGGATCAGGTGTTTGTGGCAGGTGTCACCGGTGCCGCTGCGATTTTGGAAGGGAAAGGTACGCCCAAAGTGGCAAGCCAAGTGCTTGCACTGAATATGGATGGCAGCACGCAAACATTGGCAGGCTCCGATGATGAGGTGGTTTTTGCGCTTGCGATGCAGAAAAATGGCACATTGCTGGTTGCAACGGGCGGCGTGGACGAGAAAGATCCACACGGTCGTATTTATGGGATCTCCAAAGAGAAGCGCCGGATCAGCATGCTGTTGCAGGTGGATCCAGAACGCATCATGTGGCTTGTGCCTTCGGAAAAAAACATCATTGCGGTGACCAATGGGATTGCACAGGTCATAGAAATAAGCGAGCCGTTGGCAGAAACGGGAATATTTTTAAGTCATGTGCTTGATGCGGGCATGCATGCGGAATTTGGTCGTGTTGCATCGGTAGGGCGTATCCCCTCGGGAACTTCGGTCAAGCTGTCATTGCGTACAGGGCAAACCAGTGATCCTGACGCCACATGGAGCGATTGGTCAGAGCGTGCAAGCCCAGCGCGTTTTGTTCAGATCCGTGCAGAGCTGCGTGGGGGTGGCAGCGCATCGCCGACGGTTTATCGCATGACGCTGGCCTATCGCAGGAAAAATCAAGCACCTCGGTTGCAGCGCGTTGAAACATTGCCTGCGGGCGTGAGCATGTATCCCGTGTACAAGCCAGAAGAGCCCTTGTTGGGTGTGGATAAAAAAGCCATGAGCAAGGCGATTGTTGAGCAGCGTGGTCTTAAAGTCCAAAATGGCAAGGCCAATATACCAGGCATGCAAACGGTGACGTGGCATGCGGAAGATGCCAATGGCGATACGCTGCGTTTTAAACTGGAAGCGCGTGTATTGCCTGATGGCGCATGGATTATTCTTGGTGATCGCATTGAAAACGAATTTTTTAGTTTTGAATCGTCGCGTTTGCCTGAAGGGCAGGTGGTGTTTCGGGTGACAGCATCTGATTTCGCAAGCAATGCGGTGGGTGAAGAGCGCGATGACCAAATGGTCTCGCGAAGTATACCGCTTGACCGTACCGCGCCCTCGATTCCATCGTTTTTTGTGGATGGACGAGGCCAGATTACTGCAGAAGTATTTGATGCGGTGGGGCCATTGCGCGATGCGCGTGTGAGTCTCGATGGTCAAGATCCACGTCCTATACGTCCTGAAGATGGTGTACTTGATGGCTTGCGCGAAACATTCTCATGGAAGCAATTGGGCCTTGCACCTGGATCGCATACCGCCACCCTGTGGGTGAGCGATGAAGCGGGTAACGTGGGTACGGCGGATACAACGTTTGTTGTTCGTTAAACATCTTAACTGACCTTACGCGGTCACACATCAAACAAGCTGCATATTCATCATGAAAATGGAATCGCATATCGTTCTTTCGCCATTGCGTGTGCAGGTTCCTCCCGCCTTCCACAAAAGCCACGTGACGCGCATGATGTTTGGGACTTGATTGTATTTTTTGATCGCGTCACAACGCTTTTGTGGGAATGCGGTCCGGTCCGTTTACACGGCATGGCGAGGCCGGGTT
>SYDY01000073.1 GCA_005801425.1 Bdellovibrionales bacterium | reverse complement strand
CTTTAAGAAGCCAGCATTCTTGTGCTTTTTTCGCCGCCTACGCCTTTGCCTATACGCAAGGAACGGCCTGCTTCATGTCCATCGCTGTACGCACGGTCGCGGCTGTTGACCCCCACGCTCACACTGCGCGTATGGGGATGGCGTTGTTTGTAAAATGCATTCAATTTGGGATCGTTAAGATGCACCAAACCTTCCATGCGAGATTTCTTTTGTTCGTTTTGAAGTGTGCTCGAAAACCCCATCAAGACGCCGTCGTAAAACGCATTTTTTTGACGCGCCCCACGCCCTGAATGTGCGTCCCACAAAAGTTTAAGTTGATTGATGACACTGTCGTAAACATGATGCGCGATGGTGAGATGGGTTTTTGTGCCGCACACTTCGAGTTGCTGGCCTTCGATACCACCACGCAAAAGATCAAGGCTTGGAACCCAAATACATCGGACATGGAAGTGATCCGACAAGATGATTGCCAACAGAGAAAGATAGCGTGGTCGTCGTTTGCATACGTCGCCAAACCACGCCACCGACATCATGCGATGGGGATCGTCATCGCGCAGGGCATCCATCGATAATTGATATTCGTCCATGATCCGTTGAACCGCTGCCAAGGCCGCCGCAGCTTCATGCACATTAGAATTTTTTTCGGCCAAGGCAAGCAATTTGCGGGCACGGCGAAGTGGGGTGGGGATGTCCTGTTCATTGGCCAAAACAATGGGATCGCCGCTCACGATGGGATCGATCCCAAGCATCTTGCATGCCCGGCGCCATGCCTCCCCATGGGGTGGGGCATGGTCCAAGCCAAACAATTCATGGACCACCTGATGGGCCATCTCGTGTTTTAATACCTCGATCACCGCAGGCCATGGATGTTCCATGATCAGCCCCATACGAAGGCTGATGGTGCGTGTGGTGGGGTCGTAGCGGCCCCAGGAGGCCATGGCGGGCTGAATGGACAACACGGGGGTCTTGAGCTGGCTTTTTAAACGCTCCTGATTGATGCCCTGGTATGCATGGAGGAGCCTGGTGCCAATGACTGATAGATAGTGTGGTTCCATCGGTGCCTCCTCACTTGCCCCTTATGCAGCCTGCTTGGTACAATCAAGTCCATGACCATACTCATTTTTACAGTCGCACTTTTGGGTTTGTGTATGGCCATCATGGCCGTCGGGCTTCTCATGGGCAAGCGTCTTAAGGGATCGTGTGGTGGTATGATGACGGGCAAAGATTGCTTTTGCGATCGCAATGGGCTGCCGCGCAAATGTGAGAAGAAAGATCAATAACCGATTCAGGTTTTTACTTATCGGCGTCGCAGGTTATTTGGCCGGTATCTGCCTTACAATTCATGCCACAGCGGATCTGACCTGCGGCTTCAACGCAGTTATGCTCAGGTTTTATGGCACACTGCACATCGGTGAGACCTTTCACGCAATTGTAGCCGCACACTTTTTTTCCCAATGATTCGAGGCATGTTTGCGGTATAACAACCGTCGCTTCCGAGGAAGGACCCGCCTGGACCTGTGGCACTTTCATGCCCGTTTCGTAACCTTCACGGTAACCGCGTTGAACATCGGGTGCGTTTATGTCTTCGCAGCTAGGATTAAGGCGTGCGGCGTCCATGGGTCTGCCGGTACGCGCATCGTTCACACCGATCTGATAGGCGCCATTGTAATTGCAATTGGCGGTGCGCCACTCTGACATGGGACCGGCGCAACCGATGTTTGCAACGCCCATCAAAGCCACAAAACCAAGAAATCCAAGACGAGAGTGAATCATGCATGACCTCCAAAAGAGTAACCAAAGAGTCATCCTACGCCCTAATATGGCATTCGACCAGGATCATGCATGTTCTCCAAAAACTTAAACGAAGAAGGCATCTGCGAATGAAATTTGGACCAGTGTTTAAATAGGCATTTAGTGCGGATGTATTTAATAAAACGCCGCATACTGCGCGCCGGTCGTTCGGCCAGCGTTCACCAACGCATCAAGTTGAGGAATGCGTCCTTGATCCCGTTGCAACGTAAGATGGGGTTGTACGAGACCCACAACGCCATGTGCAAAGGCTTTCCATGCAGGATCGGCTTCTGGATCACGTGCTTTTTCTAAAATCAATTCCATCTGATCATGCACGCTGTCTGGGCCCTTCACGATGTCCAACATTTTTTCTGTATTGAAAGGTTTCCCAGTGGAGACGCAATGCTCACGCAGATGGCGCAAAACATGATCTTGGGTATTGGGCGGCGCAGCGATGGCTTGTCTTTTTAATTCACGCAAATATTTAACATCGCCTTCAAGCGCTGTTTTGATATGAGGTTTCATGCCCAAGGTAAGTCGTGTAAGGGCTGCGCCCGTGTCGTCGTCAATGGCTGCAATCCATTTTTTCTTATCGGCGTCGTTTAAAGGCGACACAAAATGGGGAAACATCAATTCGTGTACCGCAATATCTTTTTGGTGTTCATTGGGAATAGCAAGACGTCGTTCGATGGCCTTTCCTAAGAAAAGAAGCCCCACGCTGGCATGGGGTGCTTCATGATGAAATCGTATCGCTGCAATCGGTGCAGCATTGTCGGTGACCGCGTGATTTAACGCTGTATAACGTTGAAGTGAAGCCGCACTGCTTTCAGACAACTCACCATGGTCCAATCCATTGGCCATGTCGGCGGTGAGCTTTGCGGCGTAATAAATGTCGGCATAGGGGTTGAATGCTTGGACACCGGCTGCATGCCTTGCATGGGTGCTGATGCGATATTCAGGCGATGTTTTTTCACCTTCTTGGAGCGCATCGAGATCACCGATGTTGAGATCTCGGCTGACACGACGAAGCAAATCCGCAAGTCTATGAAATTGATCGACCGCAGGCCAGAGATCACGACTTTGGCCGAGCCATTGCCAAATGCCTCGGCTTAAATGAAATTCTGCGGCGCATTCAAGCAATTCGGCAAGGATCGCCACATCGGTGGCAAGTTCAAGGGGCGGCAATGTCCCGTGAAGAACCATGGCCTGTCGTTTTTGCACAGCGTCAATTAAATGGTCCAACGTGGCCGTGTGAACATCTTCATCGGGCAGCAAACGCATCACCGCAGTTTTCCAAAGCTCGGGACCATCGGTGCGTAATTTGGATTCGAGATTGAGTCCGTAACATTGGGATTGCAAACCACCCAATGCACCCACCAGTTGTTGGTGAACATGTTCGGCCATGGCCATGGCCGCAGGGTGATCGCGTGTGGCAAGCACGGGCGCACTTTCGACATAGGCTTGATTGAGCTTTTCGAGCATGGCCCGGGTGACGCGATCAATCGTTTCTTGGTTATGGGGAACGCGCGCTAAAACATCACCCAATTGACGACAAAATGCGAGTAACGCACGTTGGTCAGGATCGCCTGTTTGAAGTGCTCTGAGCGCGTCCATGAGCGGTTTTCGATCGTCGCTTTCTGCAAGGGCTTTCTTGATACTTTTTCTAGAAAGAAGAACCTCGGCAAGGGTGCATACCACATCGCGATCGGTGGCGTCGTTTGAGGGGTGATCTTCACCTTTGTATGCGGCCACAGGGATGATTCCCGCAAGCCATGAAAGTCCTGCATCTTCGCGACGATGCCCTCCGGATGCATAGGCTTGAACCAAGGCCCCATGGGCTTTATCGAAACGTTCGCCTTCTTCGGCGTCTTCTCGGTCTTCATCAAGAGGATGACCGCGTGTTATCCCGTCGCGATACTGGTCACGTATGGCTTGATCGTGTGCGTCAAACAGATCACACATGTCACGCGCAAATTGGGCATGAAATGCCATGTCGCCAGGTTTACTTCTATTCCCTGCCGCTTCGATGCGTGCATCGGCGACCGTGTCCATGCGTTCTGCGGCATCGGGGGTATGATCGGAAACAAGCCCGAGGGTTGCGCGTACGGAAGGTGGCAATCCAGGCAGTGCGGTGAATGCAAAACGTGGCCACATGGCAGCGAGATTGCCCTGAAGGAGATCGCTGCTAAGGGTATACATGCCTGCATAGGCGACCCAGCAGGCTGCGAACCACACATCAAGTTCGATCACCGATGCGGCCGTGAGCACGACAGGAAGTCCTACGCCGACAGCATAGACGGCAGAAAGCATTACGGCGATTTCTGCGATATGTGCGATGGCGCGCATATTGGCAATTGCAACACGTTGTGCTGCGACATCGTGTGCGCGATCTCCGGTGGGCGCGGGTGGTCCAATGCCTTGCAACGAGGCTGCCAAGAAAGATCCAAGAAGGCTTGGTGATGTGGCGCCGCCGAGGGCTTGAAAAGATAAACGTGCTGCAAGCAGATCTTGTGCTGCACCTACGGCCTGCAAACTTTCTGCGCTTGCGGGGAGGAGTGCTGGATCATGGGGGCCCATGGTGACCTGGGTGAGCCAATCGTTGGCCTGTTGTGCCCAAGGTTGAATGGCACAGCCTGTGCCGACAAGGACCCCGCGCGGGATCGCCCACAAGCCATCGGTTGCGAGGCGCAGTGTGGCGACACCTAAACCTGCAGCGACGTTGGGATGATCAACGATTGCGCGTTGAAGTGCCATGCCGGCACGTGTGCGTCGTGGATCTCTGTTTCCTTCAAGCGCGGGCAAAGCGGCAAGTCCTCGGTTGATGGTTTGTTCAATTTGCGCCACACGTTGGGGGCCCAGCGCTTGGCGAAGATGGGGGTATCCATTGATATGCTCTATCATGAGCTCGCGTGTGATGCCGGGTGCGACCCAAGGTGCGAGTGCGCTCATCGCAAGAAGTTGTGCTTCACCGACGAGCGTGCTGCGCATATTTTGTTGGGGTGTTGCGTTCGGAGGAAGCATCACTTCCGAGTGTGCGCGCTCTTGTTCAATGTACGTTGTTGCATCGCGGTTGGGTGTGGGGAGGATCTCACTGATACGTCTGGGGGGTGGAACGGCCATGGTAGGATTTTAACACAGGATTTGTGGCTGATCAGGGGGTTTAGGTTGGTTTAGAGCGCCGATGGGCTTATTTGGCAAATGGATGTAAGCGCTTCACTGCCACCGGCGCTGGCATAGGGGCTTGTGACACCTACACGATGGACTTTGAAGAATTCAGTGATGGCACTTTGTCCGATGCGCGGGTGAACCGTATGCCCGTAGGTGTGTGCACAATCGAGAACGGTTCGGCCAAGATCCGTAAGGTAAGGAACGGCTGCTTGGGCAGCACGCTCAAAATTGAGAACTTCAATACCCATGGGCGCATACCTGTCGTTGGTGCCTCCATGGCTTATCAGAATGGCGCCTGTGCCGCGCACCATGTTGTCCCAATCGATGCTGTCTGGGCTGCTCATGCGAACGAGCATCACTTGGGTTGGATCGCTGAACCATGCCCCTGAAAATGCAATCGTTGCGGCGACGTTTTGCGGATAGCGCGCATTGAGCATGTTGGCAGTGATGGCACCGGCGCTGAATCCCATGGTGTAAACACGTTCGCCATCGATGGCACGCTGTTTCGACAAACATCCAAGCACTTCTTCAAACAACGCCGCCTCGCGGTTGTCATCGCCGTGGTTGCTTCGTTGAAATTCCCAATCGAGGCCTTGTGGGGTGCTCATGGGCGTAAGACCTGTGTCATCGGGGGTGATGATCACAAACGGAAAATCAGGATCACCGTTGGGTGCAAAGCCATAAAAGGTCCGCCAATTGTCGAGGGTGTCACCAAATCCATGAAAATTAAAAATGACAGCGACGGGCTTGTCCGTGGGCGTGTTGGGTAATTCGATATAAAAATCTCGGGCGAGATTTTTAATCGTCCAATGATTGATCCCTGCTTGCACTTGATTTCCGGTTGCACATGCAAAAGGCGGTGGTGTGAAGGTCGGTTCTTCGGGGATCGGTATATCGTCGTTGTTGTTGCCACCGCCCGGGCCGTTGGGTTTGACCAATCCATCGCCGCAGGCTGTAAGGAACATGATCGTGAGCATTAATTTAAAAACATGCATCGCGTTTCCCCCCACTTGCATCGTAGAGGGAACTTCACTGCGATACCAGGCCTGGGAGCGCGGGCGTCCCGCCCGCATTGTTTTCCTAACTGATGTTACGCGGGATAATTGGTTTGTCACGCTGGACCTCTCTGCCTCGCCATCCGTGTGCAGTGTCCTCCCGCCTTCCACAAAAGCCACGTGACGCGCATGATGTTTGGGATTTGATGGTCTTCTTTGAACGCGTCACAACGCTTTTGTGAGAATGCGGTCCGGTCCGTTTACACGGCATGGCGAGGCCGGATTTCGTAGACAAGAACAAGGACTCACAGTGCCATATGATGTGATGGTTCGCTCCTGTGATGCGTTGGTTTTGCTCAACAAACCAGGCGAAAGCATACCACATAACGCTTTTTCATAAGCATCTGCCAACCTATACCGTTACATAGTTCATACGCGTCACGTGGCTTTTGGGGACGCGCGAGGAAACTGCACACGCAATGGCGAAAGAACGATAATCGATTCAATTTTCATGATGAATGTGCAGCTTGTTCGATGTGCGACCGCATAAGATTAGTTCCTAACGATGATCCGCGCCGACGGCCTGCGTAATGGACGTAAATCCATCTTCAAGAAGATGGGCGATAAGTTCCCGATTGATGCGCTGCAAAAGTGCGGGACCATGATAAATCAATGCAGTGTAAAGTTGCACCAGCGATGCCCCTGCACGAATTTTTGCATAAGCATCATGACCATTGGAAATGCCACCCACGCCAATCAAGGGCACCAGGCCATGGGTGCGCAAATACACCCGGTGCAGCATTTCTGTCGACAAGGCAAAAAGTGGTGCGCCACTTAATCCACCGGGTTCTTTGGCGTTGAGCGAACGCAGTGCTTGGGGACGTGCGATGGTTGTGTTGCTCACCACAATACCGTCTACCTGTGCATCGAGACATCCTTGCAACACACCGTCCAATCCCTCAGTGTCAAGATCGGGCGCTATTTTGACAAGCACGGGTATGGCTTTGTTTGGGAGTGCTTCTCGCACGCATCGGACCAGGGTGGTGATCGAATCGGTGTTTTGCAAATCGCGAAGACCCGGCGTATTGGGTGACGACACATTGATCACCACATAATCCGCAAGTCCTCCCACATGGGCTGCAGCCTTTTTGTAATCTTTGACGGCATCCACCGTTGTTTTATTTTTGCCAATATTCACGCCGACAATACCCGCACAATGATTGCGACCGTAAAGATTGTCGGCCACACAGTGCATGCCTTTGCCATTGAACCCAAGGCGATTGATCACCGCTTGATCATTGGGAAGACGAAACACGCGCGGTTTGGGATTGCCGGACTGCGGTTTGGGCGTTACGGTGCCCACTTCCACAAAACCAAATCCCAATTGCAGCATCGCAGCATAGGCTTCAGCATTTTTGTCAAAACCTGCGGCGATACCGATGGGGTTGCTGAAGCGATGGCCCCAAAGAGAAACCTCCAAGGCTTGATGGACGGGTGCGTGTGGGGGCAAAGGCAAAAACCCTGATCCCAAGGCTTTGACGGTGAGGGTATGTGCCAATTCGGGCGGCAACATGCGCATCAGCGGAAGCCCAAGGCGAAAGATGTCGGCGGTCATGATTCACCTCTAGCCCAAATCTAACATAATCATAAGGCATGGGTTAAACAAAAAGCCATGGATCCACTTATCATTCCTCCGCAAATCCAACATATGGCAGCCGCCATCTCCAAAGCTGGGGGTCGTGCTCTGGGGGTGGGTGGCATTGTACGCGATCATCTTTTGGGACGCCTCTGCAAAGACTTGGATATCGAAGTCTTGGGGTTAGAACTGGATCACTTAGAAAAAGTGTTGTCGGCCTTTGGGCATGTCTCGCATGTCGGCAAGTCGTTTGGTGTTTTGCGTGTACAGGGGCTTGATATCGATTTTTCATTGCCGCGCACCGATGAAAAAACAGGTCCAGGCCATCGCGGTTTTCGTGTGCATTGCGATCCACATATGCCTTATCCAGAGGCCGCCCGCCGTCGTGATTTAACCATCAACAGCATGGCCATTGATTTGAAAACAGGCGAACTTTTGGACCCCCATGGTGGCCAGAAAGATCTTGCGGCCCATATTTTGCGCGCCACGGATCCATTGCAATTTCCCGACGATCCTTTGCGTGGTCTTCGTGTGATGCAATTTGCAGCGCGCTTTAACATGCAACCCGATCCCGAATTGATACGTCTGTGTGCAGCACTCGATTTATCCGAACTCCCAAGCGAGCGTATGTGGGGTGAGTTTGAAAAATTATTTCTTAAAGGCCGTGTGCCTTCTACGGGGTTGTTGTTTTTGTGGCAAAGCGAACAGGTTCGGTTTTTTCCTGCGTTGGCGTCTGTTGCGTTTGGCGTGGCCTTCCAGGCATGCGACCGCATCGCCCAATCCATCCCCGACGATGCGCCTATACGCCGTGCGTTGATGCTGGCGGTATTGTTTGCCGCAGAGCACACTCACCAACCCCCACCCGGTACTTCGTGCCGACCTCCCCCGCAAGTGGGAG
>SYDY01000072.1 GCA_005801425.1 Bdellovibrionales bacterium | reverse complement strand
GCGGTTCGCGAACCGCCCCTATAAGAAGCGCCCACAATAGAACAATCACACAATTGCCCTTTTTCTTTGTCACATGCGCCCAATTCGTGCGATTGCACATCATCAATATGCATGATGAGGGGACAGCGTGGCACAAAAATCTGAATTGATCGTGGGTCTTGATATTGGCACCACAAAAATCTGCACCATTGTCGGCGAGGCCAAACCCCATGGAGCTATCGACATCGTGGGGATTGGCATTGCGCCATCGCGCGGTATGCGCAAGGGTGTTGTGGTCAATATTGAATCAACGGTTGCCTCTATTAAGCACGCGGTTGCGGAAGCCGAAAAAATGGCAGGTTGTGAAATCAGCCAAGTATACGCAGGCATTGCGGGTGGTCATATCAAGGGCATCAACAGCCACGGCATTGTGGCCGTAAAAAACAAAGAAGTGAGTCAAGCGGATGTCGCGCGGGTCATCGACGCAGCGCGGGCGCTTGCGATCCCGCTTGATCGCGAAGTGATCCACATTTTGCCTCAAGAATTTATTATCGACGATCAAGATGGGATCCGAGAACCGGTCGGCATGAGTGGCGTGCGTTTGGAAGCGCGGGTTCATATCGTGACCGGCGCGGTGACCAGTGCACAAAATATTGTGAAGTGTTGCCAGCGGTGTGGTTTGGCGGTTTCGGATATTGTGCTTGAGCAGTTGGCATCGTCGGAATCGGTGCTGTCCCAGGATGAAAAAGATCTCGGTGTGGCCTTGATCGATATCGGCGGCGGCACCACAGATATCGCCATTTGGAGCGATGGAAGCATTGTGCACACGTCGGTGGTATCCATCGGTGGCGATCATATCACCAATGACATTGCGGTTGGATTGCGTACACCTTTGCAGGAAGCTGAACGCATTAAACAAGCCTATGGATGTGCATTGCAATCCATGGTGGGGAAAGATGAAACCATCGAAGTACCGAGTGTGGGCGATCGCGGAATGCGTACGCTGTCCAAGCAGCTTCTTACGGAGATCATCGAGCCTCGTGTGGAAGAAATGTTTGCGTTGGTTCAGCAAGAAATACACAAAACAGGATATGCCGATTTACTCGCGAGTGGTGTGGTGATCACCGGAGGTGCAACACAACTTCAAGGCATGGCAGAGCTTGCGGAAGATGTTTTGGGTTTGCCGGTGCGTCGTGGCGCACCGCGCGGCTTTGGTGGATTATCGGACGCGATACAAAATCCCATTTACGCAACAGGTGTTGGTCTTGTGGTCTATGGTCGCGAGCATCAAGGTGCGCGATATTTTAAATTGCGCGAAGCCAATGTGTACAGCAAAGTGAAAAGTCGCATGCGCAGTTGGTTGGGTGATATATTTTAATTCACGAAAGTGTGTGCATGTGCTACACCGCAGGGACTTGATGTGGAGGAGTGTGACCCATGATTGAACTCGATGATGCTGGAAGCCAAGATGCCGTGATCAAAGTCATAGGCGTCGGTGGTGGCGGTGGCAATGCAATCAATACGATGATCGAATCCGGCATTCAGGGCGTCGAGTTTTTGGTATGCAATACCGATCGTCAGGCGTTGATGAACAATCTCGCACCTATCAAGATCCAACTTGGTCAAACGCTGACCAAGGGACTTGGTGCGGGTGCCAATCCTGAAGTGGGCCGCGAGTCGGCGCTTGAAGACAGAGAGCATCTTGCCGAAGCCCTTGCGGGTGCCGATATGGTGTTTATCACCGCAGGGATGGGCGGTGGCACAGGAACGGGCGCTGCACCGATTATTGCAGAAATCGCACGAAGTTTGGGCGCGCTAACGGTGGGGGTGGTCACCAAGCCGTTTTTCTTTGAAGGCAATCGTCGTCGTCGTCAGGCCGAGAGCGGCATTATGTTGCTGCGTGACAATATCGATACCTTGATCACCATTCCCAATCAGCGGTTGCTTTCGATCACGGATCAAGCGACGTCGATGATGGAAGCGTTTAAAAAAGTCGACGGTGTATTGCTCAATGCGGTGCAGGGGATCAGCGATTTGATCACCACCCATGGTATCGTGAACGTCGATTTTGCCGACGTGCGCACGATTATGACGTCGCAGGGCATGGCGTTGATGGGCAGCGGTCGTGCATCGGGTGAACGCAAAGCAGTAGAAGCGGCAACCCAAGCTGTTTCATCGCCATTGCTCGAAGATGTGAGCATTGATGGTGCAACAGGGATTTTGATCAACGTGACCGGTGGTCCGGGCATGACGTTGTATGAGATCCATGAGGCGTCAACATTGATCCAAGAAGCGGCCGATGAAGAGGCCAATATTATTTTTGGTTCGGTGATTGATCCGACGATGATCGACGAAGTCAAAGTGACGGTGATTGCCACAGGATTTGAGCGTGCCGCCCAGCGCAATGCACAGCGTGCAGCGTCTGCCAATGTGCCGCATATTTCAAGCCGTGCTGATCACGATATCCCAACAGTGATCCGTAATCGTTGGGAACAAGATCGTCGTACTCCGGTTCGTCCGCCAGCACCGCCCGTGGTGGCCGACAACGAGGATAACGACTCCTATGATATTCCTGCGTTTTTACGCCGTCGGGTTGAATAGTACCTACGTTTAACCACACCATGGCGCACCGCGCGTTGATTCTTCCCGTGGTTTATGACTACTATGTCCTCCTTATGTCTATTATTTATATGGAAACTTATCGTTGCCAGCACGGTTTTGCCCAAGCGTCATGTTACGCCGGCGCTACAGGGCCAGAGCTTCGGGAAGCCGAAGACAAGGCCCTAAAAAGTCGCGTTGACTATGCAGCCGATTGGATGGTGCGACCTGGCAAAATGCCGATCGCTGCACGGCATGTGGATTATACCTGTACATCCGGCAATGATGTGAAGCTCCAGGACAGCTTTGAAGCACGAAGGTCCATCAGGGACGCGATCAGTACGTCAAAACCAGGTGACGTCGTGAGCATCGTTCTGCACGACTGGCAAATCAGCGAAAGCGGTGGCCTATCGACCGATATTTTAAACGCGGTATGCGATGCCCAAGGACGTGGGGTTGAAACCCACGTACGTTTGTGTGCCTGGGGCACCCATGCCAATGCGTGGGGAGGCAGTATCCCATCGCTGATCATGTGGGGTATGCCCGGCTGGAATGCATTCAAACATGTTCCCGCAGCCGTGAAGCTTAGCGCGGCCGGTTGCGATGTGTCTGTGATCCGCGGTGGCTACACATTGGCCAAGGGTTTTCCATGGATCCCGCTCCCCACCGCAGAGCATTGTAAAATGTTCAGTATTTTTTCGGAAAGCGATCAGACACTGCATGCCTGGGCGGGCGGCATGAATCTTAGTGATGGTGAGGAATACAATATCGATACGATGGTCAAACTCCATGGACCTGCGGCCGTTGATACGCATGTTCAAGTACTCTTGGCGTTGCGTCACGGCAGCAGATCCAATGCCTTGACCAAATTGCCCAAAGATGCAGCCTTGGAACATTACTTTCCAAGGGATTTGACATTTCGCCCTGGTGAATATGCCGCGCGTGCGCATCTTACCATTCCAGGGGCGCGTCATCCCACCGATCTTTACAATTCGTACTTTCGTGAAGCGCAACTTCTAAAACCAGATGAACGTTGTTGGATCACCACACCCTATGCGTCTCTTCGCAGATTGGTGGCATTGGCGCATTTGGCAGTGACGAAGGATGCCGATTTTCGTTTTGCTTCGACGCATCTTCATGCCCAGGATCATGCTTCGGCATTTTTTGCCATGCTACAGCTTGTTCAACAATTTCCGAAAGAAGCCAAAGCGGTATTAAGCAACAGATACAGCCATCGCAAGGCTGTTATCATCGGTGACACCTGGTATGTCACAAGTCACAATGCCGATGGATTGTCATTGAAAGCATCCTGCGAATTTGGATTCATGTTCCAGAAGATGGGCGAAGAACGGGACTTGGAACTCGAAAGTTTGGTGGAACTCTTTATTCAGGATTATTGGCACAAAGAGAGAGATGTGCATGTGCATCCACATACAAGCAATGCACATGAAACCTTTGTGCAACATCACGCAACATGGTTTAGCTGGGTCAAAAGATGTTTTTGGGGTCTCATGATGCGGCATGTGGTGTGAAGTTGTTTTGTGCTACCACGTGATCGACGCAATTTTTTTCCCACCGAGCAAATGATATTTCTTATCGAATTGTTCGAGGGTGAGTTTTTTAATATCGCTGTGTTCGAGGGGTTCGAAGCATGGTGCGATTTTAAAGAAAACACCCGTTTGTGCTTTGGCATATATCCAACGCCCAAAGTGCGGTAAAACAAGCCCCACAGCGTTTCCTATAAATTGCAATCCGATCAGCACGGGTTGACCCAGCGTGAGTGCCATATGTTCCAAGCGATGCTTGGCTGTTGCACCGTCTTCAAAGATCGCACAGAAAAGATTGTAACCCATACCACCTACAAGATTGACAACTGCCATGCATGCGCCGTTGAGCAGGATCAATCCGAGATGCTTGAACCACAATGCCACGCTGTGTTCTGCGGTAAATACGGAACCGTCGAGTAGGTGGACTTCGTGTGCGTTGTAGTTTTTCGATTTGTCTTGGACAAAGCCGAAATACCCATGTTCGCGGTGCAAGGCCTGAAGTGGGGTGAGTGCTTTGGGGATTTGTTCCGGTGGCGCGATCGGACGGGGCGGATGTGCCTTATCGTATGTATCTTGGGTGATCGCGATCAACGCACCTGTTTTTGCATCGTGCTGAAAAAATTGCACAGACATATCGGGCTTGGTTGCGTCAATAACATATCCGTATCTAGACGGGGCTGTGACTTGTTGTCCGTGAGCCATCTCTGTCTATAGGATTTTATTTTGAAAAATATCAATGAGAGAGCAGAGGCCTATG
This sequence comes from Bdellovibrionales bacterium, assembly GCA_005801425.1. Taxonomy (GTDB): domain Bacteria; phylum Myxococcota; class XYA12-FULL-58-9; order XYA12-FULL-58-9; family SYDY01; genus SYDY01. Next base: position 25,742 of record SYDY01000072.1, on the reverse strand, counting down.
CGTTTTTTTTCCATGGCGAGATCGCGTTGTATGGCTCAATGGCGTTGTAACACATCGTCCCAATTCATTCTGGAACGTTCTTTAAGCATCGCCTCGTCCGAAGAAAAGAGTAGGCCACGCAATTCCGTGGTGTCGCATCGGCTTGGTTGATCTGCGGAAAGGGTTCTTGTGAGAACAGCCTTCCATGTGGCTTTCTCAGCATCCGAAAGACCTGCCAGCATTGAGCCCGGAGGTGGAGTGGCGAATGCAGCGTCGATGTTGCTTTGTACCAACCCAGCATAGGTGCCTGCCGCGGCCATGGCTTGTTTTTCGGCCAAAGGCTTTGATGCAAATTGGGGCAATTCACCCACAAGTGCTTCAAACGCCATGACGCCCGTACGCCAGACATCCGCTTTTTCACCGGAGGGTTTTCCATCAAAAGCTTGAGGAAGCAAAAGTTCGGGTGGTCTGTAATCGTTGTCTACAAGTAAATCGCCACCACCTACTTGGGTTACTGAGCCCGGATCGCCCAGTACAGCGTGAATTTGGCCGTTAATATTTTGGAGCAAAACATTGTCGAGTTTGACATCGTTGTGGGCAATGTCATCTCGGGTTTTGCTGCCTATTTGCGACGCAACGTCATCTATGACGAATTTTAGGCGCAAAGAAGCACGTTCGGCATCTCCTGTTGTTCTGTAATCCTTTGCTGGTTTTCCTGACTCCACTGTTGGGAACAGCGTGTGCCCATCACCCACGTGGAGGTCACTGACCAAATACGCTTCTGTCACACCATAGGCATTTTTCACAAAATACAGTTGTGTGTTCTCTGATCCGGGTGATTGGCGCATTTGTGCGGCTTCGAGATAGGCGGCATCTTTAAAGGCTTTTTCGCTTTGTGTCGGTTTGGGCGTAAGTTGTTTTACAGCCACTTCTACAGGGGCAATGGGCCTACTTTTTTTGTTGACCCTCATCGTGCCGCCTGTGGTGCCAGGAAAAACCGTACCGTTGGCACCTGCACCCAAGGGGTCACTTAATCTTATCCACGCGTCTTTGCCTTGTTTTTTGCCTGGGACCTCCACATGGATAAATCCATTGACACTGTAGCTACTCGGCATCCTGTCCGTAAACGAAACAGTCGCTTCCCGTCCCTTGTGGTCCAATGTGGTTTCATGGACCCATTTATTCTCAGCGGCGTCCTGTTTGATGAGTTTGATATCAAGGCTTGGGGGAAGGGGCGGTGGTGCTGCTTGAGGCGGAGCAACAACCGCTTGTTCGTATCCAGTGGGCTTAGAAGGCGCCAATTGGGCTTGGGGTTGCTGCGGCGCCATGGTGGGATTGCTGCCAGGCTGACTTGGGTCATAGCCAGAATCCGCTGCAGGAGGAGTTCCGGGAACCTGCAGCGAAGTGTTCGTACCTGTTGGGCTTGCTTCAGGGGTGGCACCCGGAGGCTTCACGTACGGAGGGGGAGTTTTCTGTCTCAGATCTGGAGGAAACGCCATAAGAAAATGATACCCTCAAACAATCCCCCATCAAGATCTTTCTTATGGCTTTTCGTTAAATTGATCGCCGAAATGTTTCGGCCGCATCAAAGCTGGTATCCCGCGGATTTGCCTGCAAAATGCCGATAATGTCGTTGTAAACGCCCATGATGAATTGAATATCGGAGGTATGGAACTCTTTCAGATCTTTATTGCCATATATAGTCTTTACCTGTTGCTCGATGACTTCTTTGAGCACCAGACTTAACTGCGAGACGGGTTCTGCAAGAAGACGTTCCAGTTCGATGGGAGGCATGAAGGTTTGGAACAACGCCCGAACGGTAGCATTTTGTGTTTCGTTGAGATTGAGTTGTTGTTGGAACCCAAGCCAATCTTTTAAAAACATCTGAAGAAATTTGACGTGATCTGTGTAGTCATTGGATGGATTGAATGATTTCATGTGCGCAATAAGACGCTCAAGTGAAGAACCACCGATTTCTCGTTGAAGCGTGATAAGTGTTTTTGTAATCCTTCCAACAACTTTTGTGGCCTCATCTTTCGGATCAGCAGGACCATGCGGAATGCTGTCGGCAAACGTTGCGAGTGTCAGATCAATGCCAGGCGTCGTTGTGCTGTGTGATTCAAATTCGCTGAGACATGCAGTGCCTAAAAGCAGCGTGGCATTTTTGAGTGGGGATCCATTGATATCACCCTTGCCCAGGATATGGCAGATCGCCATTTTATCGATTAAATCCTGCAATTCTTTGAGCGATATGCGTCGCAACATCATCATGGAGGCCATTTTATCAGCAGGGGAAGCTTTGGTATCCAAGAGACACAGAATTTTTTCTTCGTTCTCGTCGAAGATGAGATCTTCGGTCTTTTCGGAAGAACATTGCGCAGGAAAATTCGTTTTTAGATATTGGATCTTGGTGGCTTGATCGCTTTCTGCCAGGTCCTGAAGCGCACGAATTTTATCTTGAAATTGAATTTTTCGCTCTTGGGGTGTTGAACTTTCTGCAGAGGAATTGCTGTGTTTGCTTGGACTCCTCCATGCATGTTTTCGTGTGTAAAGTGGTCCTAATTCCCGCAAAATATTTTTTAGATTGCGAAGCAAGGCATCTGCTTGGCCATCCGTTCTTCTTGTTGATGCCCTCTGCAAAAAATGTTGGGCATGCTGACAAACGCACCGCCCATCGTCCCGATTGCCATAGATGAGGGTATTGCTCAAAGCGTGGCACGTCATTGCAATATCACGATCTGTGATGTCCTTCAGCGTGGCTGGCCATCGTGTGACGTGCCCATCTTTGACGAGCACAACAAACGAAGCATCAAATTCTGAACACATTGTTTTTAGATGATCGGACGTTGTCGGAAGGGAGGGGAGCGATGGACTGCGCACAGAACGCGTTGGAGAAGGCTTCAGTGGCATACTGGGGCTCTGTGGGGGTGATGTAAGTGAGGGGTCGCTACCATAGGCAGAATCTTGAGGAGATGGAGGGCGACACATGTCGGTTTCGTGGCTGCTTTTGCCTGCATTGGCACGCAATATAGTATGATCAAAGAGGATCGGCTCTATTCTAGGCATATCATCAGTGTAACAACAGAATAAATCATTTGTTGTTCTTATTGGTCTTTTCTCTACACCATATCTCTCAATTGCTGAATAATTACTTGGCTTACGTATTGCTCAGTATGCTTCAGCATCGCCTCGACTGTTGGCGGTGTCGCGGTTTTTGTAAGTGCAAGAAAACGCTCATGGCTTAGAAGGACAGATTCGAGATTTTTAAGGATATCTGCTTCCGCAGGCATTGGCTTGCCTTGACTACCTGTGAATACCCCACAAAACGAATCTTTACCTTTTGGCAGGCGCATTAATGCCTTGCAAAGTTCGAGTGTAGCCTGTTGCAGTAAGTGTGGTTTTTCAGGGGTTCTCATGGCCGCAAGCAATGCATTGAGTTGAGGGGTAATTTTGGGCTTTTCCTTCACATTAAGACGATCGACTGAAGCGATAAGATCGCTCAAGGGTGGGATTGTACGGTTGTAGTCCTTGAGACGACTATCCAGCGACGGGGTGGGCTGTTCTTTTTGGGCATGTTTGAAGATGGCCTTTGCGCAATCGCACAGCTGCGCTGCTGCCTGTGAATACAGCATATCGAGGTCACTGACGGCGTTACCGGGGGTATCCTTGAATGATTGTTCGAGTGCTTTTTTCGTATCTAAGGGGGCTTGCAAGATGAGCAGTTGCAAATGAAGCATGGTATCGAGAAATTCTTTGTAATGCTGGCCAATGGCCGCTGGCTCAGAACCCGCCGTGGAGAGATCGGTCATTGTTGTTTTCAATTTTGCCACGACAGCGCTAAGTTCTGGACTGAGATTTGCAGTTTTGCCCAAGGCTTCAAATATCTCTCCGTATTTTTTGAGCTTTGCCCCGAATTCTGCCGTCGCGTGTTCTAATTTGCTCGATGGAGCAGGGCTCGGCTGAAACTCGGGGATGCTGCCAGAGGTGGGTGAAGATACCGAAGAAGAGGGGGAAGGGGGGGGCGTAGGTGTATAAAGGCCAGAATCCCCTCCCGGTGAAGAGGCTGATTTATTTCCGATTTGGGGCAGTGGCGGGAACGTGAATTGAGGCTGTAGGATTGCCTTTGTTGGTGGCTCTATACGTTCCTCCAATTCAGGTAATTTGATGAGCCCTTCACGGCGAGTTGGTGTTGTCATATGATATATATTACACCAGCCTCCCTGACTGGCTCGGACTTTATTTGTTCTTATGTTATTTGTTCTCCTTTTTCTCCCACGCATCGCCCTCTGCCACATGATGTGCTACAAGGTCTCTTAATGCTCGATGGGATTATCCGACGTCGCTTGGCCCTGGAAACGGGGACCTTGTATGGTTCTGGCCATCGCCAGGTGGCCTTGGTCTATCCAAGCCCCTATCCCGTGGGAATGTCGTCTCTGGGTTTTCAGGTCGTGTACCGGATGCTGAACAACCTCCCTGACACGGTCGCAGAGCGCGCATTTCTTCCTGCCGACGATGAACCCCAGGACATGCTTCTCACCTATGAGAGCGAACGGCCCGTGGGTAATTTTGGCGTGCTCGCATTTTCCGTGGCCTATGAGCTCGAACTTGCGGGCATGCTTACGTGTTTAAAACTTGCAGGGCTCCCCGTGCTTGCAAGCGAGCGCAAGGAAGACGATCCATGGGTGATTGCCGGTGGACCGCTTACATTTTCCAATCCCTTGCCTTTGGGACCCTTCGTTGATGTGATTGTAATGGGCGAAGCGGAAGATCTTCTCGTCGAATTGCTCGATACGATTTATGGCGCCGAAAGCCGCCAAGCCGCGCTGAAACATCTTGCAGGTAGACCTGGGTTTTACGTTCCAAGCGAGCACGGTGAATTGTTAAGCCCCGTGGCAGCAGCATCGCAGCAGCATTTACCTGCCTACTCGAGCATCATCACGCCGGACATGGCTTTGTCCAACATGCATCTTGTGGAAGCCGAGCGTGGCTGTTCGCGTGGTTGTAGTTTTTGCGTCATGCGCCGTAGCACCAACGGGGGCATGCGCTTGGCCGATGTGGATCGTGTGGTGGATACGGTACCTGAACATGCACGTCGCGTAGGTCTTGTCGGCGCAGCGGTCAGCGATCATCCGCGTATTACCGATATTTTGCGTGCTCTGATCGATCGCGGTCTTGAAGTGAGTTTGTCCAGTTTACGCGCTGATCGCATGACACCCGAATTTGTCGATCTCTTACGCCAAGCAGGCTACCGTACACTCACGGTGGCATCGGATGGTGCCTCAGAACGTTTGCGCACGGTGCTCATGAAACGTATTCGCGAGAAGCATTTGCTGCGCACAGCAGAACTTACGGGCGAAGCGGGTATCGCCAAGCTCAAAGTGTACATGATGGCCGGTGTGCCTGGTGAAACCATGGAAGATCTCGATGAGCTGATTGCATTTACACGCAAGCAAGCGGCCGTTGCGGGAAAGCGCACCCAAGTGTCGCTGGGTCTCGCGACATTTGTGGCCAAACGCAATACGCCTCTTGATCAGCAGCGCTTTATTGGTATTCGTGAGAGTGAACGTCGTATTGAGTATGTTCGCAAAGGTCTTGCGCCTGACATCGAAGTGCGTCCCATCTCAAGCCGTTGGGCGTGGGTGGAGTATGTGCTTGCGCAGGGGGGTGCACGTGAAGGCTTGTTGGTTCGCGATGCTTGGGAAGCGGGCGGGAAATTCAGCGATTATCGGCGTGCGTTTAAATCGGCGGGTATTGTGGATGGTGAAGTGGCACCCAAAAAGGCATGGAAAACAGCGGGTGCGCCCTTGGTCGTATTGTAGGGGCGGTTCGTGAACCGCCCGCTTATTTTTAGGTTGAAACGATGAAAAAAAATCTAAGCCTTATGATTGCAACATGGTTTGGGATCGGTTTGATCCCTTTTGCACCCGGAACTTTCGGGGCTCTTCTGGCATTGCCGCTTTGGTATTTGCTGACGCTTACGTACGTCGAAGTTCAAATAGCGATACTCGTGGTGGGTTCTCTTCTTTTAATTCCCATATGTTCTATCGCGGGCGATGCACTTAAAGAACCCGATAGCTCTCGCATTGTGGTCGATGAAGTGGCAGGCATGCTTATATCGCTTATTGCTGTACCTTTTTCGTTATACAACGGCGTGCTTGCGTTTGTTGTTTTCCGATTGCTCGATATTGCCAAACCAGGTCCCATCGGATGGCTTGATAAAAATCTTGACCGGGGTTTGGGCGTGATGCTTGATGATATTCTTGCGGGCGTGGTTACCTGCGGTATCATGCATCTTGTGCATGCAGTGTGGGGCGCATGGCTCTAAAAATTGACATGGACGTGTGGCATGGCCGCGTCGATCACGATGAAGGCTTGAACGCAAAACGCTGGCATCAAATTGTTCATCCCTTACCTAATAATACGACACATAAACCAGGTATTCTTTTGCTCGGTTTTGCAAGCGATGAAGGCGTTCGTCGCAATCAAGGCAGAATAGGGGCGGCTGAAGGCCCTTCAGCGATCCGTCGTGCTTTGGCCAATCTAGCGTGGCATGGAACCCATCCTGTCTACGATGCGGGCGATGTGCTGTGCCAAGACGGTGATTTAGAAAACGCACAACAACAGCTTGCCAATACCGTTGGGCATGGCATCGCATTGGGACATCTCCCTGTTGTTTTGGGCGGGGGCCATGAAACTGCCTATGGGCATTGGCTTGGTATGATTCAAGCACATCCAAGTGCAACCATCGGTATCATTAATTTTGATGCGCACTTTGATTTGCGCCAAGCCGAAGAACCGAGCAGCGGCACACCCTTTGCACAAATTGCACGTGCATGTGCTCAGAAAAATATCGAATTTCATTATTTGTGCATGGGCATTGCGGAGCCCTCAAACACCCATGCATTGTTTGAACACGCACAACGTTTGGGTGCACAGTGGCGACTCGATCGCGACATGACACCCTGGAAAATAAAAGAAGCGCAAAAGCAACTCGCAGCGTTTGTGGCCAAAGTGGATGCTATTTATCTTACGATTGATCTCGATGTTTTGCCTGCTTCGCAAATGCCCGCTGTATCGGCCCCTGCGGCCTTTGGGGTTGATTTTCATGTGATTGAAACATTGGTGCGCGATGTGAAATCAAGCGGCAAAATGATCGGTGCCGATGTGGTAGAATGCAATCCACGCTTTGATATCGATGCCCATGGTGCAAAAATTGCTGCGCGTCTGGTGAGTGTGCTTGCGGTTTAGGGCGAATAGGATTACGTACGCACCAAAAGTGGCGCAACAATTTCATCAAAAATCTCTTTTTGTAGTGCGGCCGGATACGTCTCTGCCTGCGCGACAATGATGTTGATGAGCCTGCCGATGATCTGGCCTATTTCAGGATCTTTGTGTTCTTGTTTTTTGAGGTGCGACGCCATGAGAGTTGCGATGGCCAAGCGCTTTTCTCTGGGCTGTTCTGGATGTGCTTCAATCCATGCAAAGGCGCGAAGCATCGTTTCCACACTTTCTTCATGGACAAAGTAAAAATCCGTGGTCATGGGCTCGGGATGAATTTCAGATTGAAAAACACTGGCATTCGTTCCGTGATGGGGAATGCTTTCCCGCATGCGCCGTAAAGCGGCTTGCCAATCGCAGGCGTTTAAAATTTCTTCCATATCAAGAGGGTTTGCCGCTCGGATAACTTCATCAATACGTTCGTGAGCATCCTGTGCTTGCTCTGTGGTGAGCGCATAGGGTGGATGCGCGGCGCTTAAGGTTGGCGCTTGATAGGCAAGGACCTGATAGACATGCATCTCATCGACCGCAATGAAGCGTTGGAGCAACATGATTTTGCATGGCGTGCTGTGGGGCAAGGCATCATGGGCAGGTCTGAACACGAAATCCAGAAGTGATTGATGAGGAGACCACGCGGGATCCGATTCAGCATGGGCCATGACACGCATATGAAGATGTTCGATGCGATTGTCCCATGGCGTAGGAGCCCGAAAAAGCGATTCTAACAAAGAATCGGGTTTTGTGATGTCGGCCGGTTGTTCTTCGATGCCTGCCGATGATTTGAGAGCTTGGACCAATCTTCCGCTGGTTGTACAGCTTTGATCATCGACAACGTATGGAATACAATCGTTGGCGAATTGTTCGTGAAATGGCACGTGGAGAGAAGTTGGGTCGATACAGGTGCTGACTTTTTTGGTCCATGCCAAAATGTGATCAAAAGAGGTATTGATCTGTTCTAAAAACGGAATGCTTTGTGCCAAAAATGCGACCAATTTTTGGGAAAAATGTATTTTTTGATAGCCGCCCGTTTGTTCCAATAAATCCATCGCGATTTTTAAAATGCTTTCAATGTTTTCTCGCATGACATGGTCTTGGTCGACTGCATCAAATTGTGCCCGATGTTTTAGCCATGGGGTTATTTTATTTAAAATGATGGAAGCCGAATGCATGGGTGGGCAAGGTTCGTCGACTTCCGGGAGATCGAAGATCATCCACGGCAAATGGTCGGTGCTTAACAATCCAGCCATCATATGCCCAACAAGTGTGGCCGTGGCCGCTTTGGAAAGTTCAAAGTGTGGATTGTCGTTAATGATGTTTTCAGGGTTTTGTAGCAATCTCACGACCGCGGTGTGCAGGTCTGAACCTTGGGGTACAACGCGCAGAAATGCGCCAATGAGTGTGCCTAAATTTAACGCAACGAGCGGTGTATTGATGACCAATTGGCGTTCTGCTTCAGGAGAAATGCCGGGGATGCTTTCACCGCATTGGCGCCGGATTTCTGAAAAGTAGGTGTGATTGAGTATCCAGAGTGTGGCATCGCTGGGATCCATGCTGAGAAGACGAACGTAGACGTGGTTGAACCCGAACTCATCAAACTTCTCAAGAGGTTGTTTTATGTGCTCATAGGCTTCAACCCATGCTTTGCCCAAGGGCGTTAGGATCCTGTCCATGACAGCCCTGGGTTGCAAATGCGCTGTTTTGGGATGTGCAGTGCTGACGCCAATGATCAATGTGTTCAAAGCGTGACGCAATAGTTCTGATGGAGGCAATGCTTTTAATGCATCCGAAAGATGGATGTTGCTGATGATAATAACCACTTGTGGCAATGAAAGCGATGAATTCTTCACGCAATCCGTAAGGGAACCTATCGCTTTGCATAGAATAATTTCACAGACGGCGATGGCACTTTTATCTTTTGCTTTCGACCTTGCAATGGCCACGCACAAACGCGTGATGGCTTTTTCTTTAAATGGAAATCGTAGAAGTTGTTGTTCTTCTTTTGTGATGATGCTGACGATATCGCGCACTATTTCGGGGGCAACCATGATTTTTCCTGGCTCGGGGATGCAGCTTTCAAGCAATGCCAGGGCTTTTTGGTATACCAGTTCGGGACTTGTCTCTTGATGTGCACGTAAAAGAGCCACTGCATGAGGGGCTTCCTCACGTGTGGCTTTTAAAAATTGGCTTTCATCTATCTTGCTAATATCTTTGCGCCATTTGGCTTCAAGCATACGTGCGTTGTCTGCGATGGCTTTCGCAAGGATGGCCTCATCACGTGCAGAAATTGAGGGCGGTTTTGTTGTTGAACTTTGTGTCGTCTTCTCTTTATCCTTTTTCAAATTTTTCGCAGCAGGTGCAGGGTTGTCTGCTTTGGCTTTTCCTGGCTTGGGTACTTCTACCGTGACAGGGTTTATTGGCTTCCATGTGGGATGTGCGCGTCGCCAGCAGATTGCTAGCACGCGCTCAAGCGAAGAGGGAAGTTCAGCGTGAACCTCCGGATGCGTTAAAAATGCTTTGGGTACACTCACGCAATCACGGGGTGGTTTGTCTGCAGGAATGGCATCAACCGAAAGGAGTTTGGCGAATGCATCCCATACACTTTTGGGCGCTTTGTTTGTTCTGAAATCATCGGGGGTTATGATGTGCGTGAAGTGGCGGGCTGTCTCTGAAAGCAAAGGATTGCCTTGGGCTTCCCAAAGAAGTCGAGCACAGTGTTGTGGCCAAGAATCACCACGGGCTCTCGAAACGAGAATTTTACAAAGAGGTTGAAAATATGTTTGATGATACGCGTCTGACTGTGACACGATTTTTAAAAACCACAGACATGCGTTTTCAGGGGTGACCGATTTTTGTGATACGAGCACGAGAGGTGCAGCAATATCGGGTCTGTTTTCTCCCATGAATTTTTCAATGAGTGGGCCGACCATGGTTCGTGCAGCGCCGTGATCTGCTTCGACTCTTTTTGCAAGGGCTTGCGCGATAAAAACAGAACCCTCATCGTATGCACGTTGCTGGATAAGTTTTCCAAGCAATAGGGGCGCGATGATATATCTCTTTTGGGTGAGTGTCTGTTGAAGCTGCGGGGGTGCGCAATGACTTAGGTGATCGATGATCACATCTTTGAGTCGCTCATCGTTGCTTTGTGTGAGCAGGTGGACCAAGAAATGTGGAAGATCCTGTGGGCGCTCGATATTTAATTGTGCAATGACATCGCGCAGTGCATCAGGCCCCCACGAGGGCTGTAACAAAACACCTCGGGCCAAGGGTGCGTCGGTGGGCAGTATGCCAAAAGCGACTTCGCTTGGCGTTGTTTCATGCATGAACAGCGCCATGAGCGTTTCTATGGGCAATTGCGTGATGGGTTTGTCGGCATGGTGGTATCGCGTGAGATCGCTGGATTGTTTATTTTCGGGATTCCATTGAGTCAGTGGAATGAAAATGTCGAGATCATTTTGGCATCGACGATGGCATCGTTCCCATAGGGCTTTCAATGTTGGATCTTCTGCGTGACGTCGGCCCCAATCGATGAAGGCTTCAACAAACAAAAGTCGAAGGCCCGGGACATGATGCTTGCCTTCTTGTTTTTTAAGAAAATCACCCCATTGTATGTCGTCGGGCATGCCTGATTCGGGCATGGGGATGGCAGCGGTATCGCGGATCCAAGCTTCCATGAATGCATCGCGTGTTTCATGGGGAATTTCATGACCACGTCCCATGGCGATGAGCACTTTTCCCATTTTTAATCGATCGATGCCTGCTGCTGTTGCTGTGTATGCACGATGGTATCGCAGATCTTCTTTGATTGCTTTGTACATGCTTTGCTTGTCATCGCTGGGCTTTTCGCTGTTTGGGAAATAGATCCCATCGGGCCTTACGCGTTGCATGCTCCCATCGGCCAGGATCACCGCAAAAGGCACAAGGCCTGCATGGTGGCGAAATACCCAAAAACGTTCTTTGTGCTCGTTGTTCGCACGGATGCGAATATCGAAGGGAATATCATCAGGCGTGGGGGCTTCTTGGCCATAGGCAAGGCGTTCACGAAAAAGGCCGGCATTTGGGCTTAGGGGGGTGAAACGATGGGGCGATTGTCCTCTTGCGGGTCCTGCATGTTGCGCTGCTTTGATGAGATCCACACCGCCTAGAGGAACGAGATCAAAATCGATGTCTTTCTCAGGGGTAAAATTAAGTTCTTCGTGGGCTTGTATGGCATCGCGTACGGTGCCCCCACCGATCCAAAGGATCCCGAGAGGTTGTTCGGCACAAAGTGGAGGATGAACAGACTTCGCAAGCGCAGTGAGGGCTGTTTGAACACGTGTGAGCAATTTATGATTTGCTTGCACGGCGTTGCATACGCTTTGTGCTGCTTTTTCAGGCTCGGTGACGGGGCTGTAACTTTCAAGTCTGTGGGTATGATCAAGAGGTGCTGCAGGCGGTGTTAGGACACGCGTGCTTTCATGGCCACCTGATGCGGGAAGGCTTGGGGGTAGGACAGTCTTTGTGCTGTGGACGGTTTGGGTTGTGGGGCGTGCTGGTTGTTGTGCATCGAAAGCGACGCCTTGCTGCGAGACCACCAGGGGCTGTTGTTTTGGGCCAAATATCACCGTGTCATGGCGTTGCGTCGTGGGTGTTGCTTTCTGTGCCATTCTATTGCTCCTGGTGAGGTTCTTATGCTTACCAAGATGCGTTTGATTTGTCATGTCCTGGAATAAACGGGGACATGCTACTTTAACGCGTCATTTTTAGGTGTGATAAATCACGACATACCTTGATCTACGCCACCGAAAGCGCTCTTTCTCCTCCATGCGCATCGAAGTTTTGGCCATTGGTGATGAACTTCTCGACGGCCGTGTGGCCGATACCAACACATTGCGGCTTGCTCAGTTTTTGGAGCCTTGGTCTGCACGCATTGTACAGCGAACCACCATCACCGACGATGTCGATGTGATTGTGCGCGAAGCACGCGCAATCGCCGCACGTGGAACATCGCTTTGTTTTGTGAGCGGCGGCTTAGGCCCTACGACGGACGATGTGACAGCAGAAGGTTTTGCAGCACTGTGTGGTACAACGCTATGGCGTGTGCCCGAACAGGTGGCGCGTATTGAAGAGCGTTTGCGAGATCGTGGAAAACCGGTTTCGGAAAGTCATTTGCGCCAGGCTGAAATACCAAAGGGGAGTGCATCGATTAACAATCGTGTGGGATCGGCATTGGGATTTATTTGTCAGTTTGAAAATACGCGCTTTATCAGTTTGCCTGGTGTGCCTTCCGAATTTGATGCCATGGTACACGATGTGCTGCCTACTTTATTGGGCGATCCCCATGGTGAGCGCATCATACAAAAATTGCGATGCTTTGGTTTGATGGAAGCGGAAATGGATGTTCGTTTGGCAGAACACACACAACGTTATCCCGAAGTGCGCGTTGGATTCCGTGTAAAATTTCCTGAAATTCAAGTGACCCTCAAAGGCACGCCAGAAGACGTAGCAAATGCAACCGCATGGGCACGTGAACAACTTGCACCGCACATTTTCAGCGATGATGAAGACATGGCGCAAGTGGTGATCCGTATGTTGCGTGCTCGTGGTGAAACGGTGGCCATTGCCGAATCGTGCACCGGAGGCCAGGTGGCCGATTTATTGGTGAGCGTTCCTGGCGCAAGTGACGTATTTAAAGCAAGCGTTGTCGCTTATGCAAACACCGCCAAAATGGCATTTCTGGGTGTTTCTGCGACGATCTTAGAAACTGATGGTGCTGTAAGTGAAGCCTGCGTGCGCGCCATGGCCGAAGGCGTGCGTGTGCGCGCGGAGAGCACGTGGGGTTTGGCCATATCAGGCATTGCGGGTCCAAGCGGTGGGAGTGCTGAAAAACCGGTGGGCACCGTGTGGTATGCTATAGCGAGTATTAACAGATGTCATGCTGTCAAGCAGCACATCCCCTACGGTCGTGCGATGTTGCGTACGATTGCAGCATATGGGGCACTTAATATGCTGCGTCTCTATGAGGAAAATTGAAAGGATTTTTTATGGTGGAAATGAAAGCAATCGAGATCTTGCTGGTTGATGACAGTCCTAGTGATGTTTTTTTAACCCAGCATGCATTGAACTCCATGCGTATGCTGAACAAAGTGCATGTCGCAAGCGACGGTGTTGAAGCGCTGGCATTTTTACGACGTGAGGGCCAGTACAGCCATGCGAATATCCCAGACTTGATTCTTCTCGACCTTAATTTGCCACGCAAAAGTGGCCTTGAAGTCCTTGCCGAAATCAAAGCCGATCCCGTACTCCGTATGATCCCTGTGGTGGTCCTTACAACATCATCTTTGGATGAGGATGCATTGAAGGCGTATGCTTTGCATGTCAATTGTTTCATTACAAAACCGTTTGATTTTGAACAATTCAAAAAAGTGGTGAGTCTCATGGGCGAATTTTGGTTTGCAGTGGTCAAGTTGCCGCCCAAAAGTTGATCTTTCTCTTCAAAAGTTGTGCAAGCAATTGGCGAATTTTGGTTTACAGTGGTCAAATTACCCCCAAAAGGGGGTGTGATGCATGGCGGGTGTGGCTTTTAGTCAGTGTCTGCTGATCGATTCGGATCCCAATACCAAAGTTCAATTTGGTTCAGTCTTGAACGATATTTGTCCGTCGTCTGTTGTGGCGGATTCTGCGGGTGCGGCTTTGGACTTGGCAAAGATCCATCCGTATTCTGTGGTCATTATTGATCTTTACTTGGAGGGTATGGATGCAGGAACGGCCATGGATGCTTTCCGTGCTATCCATGAAGACACGGTGTTCATTCTCACTGGGGCCAGTGCTTCAGGATTATTTACGGGACGTTTTGAAAACAATGCGTCCATTGCAGGATTCATCGCCAAGCCCTGGGATCTTCACGATCTTGCCAGTAAAATTTCGCTTGCAAAAGATTTGTATGAAAAACGCGTTGCACGTCATGCGGCATTGCAGCAGGGCGGGGAGCGTTCTGTACTTGTGGTCGAAGACAACCCTGCGGATAGGATGCTGCTGCAAAGGGCTTTGCTGCTTGGCGATCCCCATCTTCACATAGGGATGGCAGGGACATTGGCCGATGCCTGCGCCGCTTTGCATGACTTCGCCTACGATGTGATTATTACCGATCTTTCTCTTCCCGATGCATGCGGAAGCGATACAGTGCTGCGCTTGCGTGCAACAAGTCCCAATGCAGTACTTATTGTAAGCAGTTCGATTGAAGATGAGGCGCTATCGTTACAGTTAATTCAAATGGGGGCCCAAGATTGCATTCCTAAAAATGCCATCACTGCCGAGCATTTGGTACGGGCGTTGGCATTTGCATGTGAACGAAAACGATTTGAAGCGCGTTTGATTAATATGGCATATCACGATCCATTAACCGGTCTTGCCAATCGTGCGGGTTGGAATGTCCATGCCGCAGATGCGCTTGAACGTGGTGTACGACGGGGCGAACGTGCTGCTGCGATCATGATCGATATCGATGAGTTTAAATCGATCAATGACAAATATGGGCATCACGTGGGCGATGAAGTGTTGCAAGAAGTGGCGCGTCGTCTGATGCGTGCTTTTAGGCCCTACGATATCGTTGCACGTTTTGGCGGGGATGAGTTTACAGCGTTGGTGACTGATTTAGGACACGATGCTGATGCCTCAGTGATAGCCGCGCGTGCACGCGAATTACTCGGCAGCATCTTTGTGCTAAGAGATGGCAGGACCCTTCAACTGAGTGCTAGTTTTGGCATTGCCATATTTCCCGATCATGGTGACACGCTTTTGCATCTTTTGGATGCGGCAGACGATGCCATGTATCGGTCGAAACATATGGGGAAAAATTGTGTGATGACTGCAACGCACGATAAGTTAAAAGCACCTCATACCTACGCCTGAAGTCCCGCTTCGGGGGAAAACCTTCGCATGACTGAGAAGATAGCGAGCACGAACGACGCCAAGGCCGCAATGAGTCCTGAGCAGCTCTTGCAGGTCAGAGCGATCATGGAGATCGCATCCAATGGCATTGTGATGGTCGATCGATCGGGCATAATTGTCCTTGTTAACAGTCATACCGAGCGGATTTTTGGTTATACAAGCGGCGAACTATTGGGCCAACGTGGTGATTTTTTGGTACCCGAATTATTCCGCAATGGTTTTTTCGCCAAACTGAAACCCAGCACGACGGGAGCGGGATGCAATCTTTTCGGTCGCCGCAAGGACGGCAGTGAGTTTCCTATTGAACTCGATTTCAATCCGTTTACGATGCCCACGGTGAACTTCGTTATCATTTCGATTACAGATATTAGCGAACGCAAGTGGCTGGAGGCATCCCTTGCGAGTAAAGAGCATATCGCGCTGGGGGCTCGCAGCGATCGCATCAGTGCGCGGGTCATGTTTGCTATTAATCAACAGGACACAGTGAATGCGGCTGCTGCCGAAGTTTTGCGTGTCTTGGCGGATGACGCGGGCTATTGTCCGCTGGCATACTATGAATACGACGAGTGGAAGGGCGGGCTTGTCCTGTTTGCTGGGATTAGCCTCGCGCCTGGCGATGAACAGAAGTCATTCAAGGTCGGTGAGGGTCTTGTCGGCGAGGCTGCCTCACAGAAAAAACCGATGTTTGTTGATGCGGCAGAGCATCGGATGTTCGCACTGCACACGGGGGTTGGCATCCTTGAGCAGGCGACGTTGTTTGTGCTGCCTCTTGTTCACCAGGACAAACTGATTGGTGTCATTGCAGGGGCGTCCCATACCCATCTTGAAGAGGATGATTGTTCGTGGCTCTTGGTGATGATCGAACAGATCAGTGTTCGTCTGTATGCCTTGCGCCAATTCCAGGAGCTTAAGGCCCTCTCTGCGTTGCTCAACGAACGTTCGCGCAAAATCGAGGCACAAAACAGAGAACTCGCCCATGCGAGTCGGCAAAAATCAGAATTTTTAGCGAGTATGTCGCACGAGCTTCGCACGCCACTCAACGCAATTATTGGTTTTTCTGAAGTATTGAAGAATGGCATGGTTGGCGCATTGGCACCGAAGCAGCTTGATTATGTCAACGAAATTTTTCAAAGTGGTAGGCATCTGCTCTCACTGATCAATGACATCCTCGATCTCTCCAAGATCGAGGCGGGAAAAATGGAACTGACGATTACTCAGCTCAAGGTCGCATCGCTGATTAAAAACGCGGTGACGACTGTGAGAGAAATGGCAGCCAAGACTGGCGTTACACTGATCCCGCCAGTGTTCTCTGACCATCTTGTGCTGGAGGCCGATGAACGCAAACTTCTTCAGATCGTCTACAATCTTCTGTCCAATGCGGTGAAATTTACGCCCAAAGGCGGGACTGTGGGTGTGTATGTGGCGGATCGCGGTCCCTATGTGGAAATCGCCGTGACCGATTCGGGGATAGGTATTTCTCCCGAGGATCAGAAGCGATTGTTCCGCGCTTTTGAACAGATCGATACCGGACTCAATCGGAAGTTTGATGGTTCAGGGCTTGGTCTTGCAATGGTCAAGCGTTTGGTTAATTTGCATGGTGGGACGCTGGGCGTCGAGAGTGAAGTGGGCAAGGGCAGTCGTTTTTGGGTCCGGTTGCCACGCGCAAAGATATCTCCACCGATAGAGGTGTCTCCCTTGGCTCCGGTGAGTGGCGCTCCGATGCCACCCCCTGCTTACCCGTGCTCAAAAATAACGAAGCGCATTTCGCCGCCTACGAAAAGAAAGCAATATATCCTCGTCATCGACGACGAAGCGGTAGCACGTGATCTCCTGCGTATTTATTTCGAAGATGCAGGGTTTGTGGTGATCACTGCTGCAAGCGGCGAAGAGGCCATCGTCAAACTTGAGGGAGTAAGACCAGACCTCGTGACACTCGATCTCAAAATGTCGGGGATGGACGGATTCGCGGTTCTCAAGGCTATGAGAGATAGCATTGCATGTAACACCCCGGTGTTGATTATCTCAGGCATTGAAAATCCCGAGAAGGCCATCGCGCTTGGGGTTCAGGCAGTGCTGAGTAAACCCGTTCAGAAGAAAGAACTTTTGGATGCTGTGACGGACTTGCTGAGCAAACATGGGAATGATCGTGAATATGTCTTGATTGTTGACGATGATCCGAAGGCCGTCAAAATCATCACGTCGTATTTGTCGGAGGAGCCCATCGAAGTGGGCTTTGCCTACGGAGGGCGGGAGGGACTTGCATGCATTGAGGCACGCTGTCCCGATCTTTTGATTCTTGATCTGGTTATGCCGGAAATCACCGGTTTCGTAGTATTGTCAGAGTTGCGCAGCGACCCGAAGACCCTTGATTTGCCTGTGATCATTCTGACCGCGAAGGATCTTACCCATGCGGATCGACTTGAGATAGCACGCAGTGCACAGGCACTGCACGAGAAGGCGTCGACGACGCGTGTGGATCTGGTCACGGAGGTACGTCGGATGATTGCTAACCGTGCGCGAGGGGAGGGTGCAGGTGATGCGAAAGGTTCTCTTGGTTGAAGACAATGCCACCAATCGTAAACTTTTAGGTGATATTCTTAGAAGTGTGGGGCACGAGGTTCGCGAGGTTGAGACTGCAGACGAAGGGATTGCCTTGGCGCTCGCAGAAAAATTCGATCTGGTGATTATGGACATTCAACTTCCTGGTACCGATGGGCTGACCGCGACCCGATTTCTTCGTGCCAATAAAAGCACCCAGTCACTTCCTGTGCTTGCAGTGACGGCTTACGCGATGCAAGGTGATGAACAACGGATTTTGGCCGCGGGTTGCAACGATTATTTACCGAAGCCCATTGCTTACAAAGATTTTCTTATGCGCGTTGCGCGTTTGCTGGGGACGGAGAAGTGAGCGTTGTTTCAATTCATTCAAGATCGTAGGGGCGGACCCCCGTGTCCGCCCTTGTTCGTGATTAGGGCAGACACGGGGGTCTGCCCCTACAATAAAATCTGTATTCGTTACTCCAACGCCTTCCCAAAATTTTTATAATCCGTCGTGTTGCCTTCGCCCATCACGTTGGGTGCTTGGATGGTACGCGTGATGCGTCCTTGGGTAAATTCAAATTCGCCGGATTTGGTGCCGTTTTCAAAGTAGTGGGTCCAGATGCCTTCTTTAAGGCCATGGTCGTATGCGCCCGTGGTTTGCGGAAGGCCCGATTCATACCACGTGTTCCATAGGCCCACTTGTTTTCCCATGATCACTTTCCCATGTTCTTTGCGGATCCCTGTTTCGTGCCACACGGTGCGTTGGCCGTTTTCCTTGCCTTTGACAAACGTGGTGGTGGTTTCGGGTTTGCCGCTTTCGTACCATGTTTTCCATGGGCCATCGGGTTGCCCATTTAAAAATCGTCCTTCTTCGGCCTTGTTTCCGTTTTCATGCCATTGCGTATACGGGCCGCTGCGGATCCCATTGACGAATGTTGTTCGGGATTGAAACTTTTTGCTGGGGTACCATGCTTCCCAAACCCCATGGGCTTTTCCTAGACGATAAAGGCCACGTTCTGCCAATGACTTGCTGCTTAGATTATAGCGTTCGGTAGGTCCATCACGAACCACCTCGCTGTTGACGACGCGCTCGCACCACTCGGTACGAATGTCGTCAAACGTAGATTGTTGTGGAAGTGACCCGCTGGGGCAGGCAATACCTAAGAACAATTGGGCGATGAGGATAATCACCTGGGAAGTATATCACTTTTTTCAAAAAAAATCACGCATCGCTCTCACCAACCACTTCAACATTGCGTTTCTTTTCTTTGGCCCAGTGTCGTTCCAATAAAAGTACCACATGCTTTTCTGCTTTTTCCATGACATCTTTTCGGCGTGCAGGGGGAATCGAATAGAGCCCATTGCGGTGTACCACATCCACATCGATATCCAGCCCAAGTGCTTCAATAATATGCCTCTGCGCTGCAGCACTTTGCAGACCGGGTTGGGTGATGAGACCGATGATCCCTAGAGGTGATTTTTTAAGTGCCTCTTGGCTTAAGGTATACGCTTGGATGGGCTGCCCTTCGGTAAAAAAATCATGCATGTTACGGACTGCTCCTAAATTCCAATCCCAGGGCTGCTTGCAGGAGGGGCATCCACCCGCCACCGTGGAGCATGCCGGACTTTTCTCATCGGCATGGGCACATGTTGGACATTCACGTGTGATGTCTCCCCCATTGCGACTGCCGCCCAATAATCCAACAACGCGCTTTTGTACTTGCAATGAAAACTCAGCACGTCGTTTTTCTTCGCTGGTCCTTACGGCCATGGGACTGCTGCAAACGCAACACAATGTTTCTTGACGCGCTTGTTCCAAAAGAAGTTCGCGATGCGCCTCTGTGGTTTCAGGGCGTGAAGCCTCAACATGGGTGATCACAGCGCCGCCTTTGCAGCCCAAATCGAGGCAGTGTTCAAACGATTTCCCTTGCATCATGGTATCGATGAGAAAGCGGCCCCGAAGCCCTGCAAGTTGAATCAAACGTGGAATGGGTATGGCGTGTTCTGCATAATCGACCATCGACATCTCTTGGCCTGTTTGATGATTGACCATCCAGACAATGTCTTCTCCGTCTTTTCCGATACTCTCCCAAGCACATGCTTCACAGCATAGAATATTCTTGCCTTTGGCCGTGTAATCGCAATCAAATTGAATCGTGTCGGGCGTTTTATCTTCAAAACATATCTCGCATTCCCATGCTTCAACGGGCCCTGCAGCTTTCATGGCTTTTGGAGAACGAAAATCGGTGGCATCAATGATGCAACCGAACAACATATTGCGTTCGTCGTGATGGTGTTCACCTGGCCATGCTTGCACATTATTGAGTAGGAATGGATAAAATACATCAATCGATGGTGCGCTATTTCGAGAGGCTTGCGCTGATTGAATGATATCCTTTGCCATTGCAGGAATATCTCGTGCAATAGCGTTCCAGCACGCTTTGCGAAAATGCTTAAATTCAGGTTCTGGCATGGCACGGCACACAAAGCGTATGTCAGCCAGAGGTTTTGGGGACTCACCCACCTTCAACCAGGGTCTCGATATTGTGAGATTGAGTCGAGCATCATCATGCTGCGTATTTTGCAGTAGGGGTTTCAATTCTCCCATGATGGCATTGAGTTCATCGCGTCCCCACGTTTTGTTGGATGCGTGCAATGCCGATTGCACGTCACGATAGAAAATGTGCCCATGAAAAAATAGATCGAGCACAGAAATGTTGCCTGCGCGCAAGGCTTCTTTTTGTTGTTCAGACCAAAGATGTAGGGTTCTTGAAATCGTTTGTTCCAATGTCTTTTTGTACTTTTCATAGTCGTTGATAATACTTTTCGAATCAAGAACATACCGGACGAATTCAACTGTTTCATTTCTTGCTGTTTCGGGATCATTGGATGCTGACACATAGGGCTGCATGTCTGCGTAAAATGTTTCGATAAGTTGATGATAAAGCGGGGTGTTATCAAAGCAATTTTGGCACCATTTGAAATACTGTTTTTCAAAATGGATTCTGTCATGCAGCGTGGCTTGACCTAACGAATGAACAAAATGATGTGCTCTGTTGATGATGGCATCGGGCATGCTTTGGTGTTGACCCTCGATATGAAGACGATTTTGAACACTGCTGGCCAGCCCTAGACTTTGCAACGTGTTGTACCAAAATCCCATAAAATTGAGTTTTCCTCGCTCTTGCTCTGCGGTTTCCTCTGGGTTTTGTACCTCGAAAATGCGTTCGGTCACTTCCACGAAAATATGGAGAAGATCGTTTTTCGTTTTCTCAAACGTTTTGCCAGGGAAATGGCAAGAAATCATATCGATCAAGGATTTTAGAATACTTAGTGTATGCGTTTTCCCTTCTTTGTCTTGGTGTGTTGCCACGAAATCCGAAATAGCAACCATCAGTTGATGGCGCGCAGAACGAAAAATGTCTTCCGAAATTTCTTTTCCTTGAAAATGATAATCCGCGATGGTTTGGCAGCGTAGGAATGCTTTGCGTATGCCTTCATCAGTGAGTGCATCCACGTTATCTTGGATTCGCATGGATGATAAAATATGACTTCTATAAACCATACTTAGATCGGGATGCTCCAATAAAAAAAGATTGACCAGAGCCCAATCATTCGTGCGTTTATAAAGAGACAATGCATCAAGGCATAGTGTCACATGTTGATGGGACAAGGGTTTGGGCAATGGGAGATTTTCGAACCAGTCGCGCATCAACGATTCTAAATGGTCGTCCATCTGTTGTTTGTCATTGGCAGGCGCGGCAAACAACGTGTCAGGGATATTCAGAGCCCGATAGTCGTCACACTTTTGTCGGGTGAGGTGCCATCCGCGAAGTGCGGTCGTCTGTTCTGGTGCATAGTATTCGATGGAACCATCATCGTACGTCAGAAAGTTCCCTATTTCGGCTTTCGATGATCCAGGTAGTTTTTGAGAGCGCACCCACGCGGCATTTTCTTTGTATGTCCAGACTTGCACGCGATGCCGTTCAGGCCATGCACGCTGTTTTGTTTTTCCGGGCAATGACGTGGGTGCGTGATGTGAAGCAGGTCTCACCAATATCCGTCCATCGCAAAGCAGGCGATGTTCCGCCATCGCAGGAACAGCATACTCGGAAACCTTGTTCCATCGGTTGTTTTCTAAATGGAAAACACCATACGTGGTAACCGCTGGATCTGCGCCCATAGGCTGTTGCAGTGGGACGACCAGATCGAACGCTCTCGTGATGCCGATACTTCTGTTTTTGATACGTGGAAGATCGATGCCATTGGGAAGACGGAGTGATGTTTTTGTGCTGTACACAGAGTTAGGCCGGTCAGGCCACTCGATGCGGATTTCTTCGCTGTTTTCGTTCGTGGCCGCAGGCTTCAGGGTGAGCGCGAACTGGTCTCGTATATGGATCGTCCGAGATGTCATGTCCCATATGATAACATTCCCATCCGTATGGTTCGCGTGTCTTCTATGTGCGTCATTGTAGGTCTTTTGTTGATAGTTTGATTGTCACACATAATAATCAGTTTTATTCACAAAATGTGGGTATAGCTTCTACGCACGTGCATTGAATTCGCATCGCAAGGAATAAAATATGAGTCATCATGTACGGTTTCCTATGTCATCCAATCCGTCTTATGCTGCTGCAGCAAATTTACAGAGTTCATCCAATCCGTCTTATGCTGCTCCAGCAAACTTACAGGGTTCATCCAATCCGTCTTATACTGCTCCTGCAAACTTACAGGGTTCATTGTCTTCTGCTGCTCATGCAGCTCCAGAGGACTTCTTGTCTGATTTTATTTTTTCCCCTACGTTTTTGGATGCACCGGATCTCTCAACTTTGCCTCCTGTGCCCAATTTTGGGGATATAAACCCCTCTGTTTATACTCCATCTGTTTTTAGCCTATCTGGAGGGAGTCCAATTCTTCCTGACGCAGCGATATCGGCTCCCTACGCACAAAATCCTGCGCCAGGTCCGACACGACGCGCGAAAAAAGATCTGACCAAATTTGAAACCAATCTCAACGCAATAATCTCGGAAGCTGTTGTTGCTGGGACTGCAATTTGGATTGCGCCAACCGGCGCTAACAAGGCTTGGGAATTGAAATGGTCTGAGTCTGATTTTCGCACACGTTCCGTAAAGACTCTTAATGCCAAAATTGCAAATTATGAGTCTTTCATTCGACAAGTTGCATCTTATCAACTCAGTCGTCGTGTGACTCTTGATGAATTCAATAATAAAATGATTTCATTGAAACTTTCTGACGATGCTCTTGCGCAGGGATACAGGTTCCAGCCTGGTGCAATCAACTTGGAACGTATGGTTCCAAAGACTGCACCGCAGCGTTTGACACCTGCAATCAGCGAAGAACCCGCGCATGTTCTGCGTGATCGTGTTGTTACACTTGAAGCGCAAGTTTCAATGCTCGATACACAATTGCATGAAACCCGTATGCAATTGCAGCAAGCGAATGCTGGCTGGGCAGAACAAAAAGAAAGAATGGAAGCATTGGAATTACGCTTCTGGCAATTGGCCAAGAAAGTGCATGGTCTGGAGAATGGAAAGTCTTCCGGCTAAACGTTAAATCGAAAGTGCATCACATCACCATCTTTGACTTCATAGGTTTTGCCTTCAACGCGCATTTTTCCTGCTTGTTTCACGGCAGCTTCGGATTTTAGCGTTACGAGATCTTCCCAGTTCATGACTTCGGCTCGAATGAAACCGCGTTCAAAATCGGTATGGATCACGCCCGCGGCGCCCGGTGCCAAGGTTCCGCGTGTGATCGTCCATGCACGCGTTTCTTTGGGACCTGCGGTGAGGTAGGTTATCAAATCAAGCGTATGATAGGCTGCACGCACGACGCGATTTAAGCCTGGTTCAGAAAGTCCGACGGTTGCTAAAAAGTCGGTGCGGTCTGCCTCGGGCAATTCACTGATTTCCGCTTCGATGGATGCGCAAATGTGAACGACGTCAGCGCCGCGGGTTTCTGCAATTTTTACCAATTCTTTGTAGAAATTATTACTGGATGGATCGGCGGCGTGGGATTCACCTACGTTGGCCACGAACAGCACCCGTTTGGCCGTAAGCAAGCACAATTCACGCATTTCCGGGGTATCTATACCCGCGAACGTTCGCGCCATTTTCCCGCTTTCCAAATGGGCTTTGAGTTGCTCAAGGGTTGCGGCCATGGCGCGTGCATCGTCGCCTTGTTTGCCCGTTGATTTTGTAAATTTGACAATGCCTGTGAGGCGTTTTTCAAGTGTATCAAGATCTTTAAAGATAAGTTCAGTTTCGATGGTTTCCACATCGCGGGTGGGATTGACGCTTCCTTCGACGTGGATCACTTGGCCGTCTTCAAAACAGCGTACCACGTGCAATACGGCGTCTACCGCGCGAATGTTGCCAAGAAATTGATTGCCCAAACCTTCGCCTTTGGCTGCACCGCGCACAAGACCTGCAATGTCCACCACTTCAATGCTTGTGGGGAGAATTGCTTGGGATCCATAAATAAGCGCCAAAGCCTTCAAACGTGGATCAGGAACGGGCACGATCCCTACGTTGGGTTCAATGGTGCAAAAAGGAAAATTCGCGCTTTCTGCGCCCGCAGACGATAAGGCGTTAAAAAGAGTGCTTTTGCCTACGTTGGGCAAACCGACGATACCGATGTTGATGGCCATGGTTGGCGTATCTACCCTATGCCGGATGGGTGGAGAAGGGCATTTTGGCATTGAATGGACATAAGTAGGAAAATTGTCGGGGCCGTATGCTAACTGTAGAAAGTACGAATTTCCGCTTAAAATGTGTTAAAAGCTGGCGGGAATTTGTTTGTGGCGTCTTTGGGCGCTACATCATAGGGCACGGGATTTTAAATCCCACTTGAGGAGAATTCATCATGGCGAAGAAAAAAGCAGCAGCGAAAAAGGGCAAGACCAGCCGTAAAACCAGCAAAAGCGCAAGCAGCGCTGAAATGTTGCTGGTAGGCAGCAAGACCAAAGAAGCACTCAAAGCTTCGGGCCACAATGTGGCAAGCGATGCACTTGAGGGTCTCAATGGTTGGGTGCATTGGCTCATCCAACAAGCTGCTGCACGTGCTTCGGCAAACGGCCGTAAAACCGTTCGCGCCTATGATTTCATGGCGTAAATGTAAATTGGCATCACGTAGGGGCGTAGCTTGCTGCGCCCTTGCGTTGCCTTTTTTTAGGCTGACTTAGAAAACGGACGCAGAACGAAACGCTTGGCTACATCTTCGGCAAGTGTTTCGAGCGTAATGGGACTTAGGCCTGATTTTGGTGCTTTGTTGTCTGCCCAATCCACTAAGAAATCGCGCAATGCTTCGATATCTTGCGATGAATTGACGGGCGCTGCGACGTGTGGCGTCATGGTCAACAGCGATTCAGCTTCCCATGGCGGATCGTTGAGAGGCGTGATGCCTTGTTCGAGGATCCAATCCATCACACGCTCACGCATGCGCTCATCACGGAACTCAAACCAGCGTTTTCGCTCTTCAGGATAACGCAGCAGAATGTCCTTGAAGCGTCTAAAGGCACCTTTGCCGTTGATGGCAGTACGGGCCTCTTCTTGCGTTTCAGGTTCTGGAATACCGATAATAAAATCGTCCACCCATTGGTATTGGATGATCGATGGGACCGGTGGAATTTGCAAATGAGCTTGTGGTTCTGCACGAACCACAGCGAGCATACGATCGCCGGGCCGCAATTTCAAAACATGGCCATCATGAACGCAGAGGTAGCATTGCACCTCAGGCATATTCATTTGAAATGCACCAACCAAAGCAAGCCAATCAATATTTAATTGTCGCACGATTTTTCCTAATCTTTCTGATGTGCTTATCTTGCGCTCAGAGTCATCGCTATTGCGTCGAAATGTATATTGAGAAGCGCCATCTACCCGGCGCAACCCCTCCGCGTTGCTTACCATTTCTTACGTTGGCTGGAAAGAGAAGAGATGTAGGTAAATGGAGGATTTTGTGTTTTTTTATTTTTCTAAGTCGATATGGCACGCAACATT
>SYDY01000071.1 GCA_005801425.1 Bdellovibrionales bacterium | reverse complement strand
GTGGAGTATATACTTTAGGGCCTTAAGAATTGGTGCTATTGACGCGAGACGTTGCGAAATTGTTAACTAATTTTGTCACCAATGTAGCGAACAAAAAGTGTTACCTATGTTGGCGAACGTACACACGAACCGCCCCTACAATAGAACACCTGAAATTCAAGTTTCTTAGGAAGGCGAGAACCCAGAATCACGCCGCACTGGTCTTTTTCACGTGCTTACTTGTGATAAACGGCAATAGATCGCTTAATCGATCAATGCGGAGATCTACCTCAAATGCATTTGGGATTGATTTTTCATAGGAGCGCAAGACCGTGGTTGCGCCTAGAGCCTGTTTTGCACCCGCCAGATCGGTTTCAGGACAATCGCCGACCATCCATACGTGTTTTCCCTGACAACCGAGCTTTTCTACAGCCCGATTAAAAATAGCGGGATGGGGTTTGTTGTGACCCACTTCTTCGGAGGTGATCACACAGCGAAAGTAGTCGTGCAATTCCCAAAACGTAAGTTTTCGCATTTGCACATCGGCCACTTGATTGGTCACAATGGCCGCGGGGATCCCAATGCGCCGCAATTCGTCGAAAAAATCATACACTTCATCGTCCACTTGCATGTTTTCCATGAAGCGTTGCCAGTATAAACGCTCAAATTCCATCATGATATTCACTTGTGACCCAAGACCCAATTGTTCAAAGGCCGATTGAAAATACAAAAGGCGATTGTATTTACTCGGCGATGTGTGGAGTATCTTTTGAACATGTTTTCGTGCTTCTGCGTATGCATGGGAAAAAGAATCCGATGCAACACCGATGCGGCGTTCTGCAAATCGCGATACAGAATTTAATGCCGCTTGATGAGCATGCTCGTAAGGGTACAGCGTTCCATCAAAATCAAATAAAATGGCATCTGGAAGTAAATCTACGGCTGCGTGATTGAACAGTTGCATCAAGTTCCCCCCCGTTTTGCAACGTGATTGATGGCAAGAAATACGATCATTTGCATGAGCCCTAGGGTTCCGCTTTGCCACGCGGCATTGTCCCAATCGGGTCTGACTGAAAAGAGTGGTTCATGGCTCAATTGCTGTGCCATGGCGCTTGTGTGGATGGCGCTGATATCGCCTTCTATTTCAATAGACAGCGAGGCATCATCATTTTCAAACACGCGCGCGGCGGCGTGGGTCCATGCGACGATAAGATCGGCCAAACGTTCAAAGGGAAGTGCAAGATGTGTTGTTGCGCATAATCCCAAACGTTGCAAGGGAAGGTTGCGTGATGACTTTAATTCAGGAAGAAGCGAACGCAGTGAAAAAATAAGATCGGCATGATCCCGTTGGGGCTCTACAAAACGCTTCCCGTCGCCAAAACGGCGCTCGAAAGATCGCAACACACTTTCGGGTTGATGACCACGTTCATGGCAATCACGACGTATCTTCATGTCTCGTCGAAGATCGTTTTCCATTTCAAGAAAAATAGACAAATCAAAAAGTCTTCGTGACGCATGCGATCGTAAGGTATGCAATCCGTTGACCAAAAGAATATCACGTTGCTTAAAGGCTGGCGCACGAAGCAAGGGACCTGTCGCATGATCATATTCTGTGGTATTGACATCGCAGCCGTGACTTAACGCTTCGAGATCACGTGACATCGCATGAAGTCGATTGGCTCTTGGATCCAGATGGGTCAGATGATCCCACATGGGTGCACCGCGATCCCATCGGTGGTATCCATCGCATGCGAGATGCAAAACATCGTGTTTGCCATAAAAATTTTGGATAGAGCCTACCAGTGTATCTTTCCCTGTGGATGAATCGCCTGCGATACCCACGAAAACACCGCGTTTTTCTACAAGCTGTGTGTTGGTTTCGTTTCTCCAGGCTTGCCATAAACGCAGAATCAACATGATGATCCCACCAGCAAGAACGGTGGTGAAAATAGCATTTAGGCTGGGAATATGACCAGTCGTGCTATTTAATGAAGGATGCCAGGATAACGTGGTAAAACGCATGGAAGGCATATCACTTCCGTAAATGATGCCTACCAAAATTGCCATGCTCGCCGATGTTTGCACGACATGTCGTGTTGAATGGATATGGGATAAGGCCACAAGCGTGGGGACGATAAACCACAAGGTCCATCCAAATGACATCGGCGAGATAAGTGCAAGAAATCCATAAGCGATAGAAATGCTATACCAAAGGCTGTGTGTGTCGATCCACCGTCGCGTGATAACGTTGTGGACGAGAAGTCCCATGACGAGTGGAAATACGTAAATCTCCACATTGGAGCGTCCATCAATGTGAATTTGCCAGATGCTTTGCAATACGCTGCTTTCAAACATCATGGCACGTGCCCCGGGCGATAAAAATGTGATCCCAAGTCCTGTTGTTGTGGCTATGCCCAATGCGATTAAAAATGGTCGTCGCACGTCGCGATACGAAAATGATCGCCATATATGGATCCCGGTAAACACAGTAGCCAGCCCCGCATGTATTTTTGCAGCCATAGCCAAACCCATCCACAGACCACTTCGACGTGGATATTGGGTAAGTTGCCCTAGTGAAAAGAAGATGATGGCAAGTGGGATCACTTCCAGTTGTCCATGCCAATAGGTGACAGCCCATGGGATGGGGTTTTTCCAGTAACTTGTTGCGATTTGTGCACCATTCGGAAGACGCTGGAGGGTCTTAACAAGCAGAAGTTCCCACACAAGCAATGTGAGGCCGAGGCCTATGGCACCGAGTGATGCTATTCCAAGTGCTTCGCCCGCATGCTGAATCAATACTGCGGGACAAAGTGCGAGTAGCAAAACCACGCCGTAAGGGAATGATCCGGGTGATCCACCATTTGCAATAAATGTTGTCCATGGATCGTACCACGTATTCCATGAAATATGGGCAAGAAAAGGAATAAACAATTTCTGGTGAAGTGTGGGTATGAATAAAAAAATACTGCATAAGCGAACACACAACGCGATACCCATAGGATTCTTATGAATGTTTAACCGCACGTATTTCCTCGCAGGCGGCGTGGCATACCAAAGCTGTATGTGAGTGTTCGTTTGATGAATTTGAGTCGATCGCCCATGCTCCGGTTCCAGTGCGAGTGGCCATGCTGTCTTGGGGCAAACAATACAGGAAATCGTGCAACGGACAGACCATGATGTTTGGCCATCGCATATGCATAGAGATCTAAAGAAAAATCAGAAGGCGGTTGGCTCCATGCCCGAAAAAAATTGCGATGAAAAAGTGTGGGCTGTGCATTGATGTCATGCATGGCATGACCTATGAGCATGGTTTCTAAAACACCCATGCCTGCGGTAAAAAAACGATCGACGAGAGGTCTTCCATAACGCGTCCCTTTCACAAATAGATTTTCAGGGTTTTGTGAGCGCAAAAATAAAGCGGCAGCACTGATGGCATCCACGGGATCGGTTTGAAGATCTGCATGGCTCCATCCGATGACATCACCCCGGCAGGCTTCAAGACCCGCTAAAATGCCACCGCCATAGCCACGATTGGGCGTAAGTCGAACGCATCGAAGTGCATCACCGCATGGATTTTCAGTCTGGATGATGTCATGAGTATTGTCGCTGGATCCATTGTCCACCAAAACAACTTCAAAATGGCCATGATCGATTAATATTTTGCATCGTTCAATCAATGCAGGAATCGATTTTGATTCGTTATAGCATGGGATCACCAGTGAAAACCGCATGATGTTTTCCTTAAGCACACGCTGCATGGATGTGTGTGGAAGGTTCTTGAAAACGTTTGTACCAATACTGATAGGCAGCAAGCTCTTCGGGAGTTCCCATGCAAAGATAGCCCTTGAGAGGGAAGGTCACGATGCGAGCCCCATCACGTACAAGGGGTTCAACGATGTTATCCAAATACAGCTCGCCGTTGTGGCGTGTTCCGTGATCGATCACCTCTTGGATCCCTTTTTTAAATAATGCCGCGCGTCGAAACCAAAATGTTCCCACCGCGAGATGTTCGCGTTCTGGATGCGGTGTTGTGGGCGATTTCACTGAAACACGGGAGATTTCGAGAAAGGCATCATCACCCGAGAAAACGGCATAGGAATACGACGTTGGATTGGACCGTGCACCTGGAAATCCTTGGATAGTAAATACTGCACCATCAATGTGGGGATCTGCACGAAGACGATCCCATTGACGTTTGTTGACTGCCACTTCGTGATCGCACGCGGAAATTAAAATATCTTGATTGGGATTGAGATGTTCAAGTGCCGATGCGGCGCTAAAGGCCTGTTCAGGCGGCGTTTCTGGCAAAATATGGCATGTTGCATTGACTTTTTTTGCGACGGGTTTGATGGCTTCGTGAACCGACGCAAGCACCACAAAAACAGTTCGCGATGCTTTGGGTAAGCTATGCAGCGCCCGAAGAAACATAGGTTGATTTGCCACTGGGATGAGTGGTTTGGGCACTTCGTATTCTGGTTTAAAACGAGCTCCAAGACCTGCCATAGGCATCAATATCTGATCGACCGAAGCATCGGAGAGTCCATGGGGTTCTCCGATGGCGTGAAAGCTTTGCTGTGCAAAACGAAAATCGGCCACATCTTCGGGGGTTCCCCATTGGTCAAAAGAATCGATTGTAAATGGCATTACACAGGCAGTGGGATTGTCCTGCAACAAGGCTTCAACGGTGAGGCTTGTGTACAATTCACCTTTCAAGAGGAGATTGCGTTGGCGTTGCACATGCAACGCGCGACGCAGTATTTCGATATCGCGAAAATAATAACACCCACTCGATGTAAATTCGTTCATTGGATCAAGGGTAATTTGTCCCTTTTCTCGAATTTCCCGAATACGACCTTTTTCGATGCGGCACCGGGCAAAGGATATCGCACGGCGGTACTGCGGATGGTAACCCGAATAACCCAACACAGCGGCATCGCAGCCTGTGGATGAGGTCATGTGTTCAAAGGCGTGTGCATCAAACATCATGCCGTAATCGCAATAGCTGACCAGTATAGGCGTATGAGGATCTAGCATGGGAAGCGCGGTTTCGAGTGCTTTGCCGGGCCCTTCTTTATGGGGTTCAATCCATACGATAAATCGTCTCATATTGAAAATATCATTTTAGACCTTTTGGCTTCGCATAGACCCGATATTCGATTCTTTTTTTTGGACAGCAGTGTGCCTGTGATGCGTCAGCTTGTGAAACGTGGTTGCAAGGATTTTGCAGTACGATTGAGTGAACTTGAGCCCATGGAAAGTGTCATGAAGTTCGCAGGGCATGCGGCGTGGGTATGGCTTGATGGTTTTGATTCATTTGAATTAAAGGACATGGATTATGCCATTTTAAAACAGCACTTCAAGTTGTGCTTAGTCTCTCCGGAGCTTGAAGGACGTGATCCTTCTGAAATTGAAGCGATGGCACAATGGTGTAAAAAGCACCCCGTGGATGCGGTGTGTACGAAATTTCCTGGGCATTGGAATGATCATAAAAGCATGAGATAATGCATGTATGGTTGCAATTACGCATGCTGTCGCATTTTTGGCGGGTGGATGTTTTTGGGGAATGGAAGATTTGTTGCGCGATTTCCCCGGGGTTACTGATACGGACGTGGGGTATATCGGTGGCACTGCCGAGGCACCTGCCACCTATAGCCAGGTGAAATCGGGAAATACAGGTCACGCGGAAGCGGTGCGTGTTGTTTTTGATCCGTCAAAAACGTCTTACGATAAAATCTTGCACTATTTTTTTCGTATCCATGATCCAACGACGCCCAATCGTCAGGGCAACGACGTTGGGAGCCAGTATCGTTCGGCTATTTTTTTCGTGGATGAATCGCAGCATAAGAGCGCTGTACGTGTCATTGCCGAGGTGAATGCTTCAAAGAAATGGCCGAAGGCCGTTGTGACGCAAGTATTGCCCGCAGGCAAATGGCATTCGGCAGAAAAAGAACATCAGGATTATTTAAAGCGACACCCTGATGGATACACATGTCACTGGGTGCGGGATTGATTATTGTCTGAACTATTGTCTGAACTATTGTCTTCTCGTAGGGGCGGTTCGTGAACCGCCCTTCCGAAAACCTCATCCTCGCGAAAGCGGGAGCCCAGCGTTTAAAACATCTGGGTATGCCGAAAGCCCAACACGATTGCCTTCTGGATCTCGAAAATACAATGTGTGATCCGTTTCGCCTTCAATGGTGACAAGGTGTTGCGTGAGACGATCTCGCCAGTATTCAGATTCACTGCCCTTGATACCGAATGCAACAAATTCCCATCCATCATTGCGTGTTGGTTTTTGATCTCCTCGTTCGATCATGAGAATGGCATGCCCGCCTATCCCAAGCCAAATAGAATAAAGTCCTTGGGCATCATGACCTCGTCGCAATTCGGGAAGTTCCAGGATGGTATGATAAAACGACGCGACTTGCTGGGGATCTGATGCACGCAAGGCAATGTGGTGAAGTTGTAAACCTGGTTGAGAGTCCATGGGATGCAGTATAGAGGTGCGATGCAAATATGGAAATGTCTTGTCATGTGTCTGTTCTGTTCTTGTGCGCCACGTGGCACGATTGGGAGTGGTATAAAGGTCCAAGATATATTGTCTGCATCGGAGAGCTGGGGTGGCACGCCGGTGGTTTATCCCCAAGGGAATGCCCAAATTGTAGGGCAATTGATCGAAATCGCACCGGGTGCAGAAACCGGTTGGCATCAACACCCTGTGCCTGTTTTTGGCTATTCACTTGCGGGTGAACTTGAAATTTATTTGCCTGATGGACGAACCAAACGCGTCAATGCGGGTGAAGCAATGGTCGAAGTTTCTGGTATGCTGCACAACGGACGCAACATTGGCACAACGCCTGTAAAGATCATTGTGTTTTATGCAAGCGCCGTGGGGCAACCTGTGACGCTTAAGTAACTTGAGACACCTGCACCTGTTGTTTGCGCACAGCGGGCTTAATCCCAGCTTTGCTGAGATGTTCCCATATGGATGTCCACACTTGATGTTGGATATCGACTTTGCGTGCGTAGTCGGTGCTTCGATAATAGACACCGTAATCCGCCGACCATTCGTTAAGACTCGCCAAAACAACCCACGGTTCACTGACGGTGGGCACCGCAAGAATGGCTTCTTCGAGGATCTTTTTGACCGTAGAAGGATCATGGTGGTGATCTACAAAAACATTAAAACCATACCATGATGAATAAGTTGGATAGTGGTAATTGATGACCGTCATGTCGGCCACTTTGGCATTGGGAATGGAGACGACATTGTCCATGAGCGTATGAAGGCGTGTTGCACGCCAGTTGATATCCACCACGCGTCCAATCGCGTCGCCCACCTGCACCCAGTCGCCAATTTTAAAAGGTTTTTCCAAATTAAGAACCAATCCTGACACGATATTTGAAATATTGACCTGCACAGCAAGGCCTACGACCATGGCAACCACGCCGGATGTTGCAAGCAAGCTGGTTACCTTTTGATTGAATACAAAAGCAAGAATACCAAATGCAGCAAATGTTAAAAGAAGTGCGAGCATGATCATGCGCATGGTGGTGGGTACGGCATGTCCCGTGCGTCGCTCGGCCACGTCCCATACCAAGGTGTTGAGTATGGCGTGCAAAAGAAGCGTGGGTACCAGCCACCACAAAATTTCAAAGCCATGGCCCAATTGTGATGTCCATTCTGTGCTGTGTGCTAATGTTCGTATGAATGCCACTTCGGCTGTTGCAAGGCTTACGAGTGCAGAGGCCACCAATAGAATCAAGGACCATACAGGCGCTGTGCCGAGACGCTTGGGGCGTCGTGCGAACATTGCGATGGCCCAAAGAAAAAGTGCGATAGGTAAAATACGTTGAGGTATATTGCCTGGAAGTATACTCCCCAAGGTGATCGATGCAGCTTTTACGGAAATATTGTGGGCAAAAACAGACGTACCCGCGGATCCTGTGCCGTCGATGCTAGGGGCACCCAGCCCACTTCCTGGCTCGATGTCTTGATAGGATGTGATGGTGTTGACCACCCAACGACTGGCGGGGCTTAGGATGTCATCCTTGGCATGCGACGACGTGTCTTGATCGACGGCATAAATGAGCTCGCTGTGATCTTTGCTTCGATGACGAAATCGAATGGGCAGATCTGCGATGCCAAGGACATTGTGATAGGCGAGTGACTTTGCGCGAAATGAACCGCGCACGCGATACAATCTGTATTCCAATCCATGGGTATTGTACGCACGAATGGGATCGCCAAGAACGACATTGCCCACAGCATTGGTAAATTCGATATCCGTCGCCGATGTTGTGGGATCATAACGAAACCACAAGAAAAATTCGGCATCAAATGTAAGTTCCCAAGGTTTGATGTTGTCGATTCTGATCATCTCGATGCCACTAAAAACAACTTCGGTTCGTCTAAGAAGTAAATTGTCCACAACAAGCGTGCCAGCGCTGGGGGTGTCTGTGATGGCGTAGGCACGATTGACGGGTGTGAGTTGTACGGGGGCTGGTACGAGAATGCTGTCACGATAGCGCCCTATGACAGGCGGTTTTGCGGCGCTACCCGTGGCTGTAAAATAGGTGACACCGGTGATCCCATCGTAACCGGCGCTGGCACTGTTCATACCTGCGAGTGCTTTATGGATGGCGGTGCGTTGTTCTTGTAAGGTTTGGGTGTTGAGATTGGATCGTCGTATCGCTTCAACAATCACATTGAGTGTATCGGCAGCGTAGGCAGCGGGCCATCCTGGTTCAAGCCCATATTCGTCGCGATAGTTATGTGAAAATGCATGGGCTTTTGGGCCTGCGGTGGCCATGAGCAAAGGTGCAATGGCGTAGATCCCGTGGCTGTAATAGGCGGCATTGCGTGCGGGGGTTGATGTGCCCGAAAGTGCGTTAAGAAATTCATCTTCGGAAAATGTCGCAGAGCCCACAATCGTTCCTGTAAAGCCTTCATCGCGCAATGCACGAACGAGATGCGCACCTTCGGTTGCTGTTGTTGCGATCATCAGGGTCGCGAATTCTTTTTGTGTTGAGAGTGTTTGCAAAATTCGTTGTGCTGTTTCACGTGCTGAATTCGGATTGGTTGTGATGTGCAATGTCTGAATGCCAATATCATGGCCTGTTTTTGTCATGACATCGGCAAGTTGTTGTCCGTAAGTGCTTGCCTCATGCGCGATGGCAATATGGGTCAGCCCTAAAATAGATTGAAGATAATAGGTGAGTACATTACCCGATATTTTAAGATCATGGATTGTGGTGAACATCCATGGATTGTTTTCGGTGACCGTAGGGCTCATGGATCCTGGTGATACAGCTGCGATGTGCGCATCCCGATATATGGGGCCTGCGGCAATGGATGAAACGCTGTACCAGTGACCCAGAACAGCAATGCTCTGATTGTTTCTTACTATTTCTTCCGCCACTGCACGTGCATTGCCTGGGGATCCGGCGTCATCGTGGATGGTCAAATTGATACGATGGCCATCGATACCGCCTTCTGCATTGATTTGCTTTGCAATCAATTTGGCACCCGACACCATATTGCGTCCTGTTTCAGCACTTGGTCCCGAAAGAGGTGCAACGACGGCAATGTGATAGGGTGCTTTGTCCTCGAGCTGGGTTGGGCGTGCCATCGCAATAGATGGCAGCGCCATCAACGCGGCAAAAAAGAGGCTGTCGGGAATTCTGATGCTCGCCATGATGCGCATGGGATATGCAGGGTCTAAAAAATGTGCCAGCGAAAAGCGTCTATGCGTTTAATGCACGCAAATAACATTCGGTCAGATTTAAGACGAGCAAAGCGCTCACAGCGTTTTTGTGACCATCATGGGAGGAGGGTGGCTCTGGTGTATTGTCTCGGGGTGATTGTCGCGTAATCCAAGAATCCTCGCCTTTTCGCCACACTTGTACTGCAGATGATATTTTCTTCCGGAGCGTAAAATATGTAATATCCTCTGGGTTAATATTCTGTGCTATTTTCTGTGCTTCGATATGAATGGACAGAACAATACCACCATCCAAAGTGATGATGTCGTTGGGATCATAATTCCGTAGGATCTTTTGGCTGAGGGCATCGCTCCACAGTGCATGCCCACTGAGCTTTTGTAAGCGTGTTTCGATCCATAGGTTTCGGTCTCCATGTGTTCCAGCCCTTACTTGGAACAACGCTGGTTTTTGTTGCAACACATCGATGGAAGCTGGAACGTGTTCTGGTACGACGAGGGCTTGGGGCATCATGTGTTCATCTGAGATTTGTTCCCATGGCGATGGCGATATGGGAGGGATCCAAGGACAGCTTAAAAATGGATCGTATTCGTGTGACGAAGAAAAGAGTGGACTTTGAGGTCTGCTGTGTGAAGGGACATATTGATCGGCAAAAGGATCAAGATCTAACTCGAATCGCGGTGCTGTAGGGCTCACGGGAACATACAAAAATGGGTCGAACTTTGTGTCTTTTGGTCGTTTCGTTAGGTAGTCTTCAGACACATTAAAAAAGGACATGGGAATAATCATATGGCGCTATCTATTTTGTGTCTAGGGTTCCTTGCTCAAAACACGAAGCTGAGGCGAAAGCGCCAAATGCAGTGGATTGATTTTGCCAGCCCAATAGGACATTGCCATGCGTGACATCAGCGGTGCGAGCGTAAGGCCGGCGGCATTGGTTCCTAAAATACTCACAACGTTTCCATCGCGATGAACGATTGGCATTCCATCTGCTGTAAAAGGGCGTCCCCCATTTTCGCTGCATAGGGTGATATCGCTTAATGTGACTTTTTGACCCGCAACAGAACTTAGGAAGTATTCCGCCATATGCACATAGGTAGGAATAAGATTGTGATCGATCTTGCCTTGACCAACATAGGCAGCGCCAAAGCTCACAGAGGGTGTGCCTTCATGTGTGGCTATGAAATTCATGACGGGTAGATTCGTCTTTGATGGAGGATGAAGTTTGAAGGTGCGATTGGGCATTCCATGCGCTTGTGCAAAAAATCCTGCGACGCCTTGTACTGCATTTGCAAACGAACTTTGTGCACCCGTACTGATCAACGCACGATCGCCTGAGATTGTCTCGCCACTTTGAAGCGACACATGAACGCGTCCTGTCTCGATGCTTTGTTCCCATCGTGTTGCTTTGTCTTTGATAAATCGTACACCACGTTCTTGAAGATGGCGTTTAAGATCTCTTTCCAGCACTTGGGCTTTAAATGCCATACCAAGTGTCACATTAAGTGCGCCTGCAATGATTTCAGGATTTAATCCATGCAATCTGGGATCGGACATATCCAGCCGTGTTACGTATGCTCCAAAAGTTGCATGGGATTTTTGTGCCGATTCAATTTCTTTTTCGGAAGTATAACAGCGCACAAGGCTGGAATTTTCTACTACCGATGATCGAAATAAATTGGGATGCTGTGCAATCAGGGTGCTCCATTCTATGATGCTTGCGGTGTTGCATGCACGTACCAGCGATGTTGAAAGTGCGACGAGTGCGGGATTTTGTGCATTCCATTGCCATGCGCGAATAAAAGCACGTTCGTCATCGGTAAGCTGGCGATCACCATAGGCGGCCCAACCGAATAGAACTAAAGGTGTGGTGAGTGCATGCTCACGACTTTTTGTCATGTGAGGCAGTGTTTCTGCGGGCGAGATGTGTCGCATATCGAATGTATTCGATGTGTTCTTACCCCCTGGGTCGATGATGGTGATGTCTTCTTGTGGATGGGACATGAGTGCATGCACAAGATTGTTGAAGCCGCCTCCTATGAGGAGTGTGTGTTGTTTGCTGCTGGGGCTTTGAGGCCAACGATGGCGTCCTACGATAATGTCTTCGAGATATTTTTGTCCGAGTGTGATGGCGACAGCGTTGTTGAGTGCTTGCACGCATTCGGGTGCTGCCATGGCGCTGCTTCGTACATGCATTGTGCTTGGCAGCTCACCGCATTGTTGCTTTACCAGTGCCACTTGTTCTGGATTGTTGTCCAAAACCACATGGGCGAGGCGTTTGCTGTATGTTTGTGCTGCAAGCCATGGAATTGTTTCTGGGGCCAAGACGGCAAAGGGTGATACGCACGTCATGCGTGCTTGTGGCTTAAGTCCATCAAGGGCTTGGGGTGTTATTTGGTGATGCGATGATGGATTTTCATTGCATGCAATGGACAGGTAATGTGCACCGTTGCATGCCTCACATATCGTGGAAGCAAAGCGTATCTTGTGTTCAAGTTCTGTCCCTTGCATGGCCTCTGCACGCGTAGTTTCATCGGCAAGCCTGGGCGTGTACACCACAACGTTGAGTCCAAGTGCGATGGCCTTGCGCGCGACTTCTTGATTGATGGGGCCAAACCCCACCAGGGCCAGTGTTTCACCCGCTTTCGGATCATGAAATATTTCTTTGCAGATGTCTTGGGCGACAAAGGGCGCATTGACATAGGGCGTATTGCGTATGGGTTGTGTGGTTTCGATATTGCGCGCGTCGGTGCCACGGCGAAACCATGTCACAGAAGCCAAACTTTCCATCTCTTCAGCTTGCGAACGTGTGATTTTTTGTCCGCCGACCACGAGTTGAAGTGGTTTGCCGGGTGATGCAGTGGCGTGCAGCCTGACAGCTTCGAGAAGTGCGGCTCCGTTACTTTGCCCATGGGAGTTGGTAATGTGTTGAACTCCGAATTTTTCGAATGAGTCTCGATGTGGGCCATGGGGTGCGATGCTCAGTGTGGAAGCACCTGTTTGGGCAAATCTTCGCGTAAACACATGCATGCGACATAAGGCATTTCTTGTTTCGCGTAACATCCAAAAACTGGCCATGACGAAGACTCCAGTGATGATATGACGCAATTCTTATCGGGTAATCTGATCGTAAGATATCTTGATAATTTTAAGTATAATCGTAAGTTCATCTTATGATAGATGCATGACGGAAAAAATCATGCAAAATCACACCAATACCTTTTACTACAAGCAAAACCGTCTCCAGCAGCTCCGTGGATTCTGTTATGCAACCCAGTTTGAATCGATCTCCAAGGCGGCCAAATTCCTGGGTGTGACACATGCCGCTGTTTCCTTACAAATCAAAAGCTTGGAAGACGATCTCAAGGTCCAGCTTTTCGAGCGCCATGGACCGCGTATCAAGCTCACCAACGATGGCCGATTGCTTTATGTCCTGGCTATTGAACACATAGAAGGCATCAATACTTTGCACGAAACATTCTATAAGCGGCGTGCGGAGCAGAAAGAGTTCGAGCTTCGTATTGCAAGCAACAGTACGGGGATTTCGTTTATTCTGCCTCGCGTGCTCAAAGTGTATCTCGGGGAATTCAAAGACTGCGATGTGGTGATCCATTATGCGGAGCACACGCAGGCTATCGAAAAGATTCTAAGCAATGAGGTTGATGTTGCTTTGCTCCCCCGACGTGGTCACGTGGCGTTTCCCGCCTCTGTGCGTTACATCCAGGTTTACCAGTACCCACCGGCTCTGATCACACCGAAAGATCATCCACTTGCAGGAAAACCGCATCTCACTGTTGAGGAAATCAGTTCATTTGATCTCGCGTTTCCTGCTGAAAATTTTCGTGTGCTGCCCAATCTTTACGACCTTTTTTCCCGGGATCAGCTTAAAAACCGTTTGCGGATCCGTTTCGTGGATTGGGAAACAACACGCAAATATATCGAGGCGGGTATTGTGATTAGTATTTCATCGGATGTAATCATAGATGACACCGATAGTTTGGTGGGGACACCTCTTCCCCATCTATTTCCGTCGGTAGATTACGGTTATATCGTGCGCTGTGATCGAAATATTCCCCAGCATGTGGAAGATTTAATTGAGACTGCCCGCCACGTGGGCCGATAGGTTGAGAACTAGGTTTGGATTTTTATGAAACATAGGCATTGACGTAAATTACTGGATGCGTCATACTGTGTGGTCTTTGAATTTTCCCCGAGAGCCATTTTTTATGACATCAGATATGAAATTGACCACCCCGTCCGACGGATCGACCGTTCTTCCATCTCTGCCACCGTCCGACGGAAAGGCACTCAATGGAACGACTTCAGTATTTGCCACCATGGGACTTGCCCCTGTGCTTTGCCGCGCTTTGGATGAAGCTGGGTATACCATCCCAACGCCGATCCAGCTTGCCGCCATAGGCCCAGCCCTCGAAGGGCGCGATGTGCTTGCCACTGCCGACACAGGCACAGGCAAAACCGCCGCATTTGCTTTGCCTATTTTGCACCATTTGCTTCAGGCAGGGAACAAAGGCAAAAGCCGTCATCCCCGTGCCTTGGTATTGGCACCTACACGCGAACTTGCCGCGCAAATCGCTGAGCGATTTACGGCATACTCAAAATACACCGATCTCATCACACGTGTGATCTTTGGTGGCGTTCCACGCGCAGGCCAGGTTCGTGCCCTTGAGCGCGGTGCCGACATCTTGGTGGCAACACCCGGACGCTTGCTCGACTTGATGTCTGACGGCGCTCTTTCATTGCGCGCAATCAGCGTTGTGGTGCTTGATGAAGCCG
>SYDY01000070.1 GCA_005801425.1 Bdellovibrionales bacterium | reverse complement strand
ACAAATCGTCATCCCCACGACAGTGGGGATCCAGGTTTTTTTTCTGGATCCCCGCTTGCGCGGGGATGACGATAATTACTTCAACGCATGAACCAACACATCATACGTTCTCGCCGACAATGCCTTGGCTTCTTCAGGCGTTGGCGCAATGGTGACGAACGATGCCCGTGCACCAGGTAATTCAAAGGGTGCTTCACGGATCTGTTCAAAATATGCAAGCACGCTCCCTGCAAAGCTTCCATCGTCTTTGCGGTTGAGCAACAGACCTTGACCCTCAAGAATGGCATATACATCGGCAGGATTTGCACCCCGCGGGAGCTGATTGAATCGGTCATCCCATGCGGCATAAACCGGTTTCTTTTCACCGGACTGTGCAGTGACCCAATAGGTGCCCACCTCTTTGCCTGGTGATGCTTGGATGACATGTTCTGCGCCGAGCCATCCGAGTAACACCGCAGCTGCCGGCCATGCACCGGTGCGACGATCGTTAATTTCGGAAAAGATGAGTACGCCATCATGACCGACCAATGCGTCGATGCCGAAATAACCATCGGTTCGTCCACACGCAATGAGGCTTTCACCTACTTTTTGTGCAGCGGAGATCAGGGCCTCACGTGCGGTTGTTGTTTGTTCTCCAAAAGTGCTTTCCGGAATAGGCGTGAATCCACCACTGTAGCTGCTTCCTTGCAGGGTTTGCAGGTGGGTGCTTTGGACAATGACTTTGCCGTCGCGCAATTCAACCTGCACACTAAGTGGGGTGGGCAATGCGTCTTTGTTCCCAACGCGTGCTTCGATGACCGCGCCGTCTTTGCAAACAGCAGCCCAAATTTTGGTTGCATCTGCGTCAGAAAGGGGTGTGCCATCAAAGCCCGTAAGTTTACCGCTGGATTTCAGGACGACAACGCCTGCGCCGCGCGCCGACAAATCACCGTCGTTGATTTTAAGCACGACGTCTTCGGTTCCTGTGGGGCGTAGTGCGAGGCGTCTTACTTCTATGCCAATTTGTATTTGGGCTTCTATACGATCGGGAGATCCTTTGCCAACGGGCGCCATGCTGCCTTGCGCGATGGACAAGGCCAGTTGCTTAAACAACTGCCGAGCACCTGCTTTGGTTTTGATATTCTCGATGCCTGGAGGCAGATGACGTTTGTATCCTTCAACCGGTGCACCTAGCGCTGCCATGCGGTCGAGACTGATTTGATCGGCGGCCCAGGGAGAAAAATGGTTTGTACTGCCTAAGGTCAGGAGGACTTCTTGGGGAACAGGGAGTTTTGGATCAAAGTCAGCAACGATTTGCAACTCGGGCAATGATGCGTGGGGTACACCCCGCAACGCGGCCACATGCTGCGCATGAAGCGCAAAGCCGCTTTTTAAGTCATCGCCAAGTTGTTTGCTTTCGAAAGCATCGCTGCTGTGGAGAACGACCCGAACATTTTGGCCTTGGATGGCAGCATCGGTTGCCTGCTGTGCGGCTTCAAGGAGATGGCGGCCGAGGGTTTTGCAGGTGGGGCACTTGTGACTTACGACGTGGAAGGTGCTGGCCATGAATTATTCTCCTGCGGAAACGTTATTGACCCACGACGCTATGCGAACCTTACGGACTTCGTCTAGGGGAATTGCGTGGGTCTTGAGAAACAATCGGCATGCGCCTATGAAACGCGCATGTTGACGTTGATTTTTATGGTGGGCGTGCTTTCTGCCTCGGCAGCTCCTTCGCATATTCTCATGGATACCCATATTGATCTCCCCGACAAGCTGCGCGAGCACCCTGCGGATATTTCAACAGAAACCGGCGGTGAGTTTGATATTCCCAAGGCCAGGCGTGGTGGGCTTGATGGGGCGTTTATGTCGATTTATGTGCCGACACCCGAG
This sequence comes from Bdellovibrionales bacterium, assembly GCA_005801425.1. Classification (GTDB taxonomy): domain Bacteria; phylum Myxococcota; class XYA12-FULL-58-9; order XYA12-FULL-58-9; family SYDY01; genus SYDY01. The sequence goes on along the minus strand of SYDY01000070.1, from coordinate 28,420 downwards.
CATTTGCCCAAAGGCATCAATGCAGCACATTACGCCGAACAACAAATCGCATTGGTTGAAAATCTAATCGCCAAGCATCCGACGGATTTGGGTTTGGCAAAGAGCCCCAGTGATGTGGTGCGTTTGAAATCCGAAGGTAAAATTGCATTGGCCATGGGCATGGAAAATGGCGATCCCATCGGGCTTAACCTTGAGCGCATTGATATGTATTTTCAACGCGGTATTCGTTATATCACCTTGGCCCACGCCAAAGACAACGCGATTTGTGATTCCTCGTATGATACGCGTCACACCTGGAAAGGTGTGAGTCATTTTGGTCAAAGTGTGATCAAAGAAATGAATCGCGTGGGCATGATCATCGATGTCTCCCATATTTCCGACGATGCATTTTGGCAGGTGCTGAAATTATCAAGCGTGCCGGTGATTGCATCCCATTCGTCACTGCGACATTTTAAACCAGGTTTTGAACGCAATATGACCGATGACATGGTGATTGCTCTCGCCAAACACGGTGGCGTGGTGCACATCAATTTTGGCAATTACTTTTTGGGAGAAAAATCCCCAGAGCCGGTAAGCGCAAGCAAAGTGGCCGATCATATCGACCGCGTGGTGCGTCTTGTGGGCGTTGATCACGTGGGTTTTGGATCGGATTTTGACGGCGTGTTTGGCAATTTACCCAAAGATTTAAAAACAGCAGCCGATTACCCCAATCTTCTCGCAGAGCTGCGCGCACGCGGTTATAGCGAAGACGCGATGGGGAAAATGATGTCAGGCAATTTGTTTCGCGTGTGGGAAAAAGTTCTTGCGGCACGTTTAGTGCCGTAGGGGAGGTTCGCGAACCGCCCTTGCGACGTTTGGTGATGCTTGAAGGGCGGTTCACGAACCGCCCCTACACGAAGGTGATGGCCCATGCGTATTGTATTGCAACGGGTGCTTGAAGGTTCGGTGAGCGTGGATGGTGAAATCATCGGTGCCATTGAACGTGGTTTTGTTTTGCTGGTGGGTATTGCCAAAGGCGATGATGAATCTATGATGGATGCCATGGCACGTAAAATTGCCAATCTTCGCATTTTTTCCGATGATGCAGGTAAAATGAATTTATCGTTGTTGGATGTGGGTGGTGAGGCATTGGTAATAAGCCAATTTACATTGCTTGCTGATCTTACCCAAGGGCGTCGTCCATCTTTTGGCAATGCCGAAGTGCCTGAACGTGCATCCGTGTTGTGCGACTATTTCGCAGCATCGCTGCGAACGTGCAGTGTGAAACATGTGGCCACGGGGCGCTTTGGTGCTGATATGAAAGTGGCGCTTGTGAATGATGGCCCGGTGACGATTATTTTGTGATCTTGCGTTCAGCAAGCAGCCAACATCCCGTTCCTCCATGAAGTGCCAAATCGGTAGGAACTTCTGTCGTAGAAAATATGCCGCTTTGGGTAAGACTTTTTGTTATTTGTTTTTGTGCCAATTGGGCTTGGATCTCTGCGTGTTTCAACGCAGGAAGTGCATCGCCGTACATCAGGAAATAGGCACTTGGATAATCGGCAAGTGCCACTGTGCGAGGACCCACGTCGCATGCGAAATGAACCCATTCACTTGCGATGCTGCTTCGTACGCCTTCAGGGGTTGTTCCATCTTGCCGACCCAGCAAACCTTGCCATGCAAGGCTTGTTTTGGCCGCTGTTTGGAGATTGTTTTCGTAATGATTGCTAAAAAATAGGGATGCTTGGCTTGGTGTCATTGTGCGAGAAAGATGTTGGCCGATGAGCATATCGTCAAGAACATGATTGGCGACAAGGCAATCCACGAGGCCTTTTTTAGCATAATGCTGAATTAACTCGGAACGCGTTCTTGCATCTTCCAGTGATTGGCATACGGAAATAATACGAGCCTCAGGAAGAAGTTTTTTATATGCAGGCTCTGTTGTTGCGTACATGACATCTTCGGCAGGGTCTATAACAAATAGTGTTCCTTTGAATCCCATGGATGCAAGCGCCATAGGAACATTGGTTCCTTCCCCAGGAGCCACTTCGATCACCACCCCATCCATAGGGACGCGCAACGTGGTGAACACATTTCTCCACGAATCTACAACATTGTCACGCCAGTTTTGAGGGCCTAACGTAGGCTTCATTATTTCTGCGATTCGCGATTGTCTAGGGCCGTGGGCCGGCAAATACTGCGATGCAGGCACAGAGGACCCGCTACTTATTCTGACTTTCTCAAGACTCGACATGGATGAGTTGTATACGCAATCGTCACATTCTCTAGATGAATATTTATCGCTTAAGTCGATTCTTTTCCCCTACCCATCACAATTTCTTCTAGGGCTTGGATACGAGAACCGGCAGCATCAAATTCTATCGCGAACAACTGATGCAAATCATCCAGAGAAGTGATGTCATAGGGCAGTCGTGCACCCGCATTGCCGTGCTCCCATAGGATCTGAAGAGAACTGTTGCATGCGTCGGTATATTGCGTATTAAAAATTGCATTCTGTTGTTCACCCCAGGTGGCGTAAACAGAACGGGCTGTAAACAAATCATGATGGGTTGCAACGGCATCTCTGTCTTTGGCCTGCGGGGATTGAAACCCCACGCGCGCAAGTTCGGTGATTGCTGAGAATGTTTGAGGAAAAAGAACAGGGGACAACGCATGATAAAGCGTATCGTGAAAGGCGCTGTGGTTATTCCCTATGGGGATTTTTCCTTGGGAAATCAAAGCGCCGTAGTCTTCAAATGAAATTTTCCCGGGGACTTCGGCAATGTGTTGGCCCAGGTTTTTGAATTCCGGGGATTTTGTTTGCTGGCTTATCCAATCAAGGCCAATTCTGAATGTTTCTGCCGTGGGGATGGTCCACGTGGGACCCATTTCTTCATCGTCCGAGGAAACGCGTTCTTGAAATCCCAGCGTGGCACATGTGCGCTTTCCAAAAATATCACCCGGTATAAAATCCGTGGGGATCTCTTCAAAACAATGTGTTTCTACCAGGGACAGTACATCTTTGCTTGCTTCAGCAGGTGGTCGATAAGGCAGGATCCATGTGTGCGGGGCTTCGACGTCCTGATGTAGGCATACTGTTCCATAGACCACAACAGGTTTAAAAGTGAACATCTCATGCTGACGTGGGGCACCAGAGTGAAGCATCGCTTGGCCATGATCGCGCATGATAGCTTTAGGCTGTTCGAGTGCATGCAATCGAATGCATGGGTAACCCGGATTTGTGATCACTTGAAAAGCGGTTTGGCAACAATCAGAGGCCATCAGATTCGTATTGGCCGCATAGGCATCGTGGTTCCAAGTACCAAGAAGACCAGGCAAGCGGCCCATGGGTAAATCGAGACTTACGTTTTCTATCTTGAGCGGCGACCATATTGCAGAGGGGAGAAAACGAGGGGACGCCATGGCGAAGAGGCCTTTCTTTGACGGCAATGAAAATCTATTAGGGAAGAATATGCGCAGCGGCAATATGCGTTGCGTTGCATTCTTTGATTTTACACGTTAAAAAATCCTATGAGTCCCCTCAAACGTCTTTATAGCTATGCTTCATCGGAACAACGCGACATCTGGCTTGCCTGTGTCTTTTCTTTTCTTAATAAAGTTTTTGATTTGGCGCCGGAAGTTCTCATTGGTATGGCGGTGGATACGGTGGTTCGCCGTGAATCGAGCGTGGTCGCATCGTTTGGCTTTTCGACACCCATGCAGCAAATGGGCTTTTTGGGCGTGCTCACTCTTTTTATTTGGATTTTTGAATCACTCTTTGAGTACTTGTATCGCATCAGATGGCGTGGTCTGGCGCAGGGCTTGCAACATCGACTTCGCCTCGATGCCTACGACCATGTGCAACGTACGCATCTTGGGTGGCTTGAAAATCGTCGTACGGGCGATTTGATGAGTATTCTCAACGACGACATCAATCAACTTGAACGCTTTTTGGATCAGGGTGCCAACGATATGATTCAAACGCTTACCTCCAGCGTTTTGATCGGTGCGATTTTCTTTTATATTCAGCCGGCTGTGGCGGTGATGGCCATTTCTCCCGTGCCGGTGATTTTGATCGGCGCGTATTTGTTTCAAAACAAACTTGCGCCACGTTACGCGTTGGTTCGCGCGCAGGCGGGCGCGCTGGGTGCACGGTTACAAAATAATTTATCAGGCATCAGTACCATCAAAAGTTTTACGGCAGAAAATTTTGAACTTGCGGCCATGCGCGCAGACAGCGAAGCATATCTTCAAGCAAACCGTGCGGCCATTAAAGTAAGCTCGGCGTTTGTACCTGTGATCCGCATGGGTGTTTTGTCGGGTTTTGTGGTGACGTTGGTGTATGGCGGCTGGCTTACGTTTAACAACGAACTGGCCGTAGGCTCCTACAGTGTGCTTGTTTTTTTAACCCAGCGATTGCTGTGGCCGTTTACGCGTCTTGGTGAAACGGTGGATTTGTATCAGCGGGCCATGGCGTCCAGCGAGCGTGTTTTTGAACTATTGCAAGCACCCCGTGAAATTTCAGATCGTGTAGGGGCGGTTCGCGAACCGCCCTTGAAAGGCACATTACGTTTCGACCACGTAAATTTTGCCTATGGTTCGATGCCACGTGTTTTGCATGACATCACGCTTGATATTAAAGCAGGCGAATTTCTTGGCATTGTGGGATCCACAGGTTCGGGCAAGAGCACTCTCGCGCGATTGTTGTTGCGTTTGTATGAACCAACGACTGGAAGTATCCTTCTTGATGGTCAATTGATTGACAGCTATCCGCTGCATGCTTTGCGGCAGTGTATGGGCATTGTGAATCAGGATGTTTTTTTGTTCCATGGCACGGTGCGCGAAAACATCGCCTATGGCATGCCAGAGGCCAGCATGGAGGCGGTGATTGCTGCAGCCAAATCGGCTGAGGCCCATGGATTTATTGCTGAATTGCCTGATGGCTATGACACGTTAGTGGGAGAGCGTGGTCAACGTTTGTCGGGTGGGCAGCGTCAGCGCATTTCCATCGCACGCGCGGTATTGAAAGATCCTGCGATTTTAATCATGGATGAAGCGACATCTGCGGTGGACAACGAAACGGAAGCGGCCATTCAACGCTCGCTTGAACGTTTGTCCAAAGGGCGTACAACCCTTGTGATTGCCCATCGTTTGTCCACCGTACGGCATGCGGATCGCATTGTGGTGATCGATGGTGGTCGTGTTGTGGAACAAGGCACTCACGATGTGTTGCTTGCCCACAAGGGTATTTACGCGAATCTTTGGGATATTCAGACGGGATCTTAAAACTTCAAAAGAATTATCGTTCACTGTTTTGTGTCCCCCTACGCCGTGTATTAGCAGTGATTAATCTGCTTAAAAGACCCACATTGCCTTACGTTTCCTCTGGAATGAGTGTGGCGCTCCTTTTTTGTGTTAACATTCCCAAGGAGTGTTTTATGGTTGTATTGCACCCTGTTCGCGTGTGTTACCGGTTGATGTTTATTGCTGTTGTTCTCCCTTTCAGTATTTGGGGTTGCGCGAAAACGACATCAAGAGAGTCCGTGGAAGGTAACCCTTGCTCCAACGGACAATTATTCTATGACGGTGAGTGTCGGAAATTGTGTGGAAGCAATGCCGATTGTGGCGCGACCTGGTGCGACCTGACCTTGTCGGCGCCCGTATGCTTGGACGATATTGGTGGCAAAGGCTGCGGTGCTGTGGATACCGATAGCGACGGTATGGGTGATGTTTGTGATCCTTGTCCAACCCTCGCGTTGCCCATTCAGTTCGAGGGCCACTGTCGAAAGCCCTGCAGTGAACAACCCGATTGCAACGGGACATTTTGTGACCTGAGCTTGCCCGTACCTGTGTGTTTGGATGATATCGGCGGTAAGGGTTGCGGTAGTACGGATAGCGATGCTGACGGCATGGGTGATATTTGTGATGCTACGCCCCATGACAACCGTTGCTTTGCTGATGGGACGGATACCGACTCCGACGGTGTTTGTAATGATTACGACGTATGTGATTTAGGGGATGACCACGTCGACGAGGATCATGACCAAGTGCCCGATGCCTGCGATTTTTGTGTGGCTTCCAACACGCCCGATAACCCCGATGTCCTCAGTCCAGGCGCGTCGCCATTGGATGCATGCACCGCGCCGACGCTTGGGTTCCATCGACGCCCCGACAGCAATTGCGATGGCGTTGACGGAGAAAAGACGACAGCTGTTTTTGTCCGGTGCAAGGGAGCAGAAGAAAGTGCCGACGATGGAAGTTTTGAGAAGCCTTTCGCGACGCTCAACCAGGTGATGGATTGCATTGCCACAGACAACAGCGCTCTTGATGATTGCACTCGGACCACGGGCATCATCAACAATTTGCGAGGCGCACCGTTGGTGGTGCTGGTTGCTGCGAAGGACAACAACGACACCGAATGCACGTACACCACAGCGCTGACTGCACCGCAGTTCTCGGTCAAATGGTTTGGTGGCTATGCCGCTGATTTTTCAGAACGACTTGCCAACACGCGAAGTAAAGTTCAAGTTTCCTCAGGCCCAGCATTTATAGCCCTTTCGAACACGGCGACGGGTCGTGTGGATGGGTTTGCTTTCAAAGGAGGCGCTGCAACGAGCAGCAGCAGTCCCACTTCATATGGCGGACTGGTCGTTGATGAAGCAGCCAGTTACGTGATCAATAATTGTCGCTTTGAATCATCAACAGGCAGGGTGGGGACTGCGGGAGCTGATGGGGAGACTGCGAAACCGGGGTGTGCGGGTGGCGTGGGAAATATCGGTAGTGTTGCTAATTATTGTAATATTACATTCTCTTTATTACCCAATACTTTCTTAGGTGGCATTTCCATCACGGGCAACGCTTGTCGGTCACCGGTTGGCACTGTCAGTGGTGGTGGCGGTTCAGGTTTGGGTTTCCATCTATATTCAAACATGTGTGTTGCGGGCTCTTCGTCGGGGGTTGGACTTGGACACGGCGCTGGAGGCCAATGTCCGACGACGGCTCTTTTTGGTACTCCAGGTGTCTATTCTGCCGCAACAGGTGGGCCCGGAGGGGCTCCTACGTCAACACCCGTTTTGGCTACCACAGCCACAGTGCCTACTTCGATCCGGTATGTTTCAAACCTGATCGCCAAGAATCAGTCCTCAGCGCAACAACCCCAAGACAATGGTGCCGACGGCAACAATGGAAATCCTGGATTTGACGGTGGTGGTGGGGCAGGCGTGGGCCTTGAGTCGTCTAACCCTATTTGTATTTGGTCGTCGGGCAGCGCAGGCGGTGCCGGTGGCGAGGGAGGTAAAGCGGGCAAGGCAGGCCAAGACGGAGGGCACAGCATCGGACTTGCCGTGATCCGATCGCCGGCATTGGCGTTGACCTGCAGCGATGTCGCGACGGGGGCGGCGGGCGCCGGTGGTAAGGGCGGCAATGGCTCTGCGGGTGGCGCTGGGGGTTTGGGTGGGGCGTCAGCGGGGGCTGTTACATATTTTGGTACATTACCAGAAACAGGCGGTGCTGGCGGAAACGGCTCATCCGGCAGCGGTGGCAGCGGTGGCAACGGTGGCGACGGTGGAAGCGCCATCGGACTTTGGGTGTTTCAAGCGTCGAGCGCGACCCCCAACAACGCGTTGTACGATCAACTGAAAATCATTGATACAAATTGGACTTCCAATGCCATTGGGGCCGAGGGCAGCGGAGGCGTAGGTGGCACAGGCGGCTCTGGGGGAACCTCAACTGTCAACGGCAACAATGGTTTGAAGGGCTTGCGCGAGGGCTGGTGTTTTTGTCTCATCGATGGTTCCTGCCAATGCAGCGGGCGCACGGTTCCCTGAGGCGATTGGTGTCCATCTTATTGACCCCAACCGTCCAAAAAAATTATCATTAGGACGGGCGCAGCAGTTCTGTTACTCAAAAATGAGAGTCGCCGAAATGTTCTCCGGATGTTTCCACGGGGGCTCAATGCGTTTTAAAAAGTCATTTCAAGCACTTCTCCTATGCACTGGAATGACGCTCGCCATGGGCGCCGGATTTGATGCCTGTGTCAAAGTGACCAAAGACGGCGCAGGAGGAGGCACGGTTACTTCGGCCACGGGTGGCATCAATTGTGGCACTTCTTGCGTTGAGTCATTCACGACGGGCGCAGAAGTCACGCTCACCGCCAGACCCGATGCGTATTCCATGTTTCTCGGTTGGCTCCAAAGTTGTTCAGGGATAAATCCTACGTGCACATTTCCAGCAGCGGGTACGAAGGAGGTTGCGGCAGCATTTTTCCCATTCAGCATGAGCGCGGGCTACGATCACACGTGCTCTGTTTTTGGTGGTGGCGACATTGAATGTTGGGGCAACAATCAATTTTTGCAGTCAGATCCGCCTGCGGGTGGTTTTAAACAGGTAAGTTCGGGTGCTTATTTTTCATGTGCGTTAAAGGCCGATGGAAGTATCGCGTGTTGGGGCAAAAACGAGGAAGGCCAGAGCTCGGCGCCTCCAGGCAATAATTTCGTACAAATCAGCGCGGGCCTTATGCATGCGTGCGCCGTCAAAAATGATGGGGGTCTCCATTGTTGGGGGTACAGAGGCTATGGACTGCTCGCCGCACCGAGAGAGACGACGTTCGTACAAGTCAGCAGCGGTGATCGGCATAATTGCGGACTCAAGGCAGATGGCAACGTCGCATGTTGGGGTGATTCTGTGGGAGGCAATACGCCTCCACCTGCGGGGCCTTTTGTTCAGATCTCCGCATCACGCGGAGGCTTCACCTGTGGCGTGCGCAATGATGGGCGTATCAATTGCTGGGGTGCATTGCGATCAGGGCTCGACAATCCACCCAACGAAACGTTTGTTCAAGTTACCACGGGGCAACATTTTGCGTGCGGTGTGAAGAGCAATGGCAATATTGCGTGTTGGGGACATGGGCAGGACTACCTGGAAACAACGCCACCTTCCGGCAGCATCGGTGTGCTTACGGCCGGTTTGACCCATATTTGCGGCATCACAAGCAATCTCGATATCACCTGCTGGGGCAACAACGATGTTGGGCAAGCAAGTCCGCCAGGCGCATTTGAACAGGTCACCGGCGGCATGTTTCACTCGTGTGGACTCAAACGTAACGGACATATCAACTGCTGGGGCAATAATAACTACGGGCAATTGAATGCCTTTGGGGGGCGCTACAAAGAGATCAGCGCCGGCAATTTTCACACGTGTGGTCGCAAAGAGGATGGCCGTGTGATTTGCTGGGGTGCCAATGCGGCATCCGATGCGCATCTGTATCCTGTAGGGGATCCAAGACGTGATGATCCCAATTTTGGTCAAGTCGGATTGAGAAGTGGTTTTTATAGCCAGGTCAGTGCAGGCACATTTAGAAACTGTGGTGTGAAAACCGACGGCAGTCTTGATTGCTGGGGTGATAGCACCATGCATCCAGCGGGCAACGATTTCAAACAGGTGAGTGTGAGTTCTAAAGGGGGAACAAACTGTGGTCTCAAAAATGACGGTTCTCTTGTCTGCTGGATGCGTGGTTTTAGCAGCAACAGTTGTGGACCTGAGTGTGCGTTTTTGCAGGTGCCAGGCGAGCGAACATTTACTCAAGTGAGTGTGGGAGATTATCATGCCTGTGGTTTGAAAATTGATGGAACGATTGCATGTTGGGGCGGTACGGTTGATTCAGGGGATGTGCCGAATGGCCCTCCTGACGGTGCGAGCGCGTATGTGCAGGTTGTCTCAAATCGCAGAGATCACAGTTGCGGATTAACGAACGATGGTCGCGCCGTTTGTTGGGGTAAGCCTGAAGCTGCGGGGGGTTCTTGGGTTGCCGCGCCTGATGCTTCTGCGCATCATTTTGCGCAATTGGGTATGGGTACTTTGCATGCCTGTGGGGTCGATAATTCAGGGATCATTGCATGCTGGGGCTACAATTCATATGGCCAAGCAAGTCCATCGCCTCGATTGATGAAATTTCGTCCGCCTTTTTCATCCGTGTTGGATGGGATTTTTTCGCATCTTTAACTCGTGCTGATGCTAAACACTTCGCAAATACGGCTTAATATTTCGGGTTCAGGACATGACGCTTTGTCGAGGTGATTGAGCCATTCTGCCACGCGTGTGCAAATTCCCAATTGTTTGTCGTCTGGGAGTGCGCCGCAAAAAGCCGCAAGTCGGATGGCACACACTTCGATATCATCCCAGCTTTTCTGATCAGTAGGAAACTTTGCAAAAAGTTGATCCATTTGTGTTTCGACATCGCGTTTTAAAGCCTGCATGCTGCCGGCATCATGGGGTATTTGCGTTAGCATACTCGGTACAATATGAGGCAGTGAACGAAAATTTTGGCTCATGGTATGGGCGTAATCGGCAAATTCTTGGCGGTCTTGTGCCTCAAAAAAACGTCTTAATGCATGAATAGGATTTGCGACTTCATTGACGCAAAGGGCTTCCACCGCCGCGCGATGGATTTCCATCAGGTGTTTGTCGGTTTGTGGCGCAAAACGCAAACTTTGCGGGCACCAGTATCGCCCAATTTGCATGGCACCTTTACCATTCGCGAGAAGGAAATCGCCTGTCGCCTGGCCTTCAAAGCCTGCCCAGAATGTGCTGTTGGCCATCAACCACAGAAATTGAGTTCGAGGGAGTGGCCCAGTCACCAGTTCGAGAACAGAACCGGGTTGTGCATTGGCAAGCGCCTTGATGATCACGGCATCCTGTGCCCTGCTCAAATACGCGTCATGTGAATGTTCCGATCGGTAGTCTGGTTTGATCCATAGCAATATGACAGGACGACTTAATATCGATGTTCCAAGTCCCTCACGCGTGCGTGTCATGAGCAGTTTGGGGTCAATGCCTGTGGCAGCATCGCACCCGTACGTGTGCGCGCCATAGATGGGCAGGAAATGCCATTGATTTTGCGAAACCGCTTGGTGGAGTGTCTGCGATAGTAGATCATCAGGGGGAGATGTTGGTGGCGGTGTATGTGCGTCGAATCGATAATCGGGTTCGATGGGGGAAACGGTACCTGTACGTGTCCACAAATTGTGGATGCCTACGCCACCGAGTGGCCATCCGGGCGCATTGAGTTGCAGCATGACGGATGTGTACAGACCCGCGGGAAAGCTTAATGTTCGATCGGCATCGTCCCATGGTGAAATGATCATGGGCATCCAAAAACCGGCATGAAAAGCTGTCGGCAAAGCAGCCAGTGGACCGCGCTCTGTTTGCATGACGTTGATGGCCCAGTCGCGATCCGCTGTTCGGGCCACCAGATCGCTTCCAAGTAGCGTTTCAAGCTTTTTCTCGGTGAATACGTCATAGCACAACACCAGGAGTTTTTTGTAATCATGGTCGCGCAGGATATCCAACGTATCGATCGCTTTGGCTTGTGCACCAAAGTTTGCAGCATCGGGTACCAGCACGCCGATCATGTCGAATTCTCTCCACGCGCATTGGGCACTGGGGGCTGGTGTAATCGCTCGGAACGGGGAATGCATGTGGGCTCGATCTGGGAATTGCACAGGACGGGCCTCTTCGCACGACAGAATGGGGTCTTCCAGCCGACAATCAGGGTGGATACCGGCAAAGGCATGATCGGGAATGGGTGTGCTGCGTGTCTGCTTTGTTTCGGAATAGCCACATAATTGTGGAGGATCTATTTGGATCCGCATAGGCGTTGTGGTTTTAGATCCCACCTTCGTTGCACTGTCCAGCAATGCCTGTCGAAGTGTCGCACTCGGTGTGTCACCGAGGTATGTATATCCCTTTGCGGACGTGCTATCAGGCTGCCCCACCAAAAAATGTCTTGTTCGTGCAATGTACAAATCGGTGCTTTTAGTGAATGCCATGCGGGCAAAGAATACGATCATAATGCATTTATTTCAGCCCCTCATATGTGATTTCACCCACAAATTTATGGGTCCCGCCATGGAACGCACGTGAGCCCATTGCATTCCAGCGTGACAGCAATGACGCTTGGTGTGATGTCAGCATTTCTGGGCACACGCACTGTCGCCGAATAGGCAATCGTGGCGTTATCATGGGGTTTGAATGTCTCACCCGACGGGGACAAGGCGATGGCATCGACCCGTGTCATGGTGAGTTCGAAGTGGACCAAGACATCGCCCAAAAGATCTTGCGTGACCGTATATTGTGTGTGACTCGCATCGGGTGCGCATACCAAGTTCGCACCTTGCCCGATCACATGCAAACATTGAATTTTTGCGATCACTCCGACAAGGCCGTTACCGATGCCTTGCGTCAGGGCCTGGGAAACACGAAATGTCAGATTGGGATCATCATCGCAGAAATGACGCAGATCGTTCGTAAACTCTGCATTGCTGTCCTTTTCTGTTTCACTCAGAACGGATCCTTGGGGATCCTTAAGCAGCATATGTTGCCGTGGTCTATCGGTTCTTCCATATTGCCGGCAGACCGTGGGATCCTCATCCCATGGGTCGCGCGTTGGAGGATCTCCAGTTAACATGGTGAGGAAAAACGCTTCGGTATGATTTCGAACCTGTTCAAGTGTGCTTTGATCAACGTTCATGGCTATTGGCAACCAAGTTCCAACGACAGATCCGTAACAATGATAAAGCTCTGAGATGTGTTCTGGCGTCAACTTACCTGTGGCGCAAACCGCATCGAAAAATGTGCGCGCTTTGGTTTGGTCAACAGACTTGGTTTCTTGATCCCAACAAAACGACGTGAGCGCGGTGTGCCATATTTGGGCATAGGCGTCGACACGTTCTTGAAGCGTCGTTAATTGACTCGCCGCCACGCATGATTGGGACAAAAGCTGAGGAAGAGCTTGTTCCAATATCTGTTTGCCGAATGCAATATGCACCGTTCGTTCTGGATCTGTGGGCTTCTTTGACTTACTGACCGCTTCTTGTGCAAGTGCTGCCACGATTTTGCAGTGACTTGCTGTTGGACTATGCGCAGCGACGACCAATGCGTCCAACAATTTGAACATGGTGTTACGTGGCGTACGCACTTTACTGGTATGTCTTTTTATAGAATATTCTGTTGCCAGTGTATCCCTCACCTCACTGATGCGATGCGGTTCTCTCGAAGCCACCGCTTCCCAAAAATTCCTCCATAATTCATCAATCGATATTTTTGGGGGAGCCGAAGAAGAACGAACCTCTTGAGACGATCGTTGTGGTCTCAGAGGTGATGGATCCGATTCTGCACCGTGAGGCGTGACATGGTTCACCAACATCCAATCATCGTCAATGGTTGAAGATGATCTCCGCCGTTCAGACGTGGGGTCAGCGCCCGCCGAAGGCTCGTGTGAGCGAGAGGTGCTGCGGATGGCGCCCACAGGAGGAAGCTCTGTAACACCCTGCATTTTGGAACTCATACCCCATCGTAACTACTGTTCCGGGGATTTTCTGAATATTTGACGGGGTTATCTGAAAAGTGTGAAATGTCAAATGATTTCAGTAGGTTGGGAAGGTCGAGGCGGATGACTATTTAGAAATATGGGCCCGCATCTTGGTTTGTTGATGGCGTTCAATCGCAAGTGCAATCATGCGTTTGACGAGTTCGGCATAGGGGATACCTGATGCTTCCCACAGTTTTGAAAACATACTGAAGGGCGTAAATCCGGGAATGGTATTGATTTCGTTGAGAAGTAACGCTTCGGTTTCGGGCACATAGAAAAAATCGACCCGAGAATAGCCTGCGGCATCGGACAATTCATAGGCGTGAAGTGCGATGGTGCGCATACGCTCCGCGACATGGGGCGGCACATCGGCGGGGATGTGCATGGCCGAACGACCTTCGGTGTATTTGCTCTCATAATCGTAAAACTCGGCATCGTAGGTGATTTCGCCGACACCTGAAATTTGCGGATTGTCGTTGCCTAGTATGGCTGTTTCAAGCTCACGTGCACCGTGCACGGCTTGTTCTACAATAACGCGGCGATCGAAAACAAACGCTGCTTCAATGGCTTTTTTTAATTCGTCTTTGTTGCGTGCTTTGTTGATGCCCACGGATGAGCCGGAATTGGATGGTTTGACAAACCAGGGTGCGGGCATTTCTTGGCACTTGGCCAAGGCCAAAGAAGGATCACGTGCCCATGCGGCTTCATTGACCAAGCGATAGTCTGTTTGTGGAATACCGTGAGCGCGACACACGTCCTTAAACATGGCTTTGTCCATGGTGAGTGCACTGGCGAGAACACCAGATCCTACGTAGGGAACACCGGCCAATTCGAGTAGGCCTTGCAAGCGCCCATCTTCACCCGTGGTGCCATGGATCAACGGAAATACCACATCAAAGCCCTGTGTGAATTTTGCGCTGTCGATGGTGAGTTCACCACCGCCCACAGCGCGTCCGTCGCTGAGTGCTTTTGTGCTTTCGTGTGGTGAGAGCCATCGGCCTTGGCGTGTGATCACCGCGGGTGTGATCTCAAGTTCCGTGTGTGCGCATGCGGTGATGACCGAACGTGCGGACATGATCGACACTTCATGCTCTTCCGACTGGCCACCGGCCAGCAGCAAAACCCGTATTTTTTTCACCCAAGACCTCCGGAGATTTGTGGGTAGCAGTAGGGCAGGTGGGCGTCAACTTGACTTTTACGCTGCACTGCATTCTTCCCTCTATACGCGCCGCGCATGGGGAGTGCACTATGGTGTGGGCTATTCATCGACAACGCCTTGCGGCTGCGCATGCAGTTTTTAGCGCAGGCTCTGCATCGGATAAAATCTCCGCCGCAGCATCTTATTTTGAACGCAAAGATATGAGATATTTGATGCGGGTGGACCCCAGTGATGGATCCCGTATTGCGCGAATTCAATACAAAGCCGAGAAACTATGCGCGAAAAACCACAAGGTCGGTTGGACACAAGAGGACACCCTCGCGGTACGTGCAGCCGCTGAACAGACCATTCAAAAAATTACAGGGAAATTGACGCTTCCTTCATCACCTTTGCCTCCTCAGATGGATAAACCCATAGAACCTGAACCTATTGAGTCTGAAAATTCTGATCCTGAAATTGAAGCGGCGCTTGCGCAGCTCATGCAATTGCATAAACAACTCTTTGATCCCCCAACCCAAGCCGTGGACCGCGAAACGTTTCATCGTGTTCTTTTGACGCCTGATTTAAGCAAGGAGGCGCCTGGGACCTGGAAAACAGTCCCCATTGGCAGAATGCTTGGCGAAGCGATCAAGCAAGGGTTGTCTAAATCGGATGTGAAATACATTGACGAAGAAATAAGCACGTATCTTCGTGCACGGGTTGGAACGCCCCATGATCTGCTTGTTCCGGTTGCTGTCGCGTATGACCTCAATGGCATTACGGATGGCATACTCGCCGTGTTGGAACCTACCTATGATGTTTCAGCATGCGATATCCCTGAAGTCTTGGCGCGCTATGTTCACAAGCGCGATTATTATTTGGATAACCATATCCAACCTTTTTGTTCTCTGGCCTCGTCCATGATCCACTGGCGAAAAATTGCTGTGACGAAAGGGGGGTTTGAACAGACAGTAACCATGGCGCCAGCATTTGATAGGGTGATGTTTCAAAAAGAAATTGATGATCTCCATACGGCAGGTGCCATGTTGGGCCGTGCATTAAAAGAAGGTTTGCGACAAAGTGATATGGATTGGGTTGCCTCTGAATTAAAAATTGTTCTCAATACGCCTCATGCTGCGTCCGCGCTGGAACGGAGCATTCGCTTGATGAATGGCTTTCTGCATGCATTGGAACCTACCTACGAAAGTAGAGAAAATATTTCTTTCGATGATTGCGCAGCACAGATCCGCTTTCTTGCGCGGTTGGGATTTTACCCTCTCGTGGTGAGTGTGCATGAGTGGATGTCATGTTTTCTTTTGGAACACGAGCAAAGACAACTTTTTCAGGTGATCATTGAAGGTGTGACTGAAAGACTTTTTCGCAAGGGTCGTTCGTAAACGATCGACCAATGCGCCCTTTGTTCCCGCTTTTCTAAGAAACTTGAATTGATCAGGTGTTCTCTTGTCGGGCGGTTCGTGAACCGCCCGACAAAATTTTGATTAATAGGCCGTATGGGCGCTTCGCGAAGCGCCCATACAGAAGAAAAGGATGACGTCTTTATTTCACAACACCAAATCCTTTGGACTCGTTACGGTATGCAGCCCATCATGATCCAGCATCATGTATTCATCAAAGCCGCTGTTGTGAATATGCTGCGTAAAAAATAATACGGTCCAGTTGTGGGATGGATCCATGAGCGTTTGAAATACGTGTCTTCGGCGTTTATCGGATATTTGGTCAAAGTCAGGCGAAACAAACAATATTTTAGGTTTGGCCAACACGGCCCGCGCCGCTTGCATGGTTAAAATGTGGGAGCGGGAGAGGGGATATCCATTGGGCCTGATGGGGGTATCAAGCATATGGGGCAATTCTTGAATGGTGTCCCACAGACCGACTTGTTCGAGTGCGCGATGGATCTCGGATAAATCGCAGGATCGACCACTCAATCCCGCGAGATTTTCTTTGACTGTTCCCGCAAAAAATTGATTATTTCGAATGATTTGTACATTGTTTCGAAGTTTTCCAACGTCAATGTCGTTGTGATGTTTTCCACCCACAAACACATCACCACGATGGGGTGAGACAAATCCCATCAGCAAATCGTACATGACGTCGATGGTGGAAAAACTTTTGACGAACACAGAGATCCGTTTGCCTGTGGGGATGGTGCAGTTAAAACGGTAATCGGGAACAATCACCACATCGCGATATTCCACTTCATAGGATGAAAACGCGACAGGTCTTTCAGGTTCTTCTTCCAAAGGTGGGTCATAAAACTGTGCGATTTTGTCGAGCGATGTCGAATAGTCGTAGACGGCGAAAAAGAAATTTTGCAAGCGAGGAAGGCTTGCAATAATATTGCCCACCACAAGAGCTGCAGCTACCAATTGGCCTACTGTCAATTGTCGTTCAAGTACCAACATGCCGCCTAAAAACAAAAGCATCACATTGGTGAAAACGCTGAATAACTGAAGTCCTATGTGTTGTCTGAATTGAAAATGAAAGAGTGTGTTGCGCTTCTCAAGCCATTGGTTGAAAAGCGTGGTTGTTTTTCTGTCTGAAAATGCGCGTCCATGTTCCGATGAAAATAAATTTCGTTCGCGGCTGAGCTCTTCGATCCACCCAACCAGATCGTATTTTCCGTCGGCTTCGGGAGAGCCGGCACGAACGCCATCGGGCCCAAACAACAACCAATTGACAACTAAAAATGCGACCATGAGCACAGAGAATGCGAGAAAATAGGGATGATAAAATGTGAGAAGTCCAAAACCGACCAGAAACATGACAAGAAAACCAAAACCGTCAACAAAGAATGTAACCATGCTTGATTGCATGATGATGGTATCAAAATAACGATTGGTGAGTGCGGGCGAATCTTCTTTGCGAAATATTTCATCCTTGTAGTGTGTGATGCGTTCGGCGATCACCAAACCAAAGCGAACAAAAATACGTCGTTTTAGCATTTCAACGGTATAGGTTTGAATGGTTTGCAATAAGCCGCTGAAGCTAAGGACAGCAAGCAATAGCATACAAAGTACAATAAGCGGTTGGCGCATGGCAGTGCGTGCAATGGAGTTGATCACCAACTGTACGGATAAGGGTATGGCAAGGCCCAATAAACTCATGGCGAGGGTATTGACCAAGATCACCTTGATATACGGCGACTCCGGAAATTGCATGAGGCGAAACGCATCGCGAAATCGCATGTTGGAATGGATTTTTTTGTCGGACTTGGTGTGAAACTGTAGCGCCATGGTGTCTCCTGGATCCTGAACGTTAGCGATCGAGTGTGTTGAATTTGGGGTAGAGATGGACCAGTGCAAAGGCTGTTAAAAGTCCTGTGAGGGTCGTGTGTTGGGGCGATAGGTGAAAATAATAGGCACAGATCGCCATGGCACAGGCGCCGAGGGCAACAATGGATACAATGGTAAAAGGCGTGTAATTGCTGCTGTCTTTGCTCCAGAGAAACATGCGGTGCACAAAAAGAGCAAGCATGGGTGCCAAGCACAGTGAACCGAAAAATAGTCCGATATTGGCAAAGGATGTACTAAAAGAAAACATGTAAGCAATTAGAACGATGGCGAGCGTAATGATTAGATTATCGAGTGTAATGTACAGACGAATGGATTTTGTTTTTTTTACAGGCATAAAATCGTTCCACCAACATGAACTAAGTGCATTGATGGCCGAATCGAGCGTCGACATACACGCCGCCAAAATACTGGCAACCATGAGCCCACGCAGCGGTGAGGGGAAATAATTGATGATGACATTTGAAAATAGCAAATCGGAAGCAGGCACGGGCATGCCCTGCATGTTGTAAAATGACCACAAAATAACACCGAGCGAGAGAAACAATGCATACACGGCCACGGTTCCCAAGGCTGACCACATGACTGCACTGCGTGCGGTTGAGAGATTTTTGGCGCCTAAAAGTTTTTGTGCAAATTCCTGATCAAGCCCGTGTGTGGCGGCATCGTGGGCGATCCCTGCGATGATCCCAAGAACAAATGTCCAAATTTCGTTGTGGTGTAATATGACCAATTTCCCATGGATAGCGCCATAGTGGAACATTTCACGCCATGAGGCATCGCTTACGTTGGCAATGACAACATGGGCCATGATGCCTCCAAAAATGAAGATCCCTGCTTGCACCATATCTGTGCGCACAACGGCTTTAAGGCCACCAATGGCGACGTAGACATACGTGAACATGGCGATCACAAAAATGGTAAAAAAGAGCGGTGTTCCTAAAAACTGGGAAATTAAAACCGAACCGCCCAAAAGCCTCACCCCAACACCCACCGATGACGTAACAATATAGAGCATCGAAAAAATCTTTTGACCTTGGCGTGCGGTGCCGCTCATGGGGGATGAAGCGGGATTGTCTCCACGCGCGAGGATTTCAAAAATCGTTGTGCCGCGGCCATAGAGTTTGGGGAGCAAAAATTGTGCAATGAGAAATCGGCTGCAGCAGGTGCCGATCAAAAAAGCAATGGCGGTTAAATTCCCAAAGTAGACATAGGCAGGGATTGCCAAAAAAGCGATGGCCGAAAACTCGGTGGCGATCATGGAAAGAAGTGCTTCAGGAAACGTAATCGTTCGCCCTGCAAGATAATGGCTTTCGATGGGACTAAGGCCCGCGTTGAGTCCACGTTTTCGATGTTTTTGCACGTACGTGTCGGCACTCCATGCAATGATGAAAACGAGGAATAGATACAAGGCAATGATTGCGATATCTGAATCGTTGAGTGTCATGCCGTGCTATTCCTTAGGAGCGAGTGTTGTGGATGCTTCGTAGTCGGCCTGTGCACGGATAAGATCCAACTGGGAAAGAATGGTATTTTGAAGCGCCTGGGTGTATGCCGCTTCACGAATATTGACCAAAAAAAGGTTGCTTCCACCTTGGGTGAATTTATACGTCTCAGCTTGTACAAGCTCTTTGGCGTAATTCATCTCTTGTTGCGCATTGTTCATACGTTTGCGTGAAAACGAAATGGCTTGTCTCAATTTGTCTATTTCTACTTGTATACTTTGAATTAAAAAATTGTATTGCGAGGTCAGTGCGCGCTGGCGTGCATGGGCTGTTTTGGAGATCCCTTTGAGGAGATTGTATTCAATGGGGATTTCTAAATTGATAAAGATGGTGAGAACATGGGGGGCATTGGAAGGATCTTGATTTCCAATGTTTTTGGTGTAGTCGATGCCTAGATCAAGTTTGGGTAAAAACATGTTTTTGGCAAGTTTGACATCCCATTGATTGATGGCGAGTTCGTTGGACAAGGACAATACATCCGGCCTGCGCAATAAACTTCCTCCTTGAAAAGCGGGATACAGACCGTGATCCGCATTTGTTTCAACGTCCTGTGCACGTGTTTGCATTCGGGTATCAAGGTCATGTGGGGCGACGTTCCCGACCAAACGTGGCTCTCCATTTTGGTCACGATAAAATAACGAAAGATCCAGTGCGCTTTGCCGCATACCCAATTCCGCGGAAGCAAGCTCAGCCCGTCTGTGGGCAATGTATTGTAAGTTTTCTGTGACGACGACATTCGAAATATCGCCGGCACGCGCGCGTTGTTCCAAAACACGATTGCGATTTTCAGCGAGATCGAGAAGATCTTGATGGATTTGCACATTGCGAACGG
Source organism: Bdellovibrionales bacterium (assembly GCA_005801425.1). Taxonomy (GTDB): domain Bacteria; phylum Myxococcota; class XYA12-FULL-58-9; order XYA12-FULL-58-9; family SYDY01; genus SYDY01. The sequence continues at coordinate 8,289 of SYDY01000070.1, read as the reverse complement.
TGCTGATCCAATGCCAATAGGCGATCCGTGCATCGCGTTTGACAGAAATGCGCGTGCGCTGGATATCAAGCTTTGAGGTGTTGAGTGCAAGCTCGGCTTTTCGGATCTCTGCGCGCCGGGCATCGATGGAAAAACCCCGCAAAGCGCTGAAGCTTCCACCAACCCGCGGGGTACCGCCGGAATTGGTTGAGAAGGTACTGTATTGCGGAGGAAACATGCCGCGAAATCCGTAACTGTACCCCGCATAAACGTGTGATCCTGCAAATCCAAAGGATTTCTCGATCTGTGCATCCCAATAATCGCGTTTGTAATAACCTACAGGGACGCTGGTGTTGTTGCTTACGACTTTGGCATCGAATGCACCCATTCTTGCTTGCACGTCACCTTGCGCCGCTTGCATCCCTTCGATGGCCTGTAGGATCACAGGAAAATGGTTTTGGGTGCTTTCCAGCACCTCTTCTTCGGTGGGCACCATGGGTGCAGTGCTCAAGAACATCACAGCGATCATTGGCAACATGGCATTCTCACTAATTCGTAAGGTGTGGGGTTCCAGGGCTTTCAGGCGGACGCTCCATGGTCGGTGGAAAGCCATTGAATTGTCGCCACATTTCGTAGCCGAGTGACACCTGATTAAGTAGGATCCAGCCGTTCACTCGTGTGCCTTGGCGTATGAATCGATTTTCTGGCCATGCTTCCCCGGGATCTGGAACCACAATCACACGAAACAATCCTTCGGGTGTTGCCATTTGATCGAGCATGGCAACCACGCCGCCGAAGGTGCCTACTGCGATAGAAGGCCATCCCGAAAATTGCACTGCGGGCCATCCTTCAAATTGCAAACGTACTTTTCTACCTTCGTGGACAAGGGGCAGATCGTTTCCTCTTATAAAAATTTCCACAGCGGGCTGGTTGCTACGTGGAACAAAAATGGCCACCACCTGGCCTTGTTCCACCAAGACAGAACTTGTCCCAAGGGTGATCCGCACGATGGTGCCGTCCATGGGTGCATTGATGATTTGGGTTTGTTGCCGCGATACCCGAGAATCGGCTTGGGTGAGATTGGCGAAGGCATTGGCCTCGGCGGCCTGCGCGCTCTTGTAGGCAATAATTGCGTGTTCCATATCTTTGCGTGCACTGATGCCTTTTCGAAATAGGTCAGTTTGTCGATCAACATCGTATTTGGCTGTGCGTGATACACCAATTGCGGCTTCATATTGCCGCTTTAACGCTTCGCGCTCGATGTTGAGCCGTTCGAGAAAACGGGGATCGGTATCGATAAGTTCCAAAATGGGTTCACCTGCTTTGAGGAATGAACCTTCCCGGACGTGCCATTGCCTTATTCTGCCAGATACCGTCGCGTGGATGTTTTGTGCGCGTTCGTTGGGTAAATAGGCGATGACGCGGCCTGTGCCGCTGGACGTTTGCTGCCATGGTACGGTGACCATCATCACGATCATGAGCAACGTGAATAAGATCAAAAGGCGCGAGAGGACGCGCGCCACATCGGGGAGATCGTGGATCTCCAACATTTCGGAGGGCGTTGTGGCATAGGGCTCGTCGCTCTCGCTGGGCGCAAAAGAATAGATTTGCTCAGCATAGCGTTTGGCTTGCTCTGACATGATTTCGCCCACATTCACCCAAAATGAAGATGCTTCGGCTTGGTGTAAACCGATGCACCAGCGCACAGTATAATCTTCATGGCAATTGGGTGTGGATCAAAGAAGCAGGCGAATAGATGCCAAGGGTTGGGCATCATGGACCATAAGATGGGCATTTCGGAAGGGGGATTGGGGTGGCGCCGTGCTATGCACGATGTGCGTTAATAGCATCGAACGCCATGGTGTCATGGCGACAACAGGCGAAGGGGGTTGTGGTAGGCGCCGTGCACTGTCGTCGAAGAGATGGCCCGTTAGGGACGTCGAAGTGTTGTGGCTGATGCTTACCGCAGTGTTAAACTTCTCAGTCGAATGACGGGCGTGTGAGGGCGCCGAGGGTTCGGATGTTGCGATGACGGCAGCACCGACAAGCGCGCTAAAGCTTATGAAAGCCAGCATTGCGCACAGATGTCGAATACGCCGGGTCATGGAGTACAATTATCACATACGCGTCAGGGTGGCAATGTGATGGTTTTCACTTCCAAATGAAGGCAAAGTATAGCTCCCGCAAAACAAAATGTACGTTTTGTATATGGCACGATGAGGCGATCTATATATTGGAACGCGGGCATCTTGCCCGCATTCCAATGGGCAAAACATTCATTTTGTTTTGCGGGAGCTATATCTCCATGATTTATGTCGTTATTTGTCTTGCGAGTTTTCTTGTCGCAACGTTGACCCTGTTTTCTGGCTTTGGCCTTGGAACCTTGCTCCTGCCCACATTCTCTATTTTTTTCCCCATAGAAATCGCAGTTGCCGCCACAGCGCTTGTTCACTTGGCGAACAACATCTTCAAACTTTTTCTTGTGGGTCGGAAGGCTGATGTCTCGACGACACTTAAATTCTCGATACCGGCGGCCATCACCGCAGCTCTTGGCGCATGGCTTCTCGTGCAGATGGGGCATTTACCGAATATTGCTTCTTACAATCTCATGGGTCGCACATTCAACATCGAACCCATCAAGATGATCCTCGGTATGTTGATTGTGTTCTTCTCGCTTTTTGAACTCATTCCTTCGCTACGGGACATGACGCTGCCTGCCAAGTATATTCCGCTTGGAGGCGCTCTCTCTGGATTCTTTGGGGGTCTTTCCGGTCTTCAAGGTGCCCTACGCAGTATGTTTTTGCTCAAGGCCAATCTGACGAAAGATCAGTTTGTGGGCACAACGGTGGTCTCGGCAATCATTGTAGATCTAAGTCGACTGGCCATCTATGGCGTCGCCATGTTGGGTCGTCATTGGGAAGAACTTGAATCACAAGGTGTTCTAAATTTGGTTGCAGCTGCGGGTGTTTCGGCGCTTGCCGGATCAATACTTGGAACACAACTTTTAAAGAAAACAACCCTTGCCACGGTTCAAAAGATCGTTGGTATTCTTCTCTTTGCCGTTGCGCTTGGATTGATAGGCGGATTGCTATGACCCATGTACGTCTCGGTATTCGTGAAAATCTTGGGCAATTTGTGTTGCTCATCGTCATCAACGGTTTTGTGGGTGCCATGGTGGGCATGGAGCGAACGATCTTGCCGTTGATCGCGGAAGAGGATTTCCATCTTGCCGCAAAAACAGCGGTGCTCTCCTTTATCGTTGTATTTGGCATCACCAAGGCACTCACGAATTATCTTGCAGGACGCCTTTCTGATGCATTCGGTCGCAAACATGTTCTTGTGGGGGGGTGGATTGTTGCAATGCCTGTGCCGTTTCTTTTGATGTGGGCCCCAGGATGGTCGTGGGTTCTTTTTGCCAATGCATTGCTCGGCATAAGTCAGGGCCTCACCTGGTCCACAACGGTCATTATGAAGATCGATCTTGCGGGGCCGAAAAATCGTGGACTCGCCATGGGACTCAATGAATTTGCGGGCTATTTCGCTGTTGCGGGCAGTGCACTTGCCACGGGGTTTATCGCTTCGCACTATGGTTTGCGCCCTGAGCCTTTTTACCTCGGTGTTGTTTTTGTCATTCTAGGTTTTTTTCTCTCAGCATGGGTTGTGCGTGAAACCAGGTATCATGTTGCTGCCGAATCAAAGCTTCATGGCGCACAGTTCACCGAAAATATGCCTACGCAGCGCGATATTTTCTGGCGAACAACATGGTTCGACAAAAATCTATCAAGCATAAGCCAAGCAGGCCTCGTCAATAATTTGAACGATGGAATGGCATGGGGGCTCTTCCCACTCTTTTTCGCTGCGGCACAAATGCGCATTGATCAGATAGGAACACTCGCTGCTATTTATCCCGCGACGTGGGGCATCGCACAGATTTTTACGGGTGCTTGGTCGGATCGTGTGGGACGCAAGTGGCTCATCGTTTTGGGCATGTGGGTTCAGGCGATTGGGATCGCAATTGTGATCCTAGCCCATCAATTTGCAGGATTTGCCATGGGCGCCGTATTGCTTGGTCTGGGCACTGCCATGGTTTACCCCACACTTCTTGCCGCGATTGGCGATGTGGCCCATCCATCATGGCGTGCTTCTTCGGTGGGTGTTTATCGGCTGTGGCGTGATCTTGGTTATGCCATAGGCGCGTTGCTCGCAGGGCTCATGTCCGATGCTTTTGGATTATCGACCGCCATGTGGGTTATCGCGGTAATGACGTTTATCTCAGGAACTCTTGTGGCTGTGCGTATGAATGAAACGCTTCCCCAAAAAGCAAGATGATTTCTTTACGGCATGGGATAGGGAAAATACGCACCCAATGCATTGAAAATCGTATCGTCATGGAGTTCGGCTTTGAGTTTGGGAACGATAGCAGCGTAGGCGGCGTGTGCATCACGGGGATTAAATTTCTCAGATGTTTTGCCCAGCTGCTTCATGATGAACCATGCGCATTGTGCTTGTCTATCACGTGTCAATCCTATTTTGCTGTGATCCCGTGCGTCGGCACCCATATTGCGAAACATGGCACGGATGGGGGACTCTTCTGGAAGAAATTGTTCGAGCATGTGGATTTCCCACGCAGGCTTCATGGCACTGACCTGTGTTGCATACGCATGGAGCGTTTCAATTTCGTGGTTTTTTAATGATTGGAATGCTGCTTCAGGCGTTAGAAATTTCTGAGGAACGCCATCTTTTCTTCGTACCCATTCGGCAAAAATAAGGGCTCTGTTTTGGAGGGAGATCATGGCGTGCGCGGCTTCGGGTTCATCGCGGAGGGCTTCGGATAAAATATGATCAGGGTGCACATAAGCAAGCGAGGCGAATACCGTATTGAGATCAGAATGATCGAGTATGGACTTTAGTAATGCAGCATTGTCGATTGATTTGCCCTGGATATGGAGCAATTTTCCCCAGGCCTCTGTTGGAAAATCAACGGTCATGGGAGGGATCGGTTTTGAGGATGCATCCGGATCCGGGTCGCTATGAAATATTGCGAAAGGGGTGATCGGTATTTTTTGATTTTTAAAATCGTTGGATGTCATGAATGGGGATAAAGTCACGACGGCGGCCTGCGCTTGCATGGTTGGCGGATCTAAAATGACGTGTGCCAGCGCGTCGGTATCGAATATTTCAAAGGGCTGTTCATGGGGATGCGGATCCGGCCATCGATTGGCATCCACATACGACCATCTGCCATCTTGAAGGCGAACAGCACTCATTGAATGGCCTGGAATAGAAATGCCACAGAGGGTGCCGATGGGCAGTCTTTCAAGATCTGCAGTGAGTTCTTTTAGCGAATAAAATCCAGCAAGATATCCTACTGATTTCAGATCGGTTCCTGGAAACCACATTTGTTCTTGCAATGGGAAAACATGCCCTGGAAACAACAAAAACTGCAGATCATTGGCAAGCCATGTGGCGTGTTGCTCCGCATATTGGCGAAACGCTTCTTGGGATGATTTGTCACCGAGGCACGCCAACAGTTGTTCTTGGGTGCGTGGTGATCCCTTGGGGCCAAACGCTTCTGCAGGCAATTTTTTAAAACCGTCTGGGAAGGCTTTTAAAAAGTTTTGAATGTCATCCTCATCAACAGGCATTTGATTGGCAATGCCTGAAACGATGGGATCCTGCATGAACGCATCCATGGCTTCGAAAAACCCGGCGCCTTGAAGTCCCTTATCGCGCAAATACGCCTCTTGTGCGCCCAGTTGTGCGAGGGCAATGCATACACCGTCTTTTTCGATGCCATGAGGATAGCCAAGGGCGTGAAATACGGCGTTAAGACGTATGAGTATTGTATCGTGGTCATGACGGACGATCGGCTTGTAGGGTTCGGTTTGTTGGGGTTTGTCAAAGCGCAATCGAAGTCCTTCGGGAACAAGATTGTGGGCCTGTCGCTTGCGTCTGGGCGGTGCTTTGGGCGGGGTTAATCCAATATCGTCTTTGGAGGGGCTTAGTGCCGTTGTGGATTGTTGCAATGTGTCGTTGGGATGTGTTGAAGAGGTTCTGTTGGGCCGAACAGGCTCTGAAGAAGCCTGACGGTGCAATATTACAGAACCATCCCTCGTAGGTCCGGCCGGACTGCCCATTTTTAATTGTATCATCGAATATGGATTTTGGACTTGATCTTTTTAGGCCTCAGTATGGTTAGGAAAATAGGCATCGAAGACTGCAAATTTCTTTTCGTATTTGCCTTTTATGATTTCTGTATAGGCGGCCTCTGGATCAGCAGGGTCGTATTTCTCAGGATGTTGCGCCAGGCCAGAGATGATTTGCTGCGCCAAGATGCCCCTTATTTTCATCGGAAATTGCGTTTCCTGTTCAGGTCGTGCGTCGACTCGCATATTGCGAAACATGGCACGGAAAGGGGATGCTTCGGGTAAAAGTTGTTCAAAAAGATAGAGCTGGCATTGGGGACTGAAAGGTTTTACCGTTTCCAGGAGTGCGCACACGGATCCAAGCGTTTGTGATTTTAAATATTGGATCGCGTCTTCAGGAGATTGAAATGCTGGGTGGTTGCCTAACGTACGACGCAGATGTTCTGCAAACACGAGGGTTCTGTTCTGCAAAGCCATCTCAGATACATCATGAGAGAAATCAAAGTCCAACGGGACGATTGGCATATTGATGCCTGTTATTTTGGCTAACTTGGCGAGTTCTGTTTCACGCAATTTCATCTGCGTTGTCAGGTCCATAAGGTTGGTGGCGAGATCTTTCATAAAGGGCAATGAGGCGATGATGGTTTCGGGAACAGTGGAGATGATTAAAAATTTGATGGGTGCGCCATCCAAGCAAGGTTCGGATGTTTGCTGAAGGAGTGTGTTCCATAATTGGGGGGCAAATGCGGCAATATGATGAACCGTTTCAATCGCAGGCAAAGTGGTCATGTCAAGATGAAGGTTTGCGAGGGGTACCCAAGGGGTTGCGAGTTTTTGTGCGTCTTCGGGGGTTATAAACGGGGATAAAACGATGAATCCATCTGGAAGGGGGGTGGTGCCTTCTGCCCCAACGAGAATGGCATGGGCGAGTTCTTCGCAGCTATGATAGATTTTTGGCTTTTCTTTTGCATTTGGATCGACGTACGACCATGACCCGTCGCTTAAGCGCACAACACTCATGGCATGGTTTCTTATATTGATCCCACAGAGTGTTCCTTTGGGGAGCATGGCGAAATCGGAAGCGAGTGTCGCCTGATTATAAATGCCACCCATCTGTCCAAGCGAAGTGAGATCCGATCCCGGAAACCATGTTTGCAGCTGGGTCGCAGTGGCTTTGCCAGGAAACAACAAAAACTGCAGATCGTTCGCAAGATGAAGCGCCTGATGTTCTACATATTGGTGCAACGATGTTTGCGCATTGCCATCTCCCAAGCATGCCAAAAGTTGCTCGGCTGTTCGAGGGCCGCCTGATGGACCAAAGGCTTTCGCAGGGATCTCCGCGATTTGTGAACTGTGGTTTTGAAAAAATGTCTTAAGGTCATTGATGTCTATGTTTCCCCCAGTGACAGTCCACGCCGCGATGGGATTGTTCATCAAACTATCCAGTGCTTCAAAGAACCCTGTCCCTTGAAGCCCTTTGTCTCGAAGATAGGCTTCTTGCGCGGCCATTGATGCGATGGCCAGACAAACACCGTCTTTATTGATGCCACTTGTGTGGCCGTGCGTATTCAACATGAGATTGAGCACTTCGATGGTTTCGGCGTGGTCATGAAGCACAAGGGGTTTGGTTGGCTCGGTTTGTTTGGGTCTATCGACAAATCGCAATGAGAGTCCGTCTATATGTGCATCGGGGTTTGGGGGTTGTGTTTGCGCGGATGGGGGTGTGATTGGCGTCTTGGGTGCGGGCGGTTTAGGTTGCGATGGATTGGGGCCCGATGTGGAAACGTGGCTTTTTGATGCCTCTGATTGATCAAGGGGCGTCGCACCATTGCCCAGTATGCTGACTTTATGCGCTGTTGTGTTGTCTAAACTGCTGAGGGATGGCGGTTTCCTACCTACACCACCCATGTCTGACGCCATAATAGTATTATATCAGCGTCATAAGGACTTATTCGCTCTTTTATTTAACTGATGTTACGCGGGGGGATTGGTTTGTCACGCTGTGTCTCTCTGCCTCGCCATCCGTGTGCAGGTTCCTCCCGCCTTCCACAAAAGCCACGTGACGCGCATGATGTTTGGGACTTGATTGTATTTTTTGATCGCGTCACAACGCTTTTGTGGGAATGCGGTCCGGTCCGTTTACACGGCATGGCGAGGCCGGGTT
>SYDY01000069.1 GCA_005801425.1 Bdellovibrionales bacterium | reverse complement strand
GCCGACTTCGGTGGTGAAGTTGAACGCGCTCTTAAAATGGTCGACGGCGTCTTGTTGCTTGTCGATGCAGCAGAAGGGCCACTGCCACAAACACGTTTTGTGTTGCGCAAAGCGTTCGACCTTGGCTTGCCTGTCGTTGTCGTGATCAACAAGATCGACCGACAAGATGCACGCCCAGAAGCCGTGCTCGATGAAATTTACAGTCTCTTTATCGATCTTGGTGCCGATGATGCCCAACTTGATTTCCCCGTCGTATACGCCGTTGCACGCAACGGTACGGCCACGTTGGATCTCAATGTGCCAGGCACTGATCTGAAGCCGCTTGTCGAAGTGATTCGAAAAACGGTTCCAGCACCTGTTGACCGCACCGACGAACCTTTTGTCATGCAAGTCAACCAAATAGCCCACGATTCTTATGTTGGACGATTGGCTGTAGGACGCGTTCTCTCAGGTAAAATTAAGCCCAACAGCTATATTTTCAGAAAAGCACCCGCGGCGGAAGACGGCAGCACCCATCCTGTCCAAAAACAACGCGTTACAGGTCTTTTCAAATTCCAAGGGGTCCAACGCCTTCCCCAGGAAGAAGCCCGATGTGGCGATATTATCGCGCTTTCAGGCATAGAACCTGTCAGTATCGGCGATACTTTGTGCGAGTCGGATGAAACAGCCCCACTCGAGATCATCGCTGTCGAAGAGCCCACCGTCGCCATGATTTTTCAAGTCAACGATGGTCCATTGTCTGGGCAAAGCGGCAAATATGTCACCAGCCGCCATTTGCGTGAACGTTTGATGCGCGAGGCCTATGCCAACGTCAGCATCAAAGTTGAAGATACCGGAAGCCCCGAGTCTTTGCGTGTTCTTGGACGTGGTGAACTGCAGCTTGCCGTTCTCATTGAATCTATGCGCCGTGAAGGTTACGAAATGTGCGTACGACCTCCGCAGGTTGTTGTTCGTCAGCGCAATGGCATCATGGAAGAACCACGTGAAACGTTGGTCATCGACGTTCCCATGGAACATCTGGGTGCCGTGAATCAGCTCGTAGCACCAAGACGTGGCGTTTTGCGCAATCAAAGCATGGAAGGTGATCGCGTCCGTATTGAGTTTAGCATTCCAACACGTGGTTTGCTTGGATTGCGTGGCCCCATGCTAACGCGCACACGCGGTACCGCCATCATGTGCTCAAGCTTTGAAACTTGGGCTCCCTTTGAAGGCGAAATTGTTCGTCGTGCCAGCGGTGCGCTCGTTTCTGATCGCCTAGGAACCACAACACCCTACGCACTCTTCAATATTCAGCCCCGTGGCATATTCTTCATACCCACAGCGACCCAAGTCTATACAGGTATGATTGTCGGCGAACACAATCGTGACAACGATTTGTACGTCAATGTTTGCCGTGAGAAAAAGCTCTCCAACGTGCGAGCGGCAGGCAAAGACGAAAACACCGCCGTAGCGCCCCATAAAGAGTTGAGCCTTGAGCAGCTCATGGAATGGATCCGTGATGACGAGATGATCGAAATCACACCAGATAGCATTCGCGCCCGTAAAGTGAATCTCAAAGCCAATCCGGGCTAAACAAACGGGTTTGGTAAGCTACGCCCTCCCCTATGTTTCACACACCGTCCGAACATCGCACACAAATCCCGAGATCTCGGTTGACTGCTGCATATGTTCTGTCCCGTGAATACCACGCAACACAAAATCAACCGCATCAATCATGGTTAGCGATGCAGGCTGCAGCAATACAACAATGCGATTAAGCAAACGATCGGCATGAAACGTCACGTGACCTTCAGCGGTGGTGCAATGATAGACATTCCAATCATCACCTCCGACACTGCGACGTTCTTCAAAAGGCTCTCCTGCATGTTTTTCAATCGCAGTAATCACATCGTCAAAGAAAAACGGTCGCGTCCAATGGGGCTCTGCACAATGGTTCAGAGAATAAAACGCCATGCGGCGTTTTCCGGCATAGGATTCAACATAAAGATTTTCACCCGTGTACACGTCATCAACACCCAGTGAAAAATGTGACATCGGATTGAAACGAAATTCGACCCAATCACTTTGATAGGCGTTAAGCGCACCATCCATAAATGTGTAGTGATTAAAATTGCGATACCAAGCATTTACATGCAACGGTGTTTCATCAATCACATCACGAAAGACCTTTGCACTAGGGCCGTACACAGCAGCAAAACCACGCACACCAACACCTGCTATCGAAAATGCACGCGCCAAAAAGAGATCAAAACATGGACGATTAGACATCGGATCGCACATCAAAACATCAAAGGGTTGATTGCGCAGTTTGTCAGGAACAGGATCACGAAAATCATATTGGATAATTTCAATCGACAAATTAAAACGGTCGCGCATGGTGCGCAATATATTTAAAAGATACGGATCCACATCAATGGCCGTGACCTCATGCCCAAGCGATGCCAAAGCAATAGACACAAAGTCATCATCTCCCAAACACAAAACACGCAGTGGGCTATCGCCAATCATCAACGCCCTGCGCAAAGCTGTTTCAGGTAGAACAGCCGCCTGCCCCACGCCCGCATAAAAAGCTTTGCGCGACGCATGGCATGCGATGAGCTTTGCTTGAATGCTTTCCAACAAAACCGGAGATAGCGCACTCGGCCATGAGGGCGAATAGGCTTCATTCACAGCAGCCAATTGCGCACCTAAAAAATGATCTTCAGTCGGCACACCTTCAGAAGAAACAAGAACGCCTGCTTCTCTAAGCTTCTTTTCCCACTCAGGATCCAAATCGGTCTTTATTTCTTGAAGGATCAGAAACAATTGATCCGCGACATGCGATGGGATCGCAATCCGTACGCGAGAAACAAGATGAACAACAAAATTTTCTCGAGAACCGAGTGACAACACCGCACCTGAAATCAACGTCATTTGTTTATGCATGATGCAGCTCCAGCAAATCGCGTGGCGGTACAACCGTGGGTCGAATCCGCGTATGCTCACCGCCCAAAACAAGCAAAACAGCCGTCAGTGCAGCACGCTCAAGTTTGGGTGAATAAGGTACAATAGACACGAAAGCATGTTTTTCTTGCTCTTCAACAACAAGGCTCACCGTATGCCCATGCGCATCGATCCAGGTGGCTACCCATCGTTCTTCATGGGCATGCACAATCGCGTGTTCACCTGATCCAGGCATTTGCGCACGAATAAGACTAAGTACGCGCACGATAGATCCATCACGAATTTCATCATCATGCAGATCGTCAATCATCCACCATACGTATGCGGGCAAACGTGATGCAATACCTTGCGTGAGTGCGCTTCCGCCAGCAAAGGCTATCAAACCCCGAGGGCGCTCCATGATCCAACCACCCGGCAACATTTCGTAACCGATACTGCGCTCTGTCCATGCAACAGAAATACCCAAATCCCTTAAATGCGCGTGCATATGAGGGAACAACACAGCAGGTGCATCAAGAAAAACGATACCGGACGTACCAACCGCTTTCGCCACAGCATCAATGCGGAGATCATCTCCCATCAGAAGATCGTCCGCCATGATCAACGCCGCATCACCTGTTTGGGGTGGATCATGATCCAAGCAAGAACGCCGTACGTCGCAACTTTGTTCGCGAAGCCAATCGAACAGTCCTGACCCATCTTTATCAAGCAGCGTAATAGGTTTTTTTTCATCAAGAAGCAAAAGAGCCACCTGCGCAGTGCCTGATGGGAGTCGCATCGGCAGATCTTGACATGACGCAAACCGATATCGCCCTGCCATCGTTCTGATAAAAAAATCACGCGCTTCAATGGCACGCGCATTCTGAGCAAAACACCATGGCGCATACGCATTATCAATCACACGGATACTTGCCAGTGCATCGTCGTATTCTGGGCCCATACGTTCTTCATCGAGTGCCGAGCCACTGTACCAGCCGACAGCCGATCCTTCGAAAATTTGAATCACGCCCTGCTCCCAGAGCGCGAAACCGTGCATATGCGGAAGAGACTTCGCGGCATTCACTTCAATCATTGAGGGGTCTCACTTGGTGGTTTTGACGTTTTCAATACGAGACGGGGCAAATCGTTTGCAGATAAGATCAAACGCTGCACGCGTCCTATCCATGCCTGAACACGTTGCCACATCTACAAACAGTGTACCGTATTCCGGCCAACTATGTAGAGCGATGTGTGATTCGGCAAGCACGGCACTGCCCGTCACCCCCTGGGGGGAAAACTGATGAACGTAGCAGTGGATCAACGTAAACCCACCTGCCCGCACCGCCTCTTGGATGGTTTGTTCGATATACGCCGGATCGTCGAGCTGTGTGACATCACACCCGTACAAAGTCGCCGCAATCACAGCCATATCCATAGAGGGATCTACCCGGCAGCCTTCAAGCGCGGCCATAAATCGATTCATACGCCGCGCGGGGCAAAATAAATACGAGTTCTTCGGCCGGATCCACGGTAGGATAGTCGTCAACCAGATCAAACCCCATCAATTCCAAGGGATCGGCCAAAATATCACGGTATTCAACTGGGGCAAAAAAGAAGATCGATGGTTGTGCTGGATCTGCGAAATAAATATCAAGCAGGGGCTCCATCAATCGGCTGACCAGATCCTCCCGAATGTCATCGAAAGATACATTTTCCCACGCAAAAACCAGGTAGGGTGTTCCCTCGTTGTAATCAATACCAACGTAGCAAAGATGGGCTTTGCTTGATTGTTCAAGCACCCGAAAAAGTCGGAAATTCTTCTTCGAACCCACAAATTTCTCAAGGAACTTATCCCGAGCGATGGGCCTTGCAAGTGACATTTGCTCGTACACACATGCTTCAGATACGACCCCAAAGGCCTCTTCAAACTCTGATGCTCCAAGCTCAGAGATAATCACATCTGCGCTCATTTCCCTACCTATAACCACATCGGGCTCAAGATGATTCACTATCATCGCATTTTTTAAGATCTTCAGCATCCTATTTTTATTTCACCCAGCATGCATTTTGACGTGTAAATGAGATAGAATAATCCAAGACCCCTGTGAGGTTGTTGTATGGGCCAATTAAGCGGTAATTCAATGCAGCCTATCACTCCCAGAAGTGATTTTTCAGTCAACGCCGCGACAGGCGAGGCCACGGCTCAAATCAATGGGCAAAACGTAACCTTCAATCTGACCACAAGTGCTGGCTTTCAAGAGTTTGCCGCCGCCGCCCAAGCCACAGGCTACACCCTCAAAGGATCTCTTGATGCAGGCGATCTTGCCTTAGTTCCCAACGACAAGCTTGTATCCAAAGCCCAAGAAGAAGCCTTCCTCTACGCCACCGGTGGGACTTCAGTAAGAGCCAAGCCCAGCGAACCCCAAGTAAGCAATGAGGACATGCAAAATATTTTCGCAAATGCTGGCGTTGCATATCCTTACGACGCACAAACAACACCGCGGATGCAAGCACAAATTCAGAATTCGCCGCTACTTCAACAACAATTCGATCATGCGGTATTATTCACACGCAAGCTGTTCGAAAATCCCCCCGAGTACGGCATTCCGCCTGGCTCGCCTGCCTATGCGCAGCTCAGAGAAGAAATCAACAGCCTGTCTCCTGAACTTAGCAACGTATTCGAATTTGTTCTGCTCGTTCTACGCGCAGCCATGGAAGAAGGCTTTAAAGAAAAAGCCATGCAACTTACTGAGATTGGAAAACTCAATCAAATTTCCGAAGCACTTAATGAATCGACCCGAGAAGTGGGTAATTTATCCAAACAACTTTCCGAAAAAGAAATTGGCGCCGATGACCCTTCAATGGTGTCGCTGGATACATCATTTAATGTCACAACCTACGATACCAAAAATCTCGGTCCCGATGGTAAACCTATCCCGATTACGCACCGTGGCGATACCGTCACACGAACAGGCATCGATGCGGAATATAAAAATCTTGCAGCCGATTCGGAATCTGTTCGTAATCACCGTGACGAACGCATGACGATGTTTCGCAGTGCCGAACAAAAATGGAATCAAACATTTGATATTGCAAGCAGCTTAATTAAAGCAATTCACCAAATGGACATCAGCGTTATCAAAAACTTTTTATGATGAACCAAGCAACAGTAAATTTGGACAGCTTCATCGACAGTCTTTCAGACGAAGCTTTGCAAGAAATCAAAGATGCGGTGGACGACGGCGCGACGACGGTCACCGAGCTTCTTGGACTTGTCGACGGCGATATGAACGCGTTGGAACAAATCGCCATCAATTACATGCGTGCCGGCCATCACAAGCAGGCAATGACCATCTTGTTGTTTCTTTTGCAGCTCGACAGCAAGCGCCCTACGGTATGGCGCGCCTTAGGCGCCACATTTTACGGCATGAAAGATTATCTCAAAGCTGCGCTCATGTACCAAGGTGCACTTCGCGTCGATCCTCATGATAAAATATCACGCTTCTTATGCGGCGAAGCACTTTGCCTCACAGACAAGCGGGACATCGGCCTATACATGCTCAAGCATGTTCTTGAGCTTTCAGAGGGACGCGAAGATCTCACCATCTATAGAATACGTGCACGTTCGATTTTAGAAGCGCTAGGGGATCCTGAACGGGTTATTCCATGTGATATTCACGAAGCAACCGACGCACAAAAAATAGCGATCGGTGTTGAACCTGATCATGATCTCATTGATTTCAAAAGTGAGATGCTTGCCCGCATGCCCCCTCTCACGCCAGAAGCCTTAAAAGACTATCCCGACATTCAGCAATACATCGACAAAACGACCAAAGCCGTGTTTTCAGGCGAACGCCCACTTGGCGAAGTTGCTGGGTTTACAATCGAAGAATTGGATGTGATCTACAAAGCTGCCGTTGTATCGGCAGAGGTAGGGAATACCAAAAGCGCATTATACCTTCTCAGCTTTCTGGTGCTCATGGATGCTCTGAATCCTCGCTATTACCATCTTGCCGGCGTCGTCGCGCAACGTATCAATGACTATAACCAAGCATGCATGTATTTTCGGGCCGCTCTCAGGCGTGATGAAAACGCCGGCGAAACACGTGTGCTCTATGGTGAATGTCGGATTATGCAGGGCGAAGTAGATGCCGGCATTGAAGAGATCCGTATTGGGCTTAAAAACACACACATCAGCGATGCTGTTCGCAACCGTGGCAGTGCAATCATCACAAGGTACGCATAAGCCTACATTCGTTCTTTTAACCAACCCAGCCCACCACACGTGTATGAATAATTAAGAATTTAACGCTTTCGGAAAGGCCCGCCATGACGAACGTCGGCGCATCCACGCATAGAGCTGCATCAGCGACTCAAACCGCTGTTCAGGCTGACCCTTCGGCAGCAACATCTGTCAGAGCGCCACAGGGCGTCCAAGGGACAACGCAAGTTCGAGATACAATCATCAAAGGCACAGTACCCAAAGGTGCTCAGGAACAAGTAAGCCCTCTTGATCAGCCACCCCCGCTGCCTGTTGTTGCATTTGGAGGTTCCGATGGGGCCCTCGCAGAAAGTGCGAGCAGTAAGGCTGTCCAATTTTTTGACCGCGTTATGCAAGAATATCAAGCAATGCAAAGCACGCCAGAATTTCAGGCAATTCAACTTCAATTCAGTGCGGGGCTTCAAGATCTGAAACGCGGCAGCGATATTGATTCGAAAAATACGGCAACAACCCAGGGGCAAACGCAGGTTCTTGAACGCGACATGAAGGCATCAAGCCTGTATTCAAAACTTGTTTCATCAGAGTATTGCAATAGCAGTGGTGCCGCACAAATCCGAGCATCCATACTTCTCAATCTCAATGCCGACGACATGGATGGCACCACCCATTCCGAGTTACGACGCATCATGCATGACAGTCACAATAGCATGATCGACTACGAATACAAAAAATCATTGGAAGCCACCAAAGCCTTAGAAGAAGCGAATGACTACGCAGGAAAAACAGACACCTTTGCAGAGGTCATGACCGCTTCGATCCTCCCGGTGATGCTCATTTCATTTGTTCTATTCCCGCCTCTTTCGATCTTGGGCGCATTCATGATGTGTGCCGCGGCAGCCCAGGAATTTGTTTACACAATGAAATTTCAAGAATCACAAGAGAAGCAAATTGAAGCCAAAAAGGCCGAGTGGCTTGGCGGCATGAACGATAAAATGGTCACCGAACTCGTCGACATCTTGCAGCAAATTGCAGAGTACAAAGGCAAAACGATGGATGGCGCCGTTGCCATGATCAAAAAACGTCATCAAGCAGCACAAACAGCAATAGGGAATATTTTGGGTTAATCCAAGGAGAATTCATGTCTTCTATGTCTGTTGCATCGTCGTCGAGTAGACCCCATATTTCCTATGCTTCGGAAAGCGGGGAGTATATTCTGAAGCAGGGCGATAAACAGAAAACGATCAACGAAGAGCAGGTCAATCTGCTTCTTTTTCCAAACTCCGAATATGCGGTACGCAATGGACATATTCAGGGTGGTGATGGCACACCCATCACCACGCCAAATCAGTTACACACGCAAATACAGCCATTTGGCAATGCGCAACCTCTCCCTGATACAATCAACAACATACGCTTCTCTTCTGCGCCAAGCGAACTCGCCAATAAATTGCACAGCTCTCAATTGGAATCGGTCCTCAGCGGGGGCCTCATCGAAACAGCACTTCTGATGCGTGCCATGCGCGGCATCAACAAAGAACGCGAAATGCGCCAGGAGCTTAAATTTGAACGCCAAGTCGATGAAGCCAAAGCGGGATTAAAAAATATCGAGAAGAGCGAAGAAAAGCTAGAGGCTGAACGTAACGATGCCATCTGCAAGTTTGCCGTTTCAGTGGTTGCTGCCGGTGTCGCCGGCGGGATGGGTGCCAGTGCCGCTGGGGCCAAAATGGGCGGTGCACTTACAGGTATGGCCTTTAGTCAAGTCGTCACAGAAAGCTACACGATGGTCAGCAAGGCAACGCCTGAAGGGTATCAATACCAAGCGGACGAAGCAGGCATCGATATGATGGAATACCAGTGGGTAGAAAAAGCGGCGCAACAAGCAGCCATGGAAGAGGCTGATCAGGTTTCTTCTGCGCGTGAACAGTTTAAAGCCATCGCTGACCTCCTTAAACTCGTTGCAGACAATATAGCACAACAGGCGAATGTGTTGTTTAACTAACAGGGGAAACCCATGAGCGCTAACAGCGTCGGATCAGTGACAACAAACACACCGTCAGCGAGCTCTGCGCCCGCTTCAAGTGAACCTGAAGCGCGGTCAAAACGCGAACAGGCATTGGACAATCTCGCCAAACGAGATTCTGTCAATCAAGGAAAACAAGCCAATGCGCTTGCGCATGCCAAAGAATCGGAAAAAAGCGGGATCGATTCGGGCGAAAAAAACAAACTTATTCAAACAGAAAATTTTTCTACACATATTTCCTCGGAAATAGTCGCCCGCCTTGGCCTTTCAGCCGCAGAGCTCAAAGAAATCGCCACCAGCGAAACTCTTTTGCATGTTTTTATCCCCAAACAAGCGGGTCAAGAAACACCCAATGCCGCACAAACCAAAGCAACCCTCACCGCTCTTCTGGATAAAGTGGGCTTTTGCGATGCCAATGGCGATCCCATTACTGCCAAACAGGTCATGCAAGATGTCAGAGAACAAAAAATCCCTACCGACAGAGCAAAAACGCAATCCACCGCAACACCACAACAACAAAAAGCGCAAGAAGCGCGAGCCCAACTTGCACGATCGCAAAGCCTTTTAATGCGTGCAGGGAATCAAAATCCCAATGCAAAACCGATGCAAGGAAACACACCGCAAAAAGCCGCTGGACAAAACACACAAATCCCTATGAGTCTTGCACAAAAAGCACCGCAAGCTTTGGATGTACCCAAAGCCTATGTTCCATTGAAACCGCAAACTTCCACAGAAACGAGAACACAAACGCAATTTACTTCTCCAACCATCAGCAATGCGCAACTTCTATCCATGGCAAGTATGATCACCAACATTCTTAAAGATCCCCAACGTTTTATTAACATCACCCTAGCGCTCATGAAGGCCCACAAAGAAGGAATGCGTCTCTCGAATAAAGAACGCCGACTCGTGAAGCATACGTTCCAAGCGCTTGCGCTGCTGACACAAAAGTCAATGATTATCAATGCAGAAGTCATGCTTGCGCTTGAAAGAGCACAGGCCATGGGTCAGTTTGGATTGCAGGCTAGCGGTCTACTGAAACAAGCGCTCATTAAGCTGTTTGCCGGAACCAAGGGTCCAGGTGGAGCAGGTGTAGCCATTGCGCCTGCAGGTGGACCACCACCGGCCCCGCCGCCGGCTGCCCCACCCGGTGGCAAGGGACCTATTATTGAGTGCGATCCACTCAACAAACTTGCGAATCGCCTTAAAGCAAAAGAAGATCGCGGCAGAGCAGCGTTTGTACAAAGGGGAGGAAAAGCGGAAGACTACCAACCCCCCCAGCCACAACAACTGGCTGCCGTCCGCAATCAAACAATCGACGGCATGATGCAAAACGCAGGCAATCAATCAAGCCAGGAAGCAGATCAAATTGCGGCACAAAGTATCGCCATTGATGGAAAACTCAAAGGAATGCTTTCAGCCGTAGCCTCTGCAACAAATGCTATCATTGATGCCAACTCGAGATCCCAAAGTTGGTAAGATGCAACACAGAGCAGCCTCAGAAGCTTTTGTTTTTTCTGAGCTTGCAAACCTATGCCAGTTTTCAAAAACAGAGGTCCAAGCGATTTGGGATCTCTGGAACCGGTCCTATATCGAACAAGATTTAGCACTTCTGCATGAATTCATGATTGCATGGCACTGTGGCATCCCCACCCGCATAGCGGCCATCACCCAAGGACGTCCCACAGTCTCTGTGTCCGATCGCTTGTCTCGCGTGACCCAAGGTTGCTGTAATTTTCTTGGACACATCGGCCGCAAAGACGATGCGTTCATCTTGCAACAAATGATTGGATGTATCTTTCCACAAACACGCTGTTTTGATCGTTTTGCGCCACAAGCCACCGCGTTGTATGTCGCCCTCGCGTTTGAACATCAAACGCCCTATATCAAATGCTATCTCAACTCTCGGCTCACAAACGAAGCTCATCAAATGCGCGTTGTCCAATTTTTTGAACACTGCGGTATTCCGGCCGATCTTGTCATGCCGATTTTCAATGCTACCCATGGCGATCACATCCATTGGCGCGGCATCGGATTCGATCTCCATCATGGCATCGCACGGCCTAAAATTTATATTCAGTCAAACTGCCCAACGCTCATTAGCATCGCACAGTCACTCGACAATGATTTTTCAACACGCGACGCAAACCACGCGCAGAACATTTTCTCTGAAGTTCTGGCACCACGAAGCGAGCTTGCATTGCAGCCAAATCAAGCAGGCACCCTTGCGAAACTCACCCTGCAATTGGCTGCCAATGCACCGCGCACAGCAGCCATTGATGCATTTAAATCCATAAAGAATAAATATTCATTCAACGCCGGTGAAATATACAAACTCACGCAAGTACTTCAACCGCATGCGAGCAACAGCCCATACACACGCTTTGGGCTTGGGCGAACACATGAAGGCCCCTACGGAAATATTTATTTTATTTAATCTGCGCATTGCGTCATTGTAGACAACATTAACCACAAATTGCCGAAAAGATAATGTATCACGCGTGAGTTCCCGTGGATCTCACGTTTGTATGAATATTTAATAAGGAATACACCGATGTCTACGACAAACAGTGCCTCGACCCATTTGCCTCGTATTTCCTATATGTCCGAAACGCAGCAATACATTCTTGCCCACAAAAATAAAGAAATCATGATCACCGAAGAGGACGTCAACACACTCCTTTTCCCCAATGAAGGCTACGCCGTTCGCAGCGGACGTATGTTTGCTTCCGATGGAACACCGCTCCTAACACCAACATCCTTTCAAGATCAAATAACACCCTTTGGTGACTTGCAACCCATTCCTGATGCAACCGACTCAACACGTTTCGCTTCAGCTCCCACACAGCTTGCCGAACGACTTAACAGTGCAATGACCAGCACAGTCTTCGATTCTGTTCGTGGCCTTGGCTTAATTGAAACAGCACTTTTGATGCGTGCCATGCGCGGACTCAATAATGAGCGTGAGATGCGCCAAGAACTGAAAATTCAACGCCAACTCAATGAAGCCGAAGCAGGAAAGAAAAATATCGAAAAAAGTGAAGAAAAGCTTGAGGCAGAGCGCGGCGATGCGATTGCGAAGTTTTGTGTGCAAATCGTTGCCGCCGGTGTGGCTGGCGGCGTCGGCGGTACAACCGGCTATGTCGTGAGCCAAGCTGTCTCTGAATCGTACTCAATGATCAGCAAAGTTGCACCTCCAACCGGAGATTCTGATGGCGGTTTTATGTACCAAGCCGATGAAGCTGGGATCGACATGCAAGAGTATCAATGGGTCGACAAAGCACACCAACAAGCAGCACAAGAAGAGGGTGATCAAATTTCCGCCGCCCGCGAGCAGTTCAAAGCACTCTCGGATCTCATTCGACTCATTGCTGACAACATCGCCCAGCAAGCCGGAAAATTATTTAATTAAACTATGTTGCGGGAGTCACCATGGGTTCTCTGGATATTGAAACAATACGCCGTGAAGCACCCCCTGCTAATACTGTCGATCCTATCGGCGAGTCACAACCCCAAAAACGGCTGCCAAAATCACGCACAACTTCCAATCAAATTTCCAATGAATTGCGTGCAAGTGCTGAGGCATATCGTGTACAGGCAAGCATCAACCAACGCGTTACATTGAATGCTGCACAACTGGCTGCTGAAAATTTGTCTGTTGAGGAACCCAAAACCATCAATAAGACGCTTGGATTAACCGATCGACAGCTTGGTGATATCGCCACCAAGGCCCAATTGCCCCAAGTGCTATTTCCTGCGCCCTCCACACCCGTACCCGATGCCGCTGGCACTTCCCGTATACTAACAACAGTGGTCCAGTCGCTTGGCCTCACCAATCCCGACGGCACCCCCGTAACAGCACTACAAATCGCCAATGCATCGGTAGAAGAACGCGTTGTGCACACCACGCAACCCGAAACACGTTCGTCACAATTTACAACGCGCCGTTCTGCGCACAGCCAAAATAGCTCTTTCGAACTCAATGCGTCTCTCGGCAATATCCCCACAGGTTTGCGACCACCCGACACCTCCAGACCCCCTCCACATGACTTCAGGAACGTGGGCACCATTATCCACAACTCTGTGCTTGACGAAGCCGTCATGCGTTCCATTGCAGGCTCCTTGTTGGATGGGCTGAAAGATCCAACGCGTTTTTCAAATATCGAGCGAGATCTCTACACGGCCTTTCGCGAATACAATGCTTTGTCTGTGAACCAACGTCGCTTGGGCCATGAAATGCAAACCCTTGAGCAAAAAATAAGATCGAGTTTGATTCTGTTTAAAGAAGTGCAAACCCATCTTGAACGCGTTAGAACAATGTTTGGTTCTGGTGATGATATTTGGTGCTTTATGCAAGAATTGGTCAATCGGAGAAAACCCAAACCCCATGCGACTGTCCGCAAGACAGGTGAAAATATTGTGTCAACCGAACCCCCCTCCACCGGTTTGGACATTACCCGTGAAGGTGATGGTGCAAGGCCCCTTGGAGGCGCAGAACCCCACACGCCTGCACAACCACCCGCCCCTGACGTGCAGCCTGAACAACACGCAAATCCACGACAAAGCCCATTGGGTGGCGCCGGGCCCATGCCGCACAATCGCGGTAATATCAACAGCCCCCATGAAGCAAGCGAAGCCGAAGCGATCGAAGCCAAAAATACGCCCGAAGCGAATGAGGCCTACAACCTTGCGAGAGAAAAAGCAAAAGCAAATATGGGACGAAATCCTGACGACGAACGCAATACCAAAGCCAACGGCCGTAAACCGAGAGGGTCATTCGCAATCAGGCCTTTGGCAGCTTACAAACTGGCCGAAAATGCTGGAAGCAGTGCCCATCGCCATGCAGATGGCATCGCCAACGCACGTGCAGTCACGGCCTTGGCCTCACGTTTAGGTTCTATTCTACGGAAATTTATTGACATAGAAGCACGAACGTAGAAGATCTCCTTTGAACCTTTTGTGAATTTAGGCAACAATGCCGTGCCATGCGCCAGGAAATTATTAGGCAACAGTGGAAAAGCATTGCAGCTTTGGTGATATTGATCACCGCGTTTGGAATTGCATCACCTCATTTTTTGACGCCAAGCAATCTCCTCAATGTATTACAGCAATCGTCTATCAACGCCGTCCTAGGAATAGGACTTACGTTTGTCATCATTACGGCAGGAATAGATCTCTCTGTAGGCTCTGTGTTGGCTCTGTGTGGTTTGTTATTTGCTGATCTTCTCGTCCATGGATATTCTCTCTCTGTTGCATTGATCGCAACAATCAGCGCAGGAACATTGTGCGGCATCGTTAATGGAACCATCACCATACTCACGCGCATTCCTCCTTTCATCACAACCCTTGGCATGATGTTGGTCGCACGCAGTGCTGCTACGGTATACAGCGGCTCACGGCCCATCAGTGGATTGCCCACTACGCTTCATGACATCTCGGGATCATGGTTTGGTCTTCCATTATTTATTCCATGCGTCGCAGTGCTTTATGCCATGGCGCACATCATACTCACACGCACGAAATTAGGACGTTACACCTATGCCATCGGAAGCAATGAACGTGCGGCCTGGTTGGCAGGCATTGCGGTAGGTCGTTACAAGATTGCAGTATATGCAATCTCAGGCACCATGGCTGGCATTGCTGCAGTCATGATGACGACAAGACTCAATGCTGCCTCACCACTCGCAGGAGAAATGTATGAGCTCTATGCAATTGCCGCAGCCGTCATCGGTGGCGTAAGCCTCATCGGAGGCGAAGGACGTATCACAGGCACGCTCATAGGCGCCCTGATCATGGGCATACTTCGCAATGGCCTTAATTTGCTTGGCGTACCTGCTGCTTGGGAAGGGATCGTAATCGGTTCCGTTGTAATCATCGCTGTGGTGATGGACCGACAACGCCATGACACTCATGTGCATCATCACATGGTTTTAACACTTCCCATGCGCGTTGCAGCATTCAGTACCATGCTCATTTTTATAGTCGGAGGTGCCGGCACCTATCGCTACACACATCAGCGTTCAATCGAAAAAATTACCATCGCATTCATTCCCAAAACAAACAACAGTTCCTTTTGGTCCGCCATGGAAGAAGGTGCCCATCTCGCCGCAAATAAAGCGAATGTTCATCTTCTATCACTTGCCCCTGATAGAGAAACCGACGTTGAACGCCAAATGCAAATTGTCGAAAATGCCATTTTTCGCGGTGTAGATGCCATTGTACTTGCACCTTCTGGTGCACGCGAATTGGTACCCGTTTTACTGAAAGCCAATCAAGCAGGGATCCCACTTCTTGCAGTGGACAGTCGCTTTGATGAAAAAACAATAGCATCGATGGGAGCAGAATTTCTTGGATTTGTGGGTTCCGATAATGTCATGGGCGGACGACTTGCGGGCGAAGGATTGGCCAAACATTTAAATGCACGCGGAGATGTCGCTATCCTTGAAGGCATTCCCGGTCATGAAACGTCAAACAATCGTAAACGCGGTTTTTCAGAGGCCATCGCACAATTTCCCAACATGCATATTGTTGCCTCGCTCACAGCACAATGTGAACGGCAACAGGGTTTTACCGTCACGCAAAATATTCTTCAAGCACACCCCAATGTGCGCGGTATTTTTGCAGCCAACGATGAGATGGCCTTTGGTGCCTTAGAGGCCGTAGCATCCGCAGGCAAATCAAAAGACATTGCCATCATTGGTTTTGATGCCACACCCGCTGCACGCCAAAGCATCACCCAAGGAAAACTGTATGGATCCGTCGCACAATTTCCTGAAGAAATGGGACGCGTGAGCATTGAGCTAACCCATGCCCTCATTCAACATGGAATCAAACCCGCTTCGGTCACGGAAACTCGAGTTGAGTTGATCACACGCGAGAATGCGCAATGACTTATTTACAACTGCGCCATATTTCGAAATCGTTTCCAGGAACGCAAGCATTGCGACAGGTCAGCTTAGAGGCATATCCAGGCGAGGTTCACGTTCTTCTCGGACAAAATGGCGCTGGAAAATCAACCCTTCTTAGCATTCTATCGGGTGGCTGCATTCCGGAGCATGGGAGCATGGAAATTGGGGGGCGCCCTGTTGCATTTGGCTCTCCCCAAGAAACACGCAAAGCCGGTGTTGCTGTTGTCCATCAAGAAATGCAGTTGTGCGAGTCACTCACCGTTGCTGAAAATATTGCATTGGGTTCAGAAGAAACTTCTTTTGGCCTATTGAATAGCAACAAAAACAATGAAAATATTTTGCGCGCTGCACAACAAATCAATTTGACCATGCCACTTGAGACCTCTGTTGCATCACTTTCTCTTGCACAAAAGCAGCTCGTCGAAATTGCCAAAGCATTGTATCAAAAAGCTTCTGTTTTGCTTCTGGATGAACCCACCGCAGCATTGTCGGATGTCGAAGTACAATCCCTATTTAAGGTCATACGCCAGGTATGCACCCAAGGCGTTTGCGTCATTTACATCTCACATCGTTTGGATGAAGTGATGTTCATTGGGCATCGATTCACTGTGCTCCGCAATGGAGAACACATCGCAACCCATCGAAAAGAAGAGGTCACACGGGCCCAATTGATTTGTGAGATGATCGGATTAGAAACAAACGAAGACATACCCAAGCAGAATAAATCTCTCGGAAAAGTGCGATTGCATGTCTCCGGTCTCACATTGAAAGATCGCATCACTCCCACAACATTGGATATCCGGGAAGGTGAAATTTTGGGTCTCGGTGGATTGATGGGATCCGGACAAACGCAAGTGCTCCGCCTTATTTTTGGCGCTGATCGTGCAACATCCGGAAACATCACTGTCAACGGGACGTTACTGACCGAACACAATCCCCATCATGCCATTGCATCTGGAATGGGCTTTCTTACCGATGACCGAAAAGAATTAGGGCTTCTACTTAATCAAACGATCGATCCCAACATCACCCTTGCCAGCCTCAGCCAATACATCCGTGAAGGATTGTTGGAGAAAAAACGAGAACATCGTGCAGTCCAACACTTTCTAAACTTACTTCACATCAAAACATCCGACCCCCACGCAGAAGTGAATACGCTATCAGGTGGCAATCAACAAAAAGTGATCTTTGCACGTATGCTTTCGAGTCAATGCACAGTTTTTCTCATGGATGAACCAACCCGGGGGATCGATATCAAAGGGCGTCATGAAATTTATCGTCTCATGGGTGAAATTGCAGCCCAAGGTGCTTCTATTCTTTTTGCATCCAGCGATATTCAAGAACTTATTGCATTATCTGATCGCATTGGGATCATGCATCAAGGTCACCTCTGCGCAATTCTTGAGGCACAAGAAGCCACGGCACAAAAAGTCACTGAGATTGCTTTAAACGGATACTAGATTGCCCTAAACCGAAGGGTCATCGGGTGTCTCGTCACTTTTTTTCTTATGTGCCACATGATCGATATAACCCGTATTGCGCATGTATGCACGCAGACGTGAACGCAATTTCGCCTCGGATGTTCGCACCTTCATCCGTGTCGAACCAATCAATTCCGCCGTTTCTTCTTGGCCTTTGCCTTCGGCAAATCGATACACCAATAACAAACGGTCATGTTCTGTGAGCTCACCCATAAAACTATCAAGCAAACCCTTAAGCTCGGTATGTTCTACCTGCAACTCTTGGCTTAAGGCAGGTCGACCATAAAAGACACCACTGTGCTCTTCCGTGATTTCTTGGTCCATGACCGTTAGATGGCTTCGGGTATCACGTGCAGAAATATATTGGCTGAACGCAATTTCGCGGTTACGAAATTGGTTGATCACCATGTTCCGAGCAATGGCAAGAACCCAGTTGGTAAATGAATTAATCCCATTGTATGAGTTTCGCGCACGCTCTTCAAAAGACCGACGGAAGACTTCTTGGACAGCAGAATCCAATTCGCTTTCATCCTGAATACCACGAAAGAAAAACTGCCCTTGCCCACCGCGAAATGTAAATCCTTTGCGTAAAAACTGACGAACACCCGCCACATATTGCCGGTAAACAGCCTCAAGGGCGTCACGATCACCACTCTTAAACGCCGCCAAAAGCTTCTTATTTTTTGCTAAAAACATCGTCGACCACTCTCAGCGACAAGACGCCCATATTCAGTATACGACGAATTGGGCAAATCAAGGTACCTCGATCGTATTGCCCCCTTGTAAGACGCAGAATTGACAATATCTGCCATCCTGAGAGGTGTTGTGCAGGTGCCCGTCCCCAGTTATAGCAAATTATGGTGTCAGGCGAATGTTCCAAGGTGACGTTTGTATGCGGCAAAGGTGGTGTAGGGAAAACCACTGTCGCCGCAAGCTTGGCCCTTTGTGCTTCCCTACAGAAGCAAAAAACTCTTCTTTTTGAAATAGATGCAGGGAGTCAAAGCACCAAACTCCTCGAAATTCAGCCAGCAACATCGGTATGGCGAGAAGCACGAGAACATTTATTTATCGCCGACATCAATCCTCAAGATGCCATTCGGGAATACGCGGGTCGCGTTTTACGTTTTGATGCATTGGCGCGGATCTTAACCGATAATCCCGTGATCCACAGCTTGCTGGCCCTTCTTCCCGCACTCTACGAATCCGTGCTTTTAGGGAAAATTTATTACCATGCCTTTCATGAAAATCACGAAGAGCCTGTGTTTGAACACATCATCATTGACATGCCATCAACAGGGCATGCCCTTGCTTTTTTTGATGCACCGCAAGCCTTGGCCGACATGGTGTCGCACGGACCCATGCATCGTAATGCGAAAGCCATTCACGAACACCTGATTAACCCAAAGCAAACTCAAATAGTGATTGTCACAACACCCGAAGAAACACCGTGTCTCGAAGCAGAAATGCTCATCAAACAGTGTACAAGCCTTCGCATGTCCATCGGTGCGCTTGTCGTCAATCGCATGCCACATCATATTTCTGAAATTCTTGTCGATCAAATAATCCATGCGCCCGAACTACAAGCCCTGCATGATGCTTGGATCCTACAAAATATACGGGCCAATCATGCACATATGCACGTTCCCACTGTTTCGGAACGACAACAGATCATGTCACTTGTGTTGCCCGAATATGCCGATACACAAGAAAGTTTACGCATTGTAAGTGCCATGACTGATTTACTTGCACCTATTCTCACGCAATGGAACACAATACCATGAATCCCAACCCTCCATGGAACAATGCCCGCGTCATCGTATGTTGCGGCACAGGCGGCGTTGGAAAAACCAATATCGCCGCCGCACTTGGACTTGCAGCCGCAAGCCTTGGACGTCGAACCGCAGTAATGACCATCGATCCTGCGCCGCGCTTGGCCGATGCTTTGGGCGTCACAGAACAAACAACCATTGTGCGCCAAATCGATGCAAACGCATGCGAAGCGTATGGCATTACATTGTCAGGACCACTCTCCGTGGTTCTTCCTAACACCAAAGAAATTTTTGACAGCATTGTTGAAACACTTGCACCCAACCCGAGGCTCAAAGCACAGATCTTAGGAAATCCTGTTTATCAACGTCTATCGACACTCCTCGCAGGATCCCACGAATATGCTGCCCTTGAGCAATTTTATCGTTTGTATGATAGCCAAGATTACGACCTGATCATTCTCGATACACCTCCAGCACAGAATGTTCTCGAATTCTTCACAGCACCACAACGTTGGTTACAATTTGGTGACCCCAGAACACTGGCGTTGATTTCTAAATTCAGTGGCTCAAAAGGGTTCAACCCTCTGTTTCGGTTTGGACAACTGGCACTCGAAAAAGCCATTGCCATGATGGTAGGTGACAGCGCCGTGCATCAACTCATGGCTCTGCTGACACAATTGAAAGAAATGGTAGGTCCCCTCACCCGGCGCGCAAAAATCGTGGAAGAAATCCTAGAAGCTGAAAGTACCGCCATCGTTTGGGTGACAACACCATGCCTGGATCCTCCACATCGTCTTGCGCACATGCAACATGCACTGAACACTCTCAATAAAGGCCAACACTGGGCTGTGGTTAATCGTTTTCATCCAACACTTGGGGCCCCTTTTGAAGAACTCCACACAATGCTTGAGATCTATCTCGACAAGCTTTCCACTTCAGAACACAATGATGTCCTTTTTGCCCTTGAATATGCCCATGCCCAGGCCATTTTAAGCACACGTACTTTGGAATATCTCAACATCAATCACATCACACGAACAATTCCCGAGCTTCCTGCAACATTGGGCGAACTTGCACGCGTTGCATCCATTGCCAAAATATTGCTTGTCGGTCAGAATAGAAACCCACCATGAACAACATGACGACAATCGATTTTTTAGTGACGGCAATGGTCATTTTTCACACCACAACCGCAACGTCTATTCCGCGTGCGATCTTTCGGTTTCTTGAACGTTCGTAGCGGCGCAGCAAGCTGCGCCATAATGGCTGGGCAAGCCCTGCCGCTACCTACGCCGTGTTATCGCTCATACCCAAGCCTCGGTCCCCAAGCCGGTGTTTCATAATCACCCGGCGCCATGGTCACACGCCGTGGATGTTTTCCATCCACATCCATGACATACACCTGTCGGCCTGCCTGCAAACCACGCGATGACGTAAACGCAATTTGATTTCCATCCGGAGAAAAAGAAGGACCTTCGTTGCTGCCCTGATTTTGCGTTAATCGTGTGATCGCTGCCGAATTGGGATCCACCAAAAACAAATCGTACTTAAATTTTTCATCTCGTCCTGTGAATGCAATTTGACCATCGGGTAGCGGTGACCAGGAGGGTTCCTGATTGTAATCGCCTTTAAAGGTCAAACGACGCTGATTTCCCCCATCCGCATCCATCACGTAGATATGCGGATTTCCGGATCGCGAACTCACAAATGCAATCCTCTTTCCATCGTGGCTCCACGTTGGAGAAACATCCTGTCCCCACGACTGCGTAAGACGCTTCAGATCCGACCCATCCCAATTCATGACGTAAATCTCGGTGTTTCCATCGGCACTCAAAGTCAATGCAATACGCTTTCCATCAGGCGATACCGCAGCCCCTGTATTTAAGCCGCGCTTCGTCGATAACCAAGTCAAAGATCCGCCACGCAACGTAAGACGGGCAAGATCTGAATTTTGCTGCATAAACGTGGTGAACAACATGGATGTGCCATCGGCACTCCAAGCAGGCAAAAGGCTTAATTGATCGGTCGGGGTTACCCGCTCCACATGACTTCCATCGATATCACTATAAAAAATCGCCCGTTTTCCGGATCCAATCACTTTCACATATGCAATTTTAGATGAAAAAATGCCACGAACACCGGTCAAGCTTTCAATGACATCATCCAAAAATCGATACACAACCGACGATGGCTGTGCGACGCTTCCTTCATATTTTCGGTTGATCAATATGCGTCCTGAAACGACATCAACCAGCACCATTTGGGCATGCACCATGCCGCCTGCGACATCAATACGTCCCCCGATCAAGCCCGATGCCCCCACACTATGCCAGGGCGCCAAATTCGGAACTTTATCCAAAGAAATTCTTGGCACCAAATATGTTTTCGGGTCAACCAACTCCAACGCACGCACCAATGTTGCACCCGTGCGCGCCACCGTGGTCATTTGTGCGGCCAAGGCATTGGCTTGCTCACCTGAGCCTGCCTGAAGGGCTGTGATGGCTATAGGAAACGCTTTGTAACCAGCACCCTCAACGACAATACGAACCCGCTCCGCACCTGCCGATGAAGAAACAAAGAAAATGATTATCCACACAATGAGATTACGGTTTAAATAGCAACAAAAGCCCTTCACGTTTCATCTCCTGTCTGATCACCGCAGGAGGCGGCGATACTTTCCCACATGCATCAATGGCATGCCGAACAGCACGCTCAAAGGCTGCATGCTTGCGCGCCACATGAACATCGTATTTTTCAAAGCGCCCGTCAGCGGCCACACGGATGGAAACTTCGGCTTCGAGCCCTCGACCTTGGGCTAGCGTGGGATCTACCCCTTCAAATTGATAATGGGCTTGCAAGCATGCATGCACTTCTGCCCCAAAACGACTGCGATAGAGTGATCCCTGCACATCGCTGGTCGTTCCCGAATCAACACCCCCAGGATCGCCTTCTACTTTTTCTTGGGTCGCTTTTTCAAGACGCGATAGTGCACCCGAAACCCGCGATACCGCCGCCAAACGATCTTTCACCGAAGGTTGCTTCCCTGCAGGATCAGGTTTTGCAGGCTGTGGCGGTGCAGGCGTTGGAACCGGTGGCGCAACAGGTGTCGTGGGCTTAGGCGCGGTTGGAATATCGGGTACAGGCACAGTTTCAGGATTAATCCGTGGCAAAAGATGTTCGGGTCGCATCTCGCCCTTACGGGCCAGATGCACAATAATCGCATTACGATGACGAGCGTCATGATGCTGCCACTTGGCCACACCCAAAAGCACTAGGATCGCCAAAACATGCACGCCTAGCGATGCCCATACAATGCGACGAAATTCCGGGATTGCGGAGGATTTTGGCATCGAAGCCTCAACGCTCCGGCTTTGGCGCAACAGGATCGGTGATCATCCCCATATTCTCAACGCCTGCAGTTTGCATGACCGCCATCACATCCACAACAAAGCCATAATCCAAACGATGATCCGCATGAAGAAACACTTGTTTCTCCGATGCCAATCGCTTGTTGCCAATCAAACGCTCTCGCAATACTTCGCGTGGAATTTCCACATCACCCAGATATATTTTGCGTTCAGCCGTTACGGTAAGAATCAAACGTTCCTTGTCGGCCTCGACCGCGGGTGCATCCACCTTGGGGAGATCCACCGAAACACCGTGCTGCATCAATGGCGCGGTCACCATAAAGATAACCAACAAAACTAGCATCACATCCACCATCGGCGTGACGTTGATGTCGGCCATCGGTCGGCCTCGGCTGCTCTGTTGTGTCATTCCCATGCCTCAACGACCCTCAGCGCCTATAGAAAATGCCGCTTAATGATATTTAAAAAGTCCGATGAAAAATTTTGAATTTCCATATCCAACACATGGATACGCGCAATGAAGTAGTTGTATGCCATAACTGCCGGGATAGCCGCCAAAAGGCCAAAAGCCGTCGCGACCAGTGCACCACCAATACCTGGCGCAACCGTTGCAAGATCTGCATTGCCCATGCGTCCAATGTCTTGAAATGCGCCCATGATGCCGATCACGGTACCAAAGAGCCCAACGAAGGGAGAAGTTGAACCTGTGGTCGCCAAAAACGACATCATGGATTCCATGGTCGTGAGCTGTTGCGATGCAGAGCGGCGCATGGAACGTTCCACGCTCTGCAATACTTCCATATTGAGCTCGCTGTTATCAGACTGTTTTTGACGAAGCTTGGAAAGCTCCAAATAGCCTGCACGAAACACATGGGCAACAGGACTCGCGGGATATTGCGACGCCCCTTCGTAAAACGCATCCAAACGCTTGGCGTTCCAAAATCCATCAAGAAATGCTTCGGACTGAACCTGCGCGCGTTTAAGTGCCCGCCATTTCTGATAAATCACAGCCCAGCTCACCACCGAGAGCCCTAATAGCAAAAGCATCACAAGCTGTTCGGTGATATTCGCGTTCAACACAGATCCCAAAAACCCAAAATCCTGATCTACTTTGGGACTGGCATCCGCCGATGTCACTGCATGAATGAGAACCGATTGCATCGTTACTGACGTATCATAGGCCTTGGTAAGCGAGCAATGATATGCCGGTTAAGGAACAGGTGGCAGACAGAATATTCCGTTGGGTTGAAATGAAAAGGTATGATCCTGAGTCTGACCATCCACCGTGTAGTCTTCATTGGAAAGCGGACGGCATATATACCCTGCTCTGCATTCTTCGGACCGTTCACATGACAGCAAACACACATCCAAGTAGTGACTTCCTGGCCTTACTGCGACGTACGTTCCGCCAAGCGATACGCAATTGTCTTGAGACGAATAGGGAAATTTTACCGAACAATAGCCTCCAGGCAGAGGCGTTCTACCCTCGTAACGTGTACCAGATCTCATTGTGTAGCCGCCAAATGATGAAAGGGAGAGGGCGCAAAAATCGCCAAGGCATGCGCTGTCATTATCGCACCGACCGCCAACAATTCCGGCGGGCAGACAGCCACACCCCGGTTCATTAGGTATATAGCCCTGGATACAACTGCATCCCGTATCGGCGGGAATACTATTCGGTGCACAACCATCTGCATTCGTATCAACAATGCAGCTTTGGCATGATGCATCTATGATATAACCACCGCTGCACACACAAGCTCCTGGGTTGGCTGCATCGGGTTCCGCATTCGGAGGGCAGTTATTCTGGGTGGTATGTGGGGGAGAAGCATTATCCGTGGAGGGACTGGCCGTGTTGCCATCGCTCTCCCCTGGGTTTTCGGAATTATTCCCAGTAGGGGCCGCAGGGCCATCGCCTTGATCCGCATCTGTCGAATCAACCGTGACACACGCAATCCCCAAAAAAGTGACCACAAATAGAATCCAAATTTCACGCATCGCCATCCCCCACTGACAGAGTGGGTTCGCTTAAAATCCAAAATCAATTTCAATACAAATGTTCAATTTCTAGGTCCCACAAGCACCAATCGATGGTTATTTTTCGTTTGGTCCACCACAGCATAACCTTCTTCACGCATCGCTTTGATATATTCGGTGACCGCATCATCGCGTGTAGCGCCGGCCAAAAAGATCGACATACGCTGATCGGCTCGGTTGCACTTCATTTCAGGCATAAACAATATTTGTGCATCACGCGTGGTTTGATTGATCGCCATGGCGATGGCACACACATGCGCTTGGGTAAAACCGTCTTTGGGGTTGGGATCCGAACGCAGTCCCGGCATCCCATCGCCATCATCATCAACATTGATCTCGGCAAGCCAATCCCCAGACCAAAATTCCGCCTGCCAAGGGATATAATCTTCTGGATCCAGATCCTCGCCCATACCACCTATCAAGCGTACCAGAAGTTCTGCACGACGACTCACACGGTCTCCCGATTGTGGGTGGTCCAGCAACGCCTCCCAACGCGCCACAAACCACTGCACCAATTCAGAGGCGGGTTGCGCTTTCACACGACGCAACGCCTCAATATAGCGCCCAAGCGCCTCCGCATGACGTTTTTTTTGTGCCGCAGTCAGCTTACCACTCAGTTGGGTTGCACTTCCCTGCGAAATGGCCGTCGCTTTTTCACGCTCAAGCTGATCAATACGCTTTTGTGCGTCTTGCAGTTCTCCCCTGAGACCCGTGATCTGCGCAACAGCCTCCGAAGGCGACGATGGCGCAAACAACACACCCAGTGCAGCGCCAAGCGCAAACAACACGGCACAGATTGCTATCATTCGCCACTTGGGCCCAACAGCACGGGTGGATTCATCAACAAGAGGATCTGATTCCGTCATGATCACTTCTCATAGCACAAACCGTTGACTCGCAGTCACTTCTTCGCTTTGTGTCGCGAATGAAAAATCGATACTTCATCGCGCTTGGATTGGCTGGATCGCTGACAGGCTGTCACGCTACCCAAGGACATACACCTCTCGCCGGAGAAACCATGACCGTTGAAGCAGAAAAAGCACAGCACGCCTCTTATGAAGGCGAATGTAAAAAGGGATTGGGCGAAGCAAATGCCATGCTCGCTTCCCTTGAGGCCTTGAAGGGACCACAAACTATCGCCAGTGCCCTTGAGCCCCTTAACAAGCTCAATACACTTCTGGATAAACACATGAATCGCGCGGGACTCTACCGCAGCGTCCACCCAAGCAGCATGATACGCGAAGCAGCCGAAAAGTGCGAACAAGAATTTTCGAAAGTCGCCACGCTGATTGGTATGTCGCGTCCTATCTACGATGCGCTCCAAAGCATGCCCACCAAAGACGCCGACACAATCACAACGCGTTATATCCAGCATACCCTTCGTGACTTTCGCCGTGCAGGCGTGGACAAAGACGAAGCAACACGCGCAAAAATCAAAGCACTTCGCGAAGAACTTGTGCAAATTGGCCAAGAATTCAGCAATAACATCCGCAACGATGTGCGCACCATCACCCTCGACAGTCCTGATAAGCTGGCTGGGCTTCCCGAGGATTACCGCGCAGAGCACAAACCAGGCAAAGACAATAAAATCGTTCTCACCACCGACTATCCCGACTATTTACCGTTTCTCCAATATGCCGATGACGACGCCGCACGCTTGGAATTCTATCGTGCATTCAGACAACGGGGTAATCCGAAAAACATCGATGTTCTCGCCAACTTGATTAAAAAACGGAATGAGTTGGCACAACTTCTCGGCTATAAAACGTGGGCAGCATACGTCACTGAAGACAAAATGATCGGCAGTCCTGAAGCTGTCGATGCATTTATTACAAAAATCAGCGATATGGCCAAACCCCGTGCCACCAAAGATTACGAGGCACTGCTTGGATTCTTGAAATCAATCGATCCCAAAGCAACCGAAGTAGGCGACT
The DNA here is from genome assembly GCA_005801425.1 of Bdellovibrionales bacterium. Lineage (GTDB taxonomy): Bacteria > Myxococcota > XYA12-FULL-58-9 > XYA12-FULL-58-9 > SYDY01 > SYDY01. The sequence goes on along the minus strand of SYDY01000069.1, from coordinate 18,554 downwards.
GGCAAAGAAGCTATCTAGAAAACAAATACATTCAAGAAAAATACAAATTCGATCCACGTGAAGTGCGTCAATATTTCCGATATGGCCAAGTCAAGAAGGGCGTGCTCGACACAACCGCCAAAATGTTTGGCGTCACCTTTCGTCCATTGAAAACAGAAGTTTGGCATCCTTCGGTAGAAGCCTATGAAATTCTTGATGCTTCTGGCACTGTGTTTGGCCGCTTCTTTCTCGACATGCATCCCCGTGATGGAAAATACAAACATGCTGCGGCATTCCCTATTCAAAGCGGTGTCAAAGGCACACAACTTCCCGAAGCCGCGCTTGTCTGCAACTTTTCAGGCGACAAAGATCCTGACGCGCTCATGGAGCACGATCAAGTCGAAACATTTTTTCATGAATTTGGTCATCTCCTGCATTTTCTCTTTGGCGGCCAGCAACAGTGGGTTAGCCAGTCTGGTTTCAATACCGAATGGGATTTCGTAGAGGTACCATCCCAAATGCTCGAAGAATGGGGCTGGGAACTTTCCGTCCTCAAACGCTTTGCCAGCAATAAAAAAGGCGAAACGATCCCTGATGCTTTGGTAGAAAAAATGCGTTCATCACGGGATTTCGGCAAAGGTCTCCAAGTCCGCCAACAAATGGTTTACGCCTCGATCTCACTTGGCTACTACAACCAAGATCCTGCCAAACTAGATCCCCTTGCATGGCTCAAAGCCATGCAGCTCAAACATGGCATGTTCAAGTATGTAGACGGCACCCAATTTCAACTTAGTTTTGGGCATTTGGATGGCTATTCGGCCATCTACTACACGTACATGTGGTCACTCGTGATCGCCAAAGATCTCTTCAGTGAATTTAAGAAAAATGGCTTGCTCGACCCAGCAACAAGCAATCGCTATCGCCAGGCCGTGCTTGCTCCAGGGGGATCCAAGGATGCCAAAGTACTTGTAAAAGACTTCCTCGGCAGAGAATACAATTTTAATGCATTTACAAATTGGCTTGGAAGCTGAACAAGTCCTTACCTTTGACACAGGACCGTGTATTCTAGAAGAGTGATGACTCCATCGAAATACACGGTCCTCCTTGCACTGCTTTGGGCCAATCTCGCACAAGCCTTTGAAAGCAATTCCATGGCACCGGGTACTGGGGATTCTGCTGCAGACGAAACGCGTGCGTTTGATGTGAACGCTGTTCTGCCACGAGGCAACGAAAACCTCACCGCCATGCGTGTCGATTCAGAAGTATTTGGCTGGAACAAAGAATATACCGAAATGGCCAGCGTGATCCTTGAAGTCTATCGTGATCCGAGAGGCGCACAGTCCGGCGAAGTCGCTGTAGTGGTCTTTCCCATCGGCTCCACAGTCCCTGTCTACAACATCCATATGATCGACGTCAGCCAAAATGCACGTCCACACAACCCCGGCGCATTGGATACCGTCACGGATCTTGCCTGGGCCGCAGGCGACGGTTCCCAAAAAATGTGGCCCCAAAAACCGATTCATCGACGTCCAAAAAATGGTATGCAGATTTTACCCCTTTGGGAGTACACCCCCATAGGGGACGGTATTTGTTCACCTTCGGTCGGTTTTATGCTGAGAATGAATGGCGTCGTTCGCTACCAGCCCCACATATTAATCACCATGAAATCAGCGTGTGAATATCTCAAATACATAGGCGCACGTATTTATTGGGCCAAAGCCGATTTAGGTGCCATCATGATTCGTTTTGACTATACGCCCAATGAAGAAAACGAGCACAGCTTCCGCTATCCCTTATCCGTTGCCTGGAAAAATGCATTGCCTGTACACATGCAATTGCGTACATCAATGCCCATCAATCACCCCCAAGTTAAAAAGATACGCTCACGTTTTGAACAATTTGGAAAAGTCACCACGATCCTGGACCCCAATGCCAACAGTCGTATGATCAGGTTCAAGCAGCATGCTGGATTGGCACGAGAAATCGCGAAAATACTTGAGATCCCTCACACAGAAGAAATCTCTGAGAAATCAGGATCATGGGATATTGAACTTGTATTCGCTCCCGAAGGTGCGGCACCCAAACCAAGTACAAAAGAAGCCCCCGAAAACAAAGCTCTCCCCGACAAAAAACCTGAACCGAAGTCCAACTACCTTAACGACTGGAAGCCATAAACAATGAACACCCACGACGCCACACAGGCCGTTTCCCATTGGCCATTTCGCGCAATCAACATCACCCGTCTTGGCCTCGGTAATATCAATCAAACCTACCGTGTTGAAACTCCCACAGGGCCCATTGTTCTCCAGCGCGTCAATGCTATTTTTTCACCAGAAATTCATCACAACATCCACGCAGTAACCCTGCATCTCGCACAAGCAGGCATGCTTACGTATTCACTCATCCCCACACGTACAGGAGCGCTCTGGGTTGATCTCGGCAAACATGGCGTATGGCGATGCCTCACTTGGCTTCCAGGACATGTCCTCGAAACATCGCCAAGCGAAGCACAATGCCAAAGCCTTGGAGAATTTCTCGCGCGAACACACAACACACTTGAAAGCATACAACATACATTTGTCGGCATGCGCACAGGCATTCATCAAACTGCCAAGCACCGGCAAAAGCTACAAAGCGCACTCACAACAAAGACAGAGCATTCTTGGCATCATCGCATTACAGAACTTGCACGCAACATTGAAAATGCATTTGCAAAACTTCTGCCCGTCGATGAAACGATCTCCTGCATCGGCCATGGCGACGCCAAATATGGCAATGCCATGTTTAATGCCGATGAAACATGCATTGCCTTGATCGATCTCGATACCGTAGGTCCCATACCCATTCTCTTTGAGCTTGGCGATGCACTGCGATCATGGTGCGCATCCGGCCACGAAGATGCAAGTCTTCCCATTGCATTTCGAAATGAATGCTTTGATGCCTCCTTGCGTGGCTATACTGCCCATCGCTCAAGCCTGCTCGGCATGGAAGTTGCGCTTCGCAATGCAACCGCCATCATCGCACTTGAATTGAGCTGTCGATTTGCAACCGACACCCTGGAAACATCGTATTTTGCATGGGATAATACACGTTTCACATCGGCAAGTGAGCATCATTTTATTCGTGCACAACGACAATACGAACTCGGACAGTCAATCATAAATCAAATATAAATCAATGCATTTTCCCGATGCGCATTAAATGCATCGGTATTGGTAAAAGCCGCATCAATCACTTCAGAAAAATCGGCCCCTGCATCAATCGCCTCACGCACGCCTGCCGTTCCAGTAAGCAGATCGATGGCAGGCACATCATCACGAAATTCATACGCCTTGGTACGCCACATCGATTGTTCAGGCCATAATCGAAACAATGCCCACAACACTGCGAGCCCCGTACGATACGCCTGAAACGTATGACGATCTTGCACATGCAGTTGCATACCACCACATATTTCGTTGGCCCATTTATGAAATGTCGGTTGAAAATTACACGGTCGATAAATGACACCGGGCAATTCAAGCGTCATCAACAATTCAGCCAAAACCAAGCCATCAACAAACGGTGCGCCAAACAGTTCAAATGGACGGGTCGTACCACGACCTTCCGAAATATTGGTCCCTTCAAGGAGGCACATGCCTGGATACACCCATGCTGTATCAAGCGTTGGCATGTTGGGTGAAGGCATCACCCAGGGCAGATCCGTGCCATCAAAAGCCACTTCACGTGACCACCCTTCACAGGGCACAACATCCAAATCACACACCACACCAAATGCCGACTGATACAGCCGCGCAAGCTCCCCCACCGTCATCCCGTGCCGTTGCGGAATAGGATACAACGCACAAAAATTTTCAAGGCCGGGCTCAAGCCCTCCGCCTTCTACCTGGACACCATTGATAGGATTGGGCCTGTCGAGCACCAGCACGCGTACCCCCGCACGTCCACATGCTTGCATCGCCAAAGCCAACGTCGCTGCGTAGGTGTAATAACGCGACCCTATATCTTGTATATCGAAAATAAGCGTTTTTAACCCCGCAAGATCAGTCTCTTTGGGCGTCAGAGAGGCAAACGTTTTCCCATAAAGGCTTACCACATCAAGGCCCGTGCTCCGGTCCTTCAGGGCATCTGTTGACACCATATCTTGGGCTTCACCCCGGATCCCATGCTCGGGTCCAAACAAGCGTGCAAGCCGAATATCGGGATGCCCCACCATGGAATCTACAGCATGGGTCATACGTTTTGTTACCGCTGTCGGATTGGTCAACAACCCCACAGCCCCCTCTCCAAGCCATCGTTTGGGGGATCTCAAAAAAACGTCTAGACCTGTATGCATTGTTTTTAAAGCCCTTCGTTTGACGACCTTACCACCGGATGTTAGAAAACGCCGACATTATCTCTATTATCCCTGAGGATTGCCATGGAAGTGCATATTGAAGAGACCTCGACGTGCTCACGCAAGATCTCGGTAAAAGTTGGCGGCGATGCCGTCAATGCTGCCATGGCAGACGCCCTCAAAAAGGTCGCCCGTGAGGCGGTGATCCCTGGTTTTCGTCCGGGTAAGGCCCCAAAAGCCATGCTCAAACAGCGATTTGCAGGCCTCATCAACGAGCGGGTCATGGACTCCCTGATCAATAAGACTTTGCAACAAGCCATGGTCGAGCACGACATAAAATTCATTGAAGTGACCGGTTTGCTGCCTGGTAAACTGAGTGAAAGCGAAGAGTTTTCATACACAGCGAACGTCGATGTCATACCTACGGTTGCCTTGCAACAGCACAAAGGCTTTAAAATTACACAATCGACCCCAGAGTCCATTGATGAGGCTTTAGACAAGGCCTTAGACAAACTGCGCGATGAACATGCGCGTGTTGTCCCTGTGACCGATCGTGACGTCATTGCGCGTGATGATATCGTCCTCCTCGACTACCACGGTACATTGGATGGCGGGGAAGCCCCCGACGGCCTGCACGCCCATGGCGCATCGTTGCATATTGGCGAAAATCTCCTTGAGGACTTCAATCAAGGCCTGATTGGCAAAAAAGTTCCCGGAGAATACAAATTCGATGTGCAATTCCCGGAAAATTACGGCGAGGAAAGCCTTGCGGGCAAGTGTGTTCACTTCTCCGTCACAACCCATGAGCTCAAACACAAAGAGCTGCCTGCATTGGACGACGATTTCGCCATCGACGTCGGCAACGAAAACCTCGACGAGTTAAAGCAAGAAATCCGTAAAAGGCTGGAAGATGAGATCAGCAAGCGCACACGACAAGAATTGCGCCAAAGCCTGATAACAAAGCTGATAGAGGCCAATCCATTTGACGTCCCAAGCGCCATGATCAGCCAACAAGCAGAACGCCTGGTCGACCGTGCTGAGGAACAAATGCAGCAAATGTTTCGCAGCATGACCAAACTCAGCCCAGAGCACCGTGCCGCCATGCTTGAGGAAAGCCGACCCAACGCCGAAGTCGAAGTGCGTTCCGGCTTATTGCTCATCGAAATAAGCAAAGCAGAAAACATAGAAATAAGTGATGCAGAAATCGATGCAGAGACTGAGCGCCTCCTCGCCGGGGTCAAAAATGCTGCACCGTCTCTTATTCAAAGCGTAAACAGTACAGAGTTTCGCAATAACCTGCGATTCAAGTTACAAGAAGATAAGACGGTCGATTTCCTCATCAGTCATTCGGAAATCGAAACCTTAGCAGCTGAACATACTGCTACACGCTGATCGGGAGAGATCGCATGAGTTACTACCTACCGTTCGTCCTTGAGCAAACACATCGTGGGGAGCGCCAGTACGACATTTGGTCGAGGCTGCTCAAAGATCGCATTGTCTTTATTGGCACCGCGATCAACGATGAAATTGCCAACCTTATCGTGGCGCAACTTCTATTTTTGGAATCTGATGATCCCGACAAAGACATCAGCATCTACATCAATTCACCGGGCGGCTCAGTCACAGCCGGCTTGGCGATTTATGACACAATGCAGTATATCAAGCCCGATGTTGCTACGGTTTGTCTTGGACAAGCCGCAAGCATGGGCGCAATCTTGCTTGCCGGTGGACAAAAAGGAAAACGTTTCGCCTTGCCGCACAGCCGGGTGATGATCCATCAACCTCTCGGTGGCGCCCAAGGACAAGCATCTGATCTTGAAATCCAAGCACGTGAGATTCTAAAAATCAAAGATGTGCTCACGCTCATGTTGGCCAATCACACAGGCCAAACTCCGGAGCGCATCAAGCTAGACAGCGACCGTGATTATTTCATGGGCGCAACCCAAGCCCTTGAGTATGGACTTGTCGATGAAGTCATCGCCAAGCACAAACTTGAGGCAAAAAATGACGCCAAGTCAAAATAAATCACCTATTCTTTAATCTTTCAGAAAACCCAGAAAAATCGCTGTTTTACTGTGCGCTTGGGTTGACAAGCAACGCACAGTCACAAATGATAAAGCGTTTAACTTTAAGACATTTCGCGTAACTTCCTTGCCGGTCGTTTGCGAGATTTAACAACAGGTGTAAACTGGTGTGAGTGAAAGCCGACATTGCCTTATGCGATAAATCACTTACGAAACCTGGCCGAAGAACAAAACCGTTGTTATCATTTAAGATCAAGAGTCCGCGTCGAAAGGCGCCGAGAAAACGGGGATAGCCTTGGCAAGTAAAAGAAATCATGGCGGTTCTCTTGTGTGTTCTTTCTGTGGTAAAAACCAGAAAGAAGTAAAAAAACTCATTGCAGGACCCACGGTCTACATCTGCGATGAATGCATTGGGCTCTGCAATGACATCATTGCAGAGGAGTTTGAAACCGAGCAGGAACAAACCAAATCCAAGCAAACCGTTTTAAAGCCATCGGAAATCAAAGATATCCTGGACAGCTATGTCATAGGGCAGGAACGCGCCAAAAAAGTATTGGCTGTCGCTGTGCACAATCACTACAAACGCATTGATTCCAAAGTCGGCATGGATGATGTGGAACTTCAAAAATCCAACATCCTTTTGCTTGGCCCCACAGGAAGTGGCAAAACACTTCTCGCGCAAACACTCGCACGTATCCTTGATGTACCGTTTTGTATTGCCGATGCAACAAGCCTCACCGAAGCTGGCTACGTCGGTGAAGACGTTGAAAATGTCATCGTCAATCTCATTCAAGCGGCCGATGGTGATATCGAACGTGCCCAACGCGGCATTGTCTACATTGATGAGATCGACAAAATTGCACGCAAAAGCGACAATCCATCGATCACCCGCGATGTATCAGGTGAAGGCGTGCAGCAGGCCTTGCTTAAAATCATTGAAGGCACTGTGGCCAATGTACCACCCAAAGGTGGCCGCAAACATCCACAGCAAGAGTTTTTACAGGTCGATACCACCAATATCCTGTTTATCTGCGGTGGCGCGTTCTCTGGGCTTGAACAGGTGATTGAGCGCCGACTTGGACAAAAAGCTTTAGGTTTTGGTGCCCCAATTCAAAGCAAAGAAACGCGCCCCGTGGGTGAGCTTCTCACCAAAGTAAGATCTGAAGATTTATTGAAATATGGCCTAATCCCCGAGTTCGTTGGCCGTCTTCCCGTGGTTGCAACTCTTGAAGAACTTGATGAAAATGCCTTGGTCAATGTTCTCACACAACCCAAGAATGCACTGACCAAACAATATCGAAAATTGTTTGAGATGGATGGCGTCAAACTTACGTTCACTGAAACAGCCCTGCGCGCTGTGGCCCAACAGGCCATTACACGCAAAACGGGGGCACGCGGTCTGCGCGCCATTCTCGAATCGGCGATGCTGGACGTCATGTACGATATCCCAAGCAAATCCAACATTGTTGAGGTGGTTGTTTCAGAAGAAGTGATTACCAAAGAAGAACGGCCACTCATTGTCTACCAAGAAGAAAAAGAAGCGGGTTAATTTCGCGACATCCATCAACACATGCCAACAGCTATCGCAAGCCCTTGCGCCTCTTCAACGAGAACACTAAATTCATACATATCGCACGGTGCAGTCGCTGCGCTGTAGGGAGAGAAACATGACCCGCTCATCCAATCAACTCCCGCTTCTGCCTCTTCGTGATATTGTCGTTTTTCCACAAATGATGGTGCCGCTTTATGTCGGACGATCGAAGTCCATCCACGCGGTGGATGAAGCCATGCGTGGACACCGCGACATTGTGCTTGCAGCACAAATCAAAGCAAAAACCAATGAACCCATCCCTGCGGAAATTTACAGTGTGGGCTGTATCAGCCAAATTATGCAACACATAAAACGCCCTGATGGAACCGTAAAAATACTGGTTGAAGGGCGAAAACGTTGCAGAATCAAAAGCTATGTCGACACCGACGATGCGTATATTGTAGATATCGTTCCTCTTGATGAAATCATTGATGGCAGTTCCGAAAGTTTGGCTCTCCAACGCACCATCAAAGAAATATTTGAAAACTACGCCAAATTATCAAAACGCCTTCAACCCGACGTTGTAAGCAGCATCCAAGCCATCGAAAATCCGTGCCGCCTTGCCGATACCATCATCGCCCATTTGCCCATCAAGCATCCCGACAAGCAAACAATGCTTGAAATGATTGATTCACGCGAGCGCATGGAAAAGCTGTACGAGCTCATGCAAGCAGAAATCGAAATATTGCAAGTCGAACGCAAGATCCGAACACGTGTTAAAAAGCAGATGGAGCGTAGCGAAAAAGAATATTATCTCAACGAACAGATGCGCGCGATCCAAAAAGAACTTGGCGACCGTGACGAACAAAAAGGCGAAATGGGTGAACTCGAAGACAAACTTCAAGCGAAAAAAATGCCTGATCTCGCCCGTGAAAAAGTAGACAAAGAACTCAAAAAGCTCAAAATGATGTCGCCCATGAGCGCCGAGGCCAGCGTCGTTCGAAATTATCTCGAATGCTGTCTTTCGCTACCGTGGCTCAATTACAGCCAAGATAGAATAGATCTCGATCAAGCAGAGGCCATGCTTGATGAAGATCATTACAGTCTCGAAAAGCCCAAAGAACGGATCCTCGAACATCTGGCTGTCATGAAACTCGCCAACAAAGTACGCGGCCCCATCTTGTGCTTGGTCGGCCCCCCAGGTGTTGGCAAAACATCCCTTGCACGATCCATTGCACGGGCCATGGGTCGCTCATTTGTTCGCATCTCTTTGGGCGGCGTGCGTGATGAAGCTGAAATTCGAGGACATCGTCGCACGTATATCGGCGCCATGCCTGGAAAAATTATCGAGAGTCTGAAGAAAGCGGGCACATCCAATCCCGTCGTATTGCTCGATGAAATAGATAAAATGTCCACCGACTTTCGCGGTGATCCCTCAGCGGCACTGCTTGAAGTGCTCGATCCCGAACAAAATACAACGTTCAGCGATCATTATCTCGATTTGGATTACGATCTCTCCAAAGTTCTTTTTCTTTGCACCGCCAACAGCACCCAGGGAATTCCTGAGCCGCTTCAAGATCGCCTCGAAATTATTCGCATCGCAGGTTACACCGAACTTGAAAAAATGGTCATTGCCAAACGCTATCTGATCCCCAAGCAGCGCGAAGAAACCGGCTTGGACAAAGTCGACATTCATTGGCAAGACAGTGCCATCAAATCAATTATCCAATGCTACACCCGTGAAGCCGGTGTGCGAAAACTCGATCGTGAAATTGCATCGGTATTTCGTAAAGTGGCCAAAGAAGTCGTCAAAGATAACAGCGCCGATAAAAAATTTAAGATCGCGCCAAACCACATCCGACGCTCACTCGGTGTTCCAAAATATCAACACAACAAACGCGAAGAACATTCGGAAATAGGTGTTGCGACCGGACTTGCCTGGACATCCATGGGCGGTGAAATATTACAAATAGAAGTCACCACCATGCCTGGCAAGGGCAAGCTCACCATCACCGGAAAACTCGGTGATGTCATGCAAGAATCAGCCCAAGCTGCCATGAGCTACGTGCGTTCACGCGCTGCTGCCTGGGGATTATCGCCCCAGTTCTATCAAGACATTGATATTCACGTGCATGTCCCCGAAGGCGCGACCCCCAAAGATGGTCCATCCGCAGGCATCACCATGGCCACCGCCTTGGTCTCTGCGCTCACCAAAATCCCTGTTCGCCCCACCATCGCCATGACCGGTGAAATTACACTGCGTGGTCGTGTATTGCCTATCGGTGGGCTTAAAGAAAAATCTCTTGCAGCACACCGTGCCGATATTTTTAACGTCATTATTCCGATTGAAAATAAAAAAGATCTCGAAGACATTCCGCCCGAGATTTCCAAAGTGATGAAGTTTTATCCTGTAGAATACATGGATCAGGTTTTAGAACTGGCATTGGATTTTGGTGATCATCCTCGCTTTACGATCCAAACCCGTCCAGAGACGCAAGAAACTGCCACACCCAATGATGAGCCTGCACATTAAAAATTACGCACACGAAGCGACAGGCACAACACCCATGCGTTCGCTGTCAAACACATGACACAATAAACCATCACGCAATTTTGGTGAAAACCACGTGCTTTTGGGAGGCATCACGTGCCCTGCATTGGCAATCGCCATTACATCCTCAATACTGGTGGGCCGCATCAAGAACGCCACACCTTGGGCCCCTGTAGCCTCTTCTAGGACTTTCGGCGTAACATCACCGCCCACAAATGCCATCCGTGGATCGGTGCGGGGATCTTCGACTTGCCACAGCGGTTGCAAAATCAAATCTTGGACAAGGCTCACATCCAAAGCACGCAAACGATCTTTAGGGATCAGGCGATCGGCAAAACACAGTGTTTGCCATGATCCCTGGGCATAAACCGCAACACTGGGATGGTCCCAATCTAAATTTATGCCATCGGACAGCACACCGATGCTTGATAAAGCACGCCACAAAACATCCACTTCGAACGGCATTTCACGCACCACACGATGGTAGGGCAATATGCGCAATTCTGATGCTGGAAATGATACCGCAATAAAGCCATCGCGCACTGCGGGCTCTGTTGAGGGAAAACGTCGTTCTATAAGCACGCGCGCTGCAGCCGCACTACGATGGTGACCATCGGCAATGAAAACAGCTTCCATCGCACCGTAGGCACCGGCAATGATCGCTATTTGGGCTTGATCACAAACATCCCAAAGAACGTGTCTCACGCCATCTGAAGCCACAAAATCGACTTGTGGCACTGTGTGCGTGACCACATCAACCACAGAGGCCAAATCTCTGTCATCAGGATGTGCAAGAAGAACAAGCCCCGTTTGCACACCGAGATTAAGCATGTGATCCACACGATCCTGCTCTTTATCAGGACGTGTGTACTCGTGTTTCCTTACGATACCTGCAAGATAATCGGCCACCGAGGCACAAAAAACGACTCCCGTTTGTACGTGATCACCCTCTTGCAAGCGATAGAGATAATAACGCGGCGTTTGATCTTGGATCAGCGTTTCGGATTGTAAAAAATCACGAAGCGCCCCAAGCGAGGCGGCTTCACACGTAGATACGTTGGCCGGTTCTTCCAAATACAAATTTGATTCTGGCCGGGTCACTTGCAAAAACGACATCGGGTTGCGTCGCACCTGCAATTTGGCCGCTGCAGTGTCAATTACATCGTAAGGTACCGAAGCGACCTGCACCGCACGATCAGCACGGACCCGAAGTCCACGAAAAGGATAGGCGTGAACCATGGAAATTATTTCCCTTCTTCGATGGTTTTAATCACAACACGTTGAATACTGACCGTTTTAACAGGAACATCACGCATGCCTTCAGGCAACGATTTTTCATCACACGGCCCAGGACCGCGGCTTGGGCATTGCACATCAGCGTTGTTGATACGATCAACCACATCCATGCCTTCGATGACTTTACCAAAAACAGCATACCCAAATTGACTTGGATTGCCCGGCACATGATCGAGTGGTGCATTGTCAGCAACACTGATAAAAAACTGACTGGTCGCGCTGTCAACCACCTGGGTACGCGCCATGGACAACGTACCACGAATATTTTTTAGCCCATTGTTGGCTTCGTTGCGAATGGGTGCTTGCGTGGGCTTTTCCACCATCGCCGCAGTGTAACCCCCTGCCTGGATCACAAAGCCTTTGACTGAGCGATGCACAATCGTATCTGTGTAAAAACCCGATTTGGCATAGTTTAAAAAATTTGCCACAGTAACAGGGGCTTCACGCGCAAAAAGCTCCACCGTAATAGGCCCTTCGGTTGTCTCTAATACGGCCACCTGATTTTGGGACACAGCCGCAGGCTTTGCTGCTACCGTCTCTGTGGGTTTGCTTTTGTTGCATGAAAGCAACAGACCAAAGCCGAAGATCCAAACCATTTTCAAAAAACGCATCGTCATGCTTTGAAATTCGCACAGATCTGGTGATCGGGCAATCAGCGGGCAAAATTTGATATGCGCGATGCCACGGCGTCCCCTGCCTGCGCCGTTGAAGCAGCTTTATCGCCAGGTTTTACGAGATCAGCCGTCCTCACACCGTCGTCCAGGCATTCCGACACAACATCTTCAACAATCACCGCTTCGTGTTCAAGTCCCAGTGAATATCGCAGCATCAACGCCACGCTTAAAATCGATGCGTAAGGGTTCGCCTTATTTTGTCCTGCAATATCTGGCGCCGAGCCATGAATGGGTTCGTAAAGTCCACAGCGACCCGCCCCCAGCGAAGCCGAAGCAAGCAATCCCATGGAACCCGCAAGCACCGAGGCTTCATCGGTGAGGATATCGCCAAACATGTTTTCTGTAACAATCACATCAAAGCTGGCCGGTTTTTGGATGAGATGCATTGCGGCCGAATCAACAAGCACATGTTCAAGCGTAATTTCAGGAAACTCGTCACGCACAACACGCGTTGTGATCTCGCGCCACAAACGCGACGTTTCAAGCACATTGGCCTTGTCCACACTGGTCAGTTTTTTTCGACGACCCATGGCCATGGTGCAGGCCATACGCACTATGCGCTCAATTTCGTGAACCGTGTACATGCATACGTCGGTGGCCGAGTTCTCGTCACGGAACTTGTCGCCGAAATAAATACCGCCCGTAAGTTCACGGCAGACGACCATATCTACACCCAGCAAACGGTCCAACTTGATGGGCGACGCATCGGCCACCTGGGGGAAAACTTTCACAGGACGGATATTGGCAAATGTTCCAAGGGCACGACGCAGCGCTAAGAGGCCCTGCTCTGGACGCACCTTGCCACCATCCCACTTGGGACCTCCCACAGCACCAAGCCACACGGCGTCGGCACCTTGGCATCGTGCAAGCGTTGCATCACTTACTGCAACACCTTCGTGATCGATAGCAGAACCACCAATGTGACGCGTTTCCAAAGCAAACGTATGGCCAAAGCGTTTTTCGATTGCATGCAAAACTTTGACCGCCTCGGCCGCCACTTCGGGACCAATGCCATCACCTGGCAAAATAATCAGCTGTGCTTCCATTTATTTACCATTGATCTGTTCATAGCGGGCAATGGCTTCGCTCTGAGACATTAAAAATTCAAATTCATCAATCCCATGCAACAAACGATAGCGGGCAAACGATTCGATCTTAAAATTTTCGGAAATACCATCATCGCGGGTTACCGTTTGGGCTTCCAAATCGATGGTCATGGTCCCACCATCAGTACCCAAGAGGTGGGCAAGAAATTCTGGCGAAACTTGGATCGGCAACACCCCATTTTTTAGCGCATTGTTGGCAAAGATATCGCCAAACGACGTGCTTAATACCGCACGGATCCCGAAATCATGAAGCGCCCATGGCGCATGCTCGCGCGATGAACCACATCCAAAATTGGCGCCCGCCACAAGAATTTGGGCATGGCGATGTTCTGAGCAATTCAGCGCAAACGATTCATTGTCACTACCATCGGCATGATACCGCCAATCGCTGAAAAGATGCTTGCCCAATCCATCACGTGTTGTCACTTTAAGAAAACGCGCGGGAATGATCTGATCGGTATCGATATCTTCACGATTTAATACCGCATAATGCGCCGTAAATTTTTCAAACTTTTTCATGGCAGCACCTCACGCGGATCGGTCACCACACCCATCACAGCCGATGCAGCTACCATTTCTGGACTTGCGAGAAACGTGCGACTCCCAGGGCCCTGACGGCCTTTAAAATTACGATTGCTCGTGCTGATCGCATACTGCCCTGGCGGCACGATATCTCCATTCATACCGATGCACATCGAACATCCTGGCTCGCGCCATTCAGCACCTGCAGCGCGGATCACATCATGCAACCCAAGCGATTCTGCTTCTTGTTTGATCTGTTGCGAACCAGGCACCACCAAACAGCGTACACCCTCTGCAACACGACGGCCTTTTAGAATATCCGCCGCAGCACGAATATCCGAGATACGCGAATTGGTGCAGCTCCCTACAAACGCAACTTGAATAGGGTGTCCCTTAAGCGGCCTGCCCGGCTCAATACCCATATAGGCCAAAGCATCCTGCAATCCGGGAATACCGTGCGAAGGTACAACTTCAGAAATACCGATCCCCATGGAAGGATCCACGCCAAATGTGACCATCGGTTCAAGCAGGCTCGCATCAAGCGAAATTGAACGATCATAGCGCGCATCACCATCACTGCACAGCGCACGCCATGCGTTAACCGCTTCATCCCATGCATGCCCTTTCGGTGAAGCATGACGTCCGTGCAGATACGCAAACGTCACATCATCGGGAGCCACCATGCCCGCACGGGCGCCCGCTTCAATGGACATGTTGCACACAGTCATGCGCTGATCCATGTTCATGTTGCGAATGGCAGATCCTGTGTATTCGATCACATGACCTGTGCCACCGGCGACACCTATTTTACGGATGATTGCCAAAATCATATCTTTGGCAGTCACGCCACGCGGCAGAGCACCATCAATCCGAACTTCCATGGTACGCGGTTTACGCTGCAACAAACATTGCGTCGCAAGCACGTAACCCACTTCGGTGGTCCCTATTCCAAAAGCAAGTGCACCAAATGCACCGTGGGTGCTCGTATGGCTATCACCACATACAATCGTTTTACCCGGCTGGGTCAAACCTCGCTCTGGCCCGATCACATGCACAATGCCTTGGCCTTTTTCACCAAGAGCATGCATTTCAAGACCAAATTCAGCGCAGTTTTGCGCAAATTTGTTCACCTGCGATTCAGCCTGTGTATCCGCGTAGGCATATTTCCCCAGCGCATTGCGAGGGCCTGTAGGCGTACTGTGATCCATGGTTCCCACGGTACGATCCGGACGATGTACTGTAAGTCCACGCGCACGAAGCACATCAAAAGCTTGAGGTGATGTCACTTCATGGATCAAGTGTAAATCAATATAGAGAACCGCTGGTGTGTCATGGCTTTCAGGCACCACCACATGGGATCTCCATATTTTATCGAATAATGTGCTCATGATGTTTTAGCATTTCTTGGGATTGCCTTCCAGCCATCCCCATTTGTCTTCGGTACGTCCACTGAACAAACCAAAAAACGCTTCTTGAATGGCTTGGGTCATAGGGCCACGTTTGCCATCACCCACTTGAATCGCATCCACAGAACGCACCGGTGTGATTTCTGCAGCCGTACCTGTAAAGAAAATTTCATCCGCGACATAAAGCATCTCGCGGCTCATGTCGGATTCGCGCACCTCGTAACCAAGATCCCGCGCGATATTGATCACCGTATCGCGGGTAATGCCTGGAAGAATGGATGCGGTAAGCGGTGGCGTTGTGATCACACCATCGCGGATCACAAAAACATTTTCTCCCGGGCCTTCACTCACGAGACCACGGTTATCAAGTGCAATCGCTTCCACAAAACCCAAGCGCCGCGCTTCACGTGCAATCAGTTGTGATGATAGATAATTACCGCCCGCTTTTGCGCCCGTAGGCATTGTATTGGGCGCAAGACGAGTCCACGACGAGATACAAACATCAACACCTTTATCCAATGCGTCTTCGCCCAAATAGGTGCCCCAGCGTATGGCCACAACAGATGCGTCTACAGGTGTTCGCTCTGTTGGGCACAAACCCAATTCACCGTAGCCAAGATAAATGAGAGGACGAATATACGCGCTCGTAAATCCATTCTCATCCAAAACATCAAAACATGCCTGTGTGATTTCTTCCGGCGTAAACCGGCACTTCATGCCATAAATTTTTGCCGAGTCATACAGGCGACGAATGTGGGCTTTCATACGAAAGATGCGTGATCCATCGGGCGTGTTGTACGCGCGAATGCCTTCAAACACGCTTGATCCGTAATGCACGCAATGCGCAAGGACGTGAATTTTCGCATCCCCCCATGGGATCATTTTACCGTTGTGCCAAATAGTTTTTGATTCTTGCATTGTACTTCCTTTTTATGGGGCATGGGGGCGTGGCATATTCGGCGCATCGCCTTGGGCCAAAATTTTATTAACAACACTCAGAAATGCTTTTGCACTCGCTTCAATAATATCGGTACTGATACCACGGCCTCGCAATAAACCACCGTTGTATTCAACTTCGATCACTGCTTCCCCTTGTGCTTCTTTCCCTACAGTCACACCGCGGATTTGAAAATCACGCAACACAAGTTCAATACCAGTGATCCGTTCGATGGCCCTAAACGATGACTCAATAGGCCCATCGCCGCTTGCAGCCTCAAGCACTTCATGACCATCGATATGACGCAATTTGACCGCAGCAACCGGCGTGGCTCCGCTCCCTGCATTGGCGGAAAGTGCAATAAGCTCCCAAGCCCATGACGAACTTTCTGTTTGGCCTTTTGCAAGGGCTGCCAGATCGGCGTCGTAGATATCTTTCTTTTTGTCAGCAAGGCGTTTGAATTCTTCAAATACTTTTTGCAACACCTCGTCAGAAAGTTGGTATCCCATTTCTTCAAGACGCGCGCGCAGTGCATGACGTCCCGAATGTTTGCCCAGCACCACTTCTGTGTGCGATTGGCCAACATCCTGCGGCTTCATGATCTCGTAGGTTTCTGCGTTTTGCAAAACACCGTGCTGATGAATACCAGCTTCATGGGCAAATGCATTTTTGCCCACGATGGCTTTATTGCGCTGAGGACGCATGCCTGTGATCCCTGCTACCAATTCACTTGTACGAAATAATTTGGGTGTGTTGATTCCGGTATCAAAGCCAAAATAATCGTGACGTACCTTCAGCGCCATCACAATTTCTTCGAGAGCACAATTGCCCGCACGCTCACCAATCCCGTTGATGGTGCATTCCACTTGGCGTGCACCTGCTTCGATGGCTGCAATGCTGTTGGCCACTGCAAGACCTAAATCGTTGTGACAGTGGACACTCAAAATCGCTTTATTGATATTTGAAACATGCTCTTTCAAATAACGGATCACCGCCCCCATCTGGGCCGGAACTGCGTATCCAACAGTATCTGGGATATTGATCGTGGTCGCGCCTGCACCTATGGCCGCTTCGACCACTTCGGCGAGAAAATCGAGTTCCGTGCGTGCTGCATCTTCTGGCGAAAATTCTACGTCGTCGGTATGCTCACACGCAAGCCGCACACCTTCTATGGTGCGACGAACAATTTCTTCCTTGGCCATTTTGAGTTTGTGTTCACGATGGATCGCACTCGTTGCAAGAAATACGTGAATACGTTTTTTATGGGCAGGCTCAAGTGCTTTGGCAGCCGCGGCCACATCACCCGCACTGCAACGCGCAAGTCCTGCAATCACAGGACCAAAGTTAGATGCAGCAATGCGTTGAACCGTTTCAAAATCACCGGGCGATGCTGCAGGAAACCCCGCTTCGATCACATCAACACCGAGTTCCGCAAGCGCTCTGGCAATCTCTAGTTTTTCCGCAAGGTTCATGGTCGCGCCAGGCGACTGCTCACCATCACGCAGAGTTGTATCAAAAATAATAATGCGATTCGCTTGCGGATCGGTAACCATGACGCGACTCATCCTTAAAACCCTGCCCAAGGCCCCCTTCAGGATATCAGACCAGGATTACGGATGCCCTAGAATTCTGTCAAGCAAGCGATTTTAGGTGTGTTCAAGAAGACCACACGCCAAGTAACATGGTTTATGAACGCACTGCAGTACGAGGCTTCGCCACTTTTTTCTCTGCCCCTGGTGCAGCAGGGGGAGCCACCTTGGCAAGAATCGGCTCCACACTCGCCTTGACATCCGATACTACAATTTCGCTATCGCGGTTGGCCGATAACGTGAAGTGTTCACGAACACGCATCTCAAGTTTTGAGCAAATATCCGGATTTTGCTTGAGAAACTCGCAGCTTTGCTCACGGCCTTGGCCCATGCGCTCGCCCTCGTAGGAATACCAAGCGCCGTTTTTGTCGATGATACCAAGATCGGTCACCAAATCGAGAATATCGCCTTCACGCGAAATGCCTTCGCCGTAGAGAATATCAAATTCATGTTCTTTAAATGGCGGAGCCAATTTGTTTTTAACCACTTTGACGCGCGTACGATTGCCAATAATTTTTTCCCCGCTCTTAATCGCCGCCATCCGCCTGATATCCAAACGAACCGAGGCATAAAACTTAAGCGCATTTCCACCGGTGGTGGTTT